>NC_014933.1:3359343-3679124 GCF_000186225.1 Bacteroides helcogenes P 36-108 | reverse complement strand
TGAAAACCATTTTGAATTTATAGTTACGGGGGAGTTCCATGCTTTTGTTGAATTCAATAGCTCCATCCGTGCTGCCAAAAACAAAATCTCCGTTCTTTCTCAAGGTTCCTGAAGTTGCGTTGAAATGGTCGGATTTTAATCCCTGTTCCTTTGTCCAATTGCGGAATATCTTTTCTATGGGGTTGAAGCTGGTCAGGCCATTTTCCGTACTGAGGAATATGTCTCTGTTTCCATCATATAAAATTGTGTATATATTGTTGGAAATCAAAGCGCAATTATCCTTGTGATAATGGTCAAATGTATCTTTTGCCGCATTGTATATCAATAATCCTGCATTGTTTGTGCCAATATATAGCAGTCCATCCGGCATCTGATATAATGAATAGATATAATAGGACTCTACGGGTAACTGTATTTGGCGGAATTTACCGGTTTCTTTTTCCAATAAATATAGACCGGTGGCAGTACCTATCCACATGTGCTCAGTATCTTTCTCTACGATAGTCGTGATGCCGCTTAGTTCGGGGAAGTATCTTATGTTTTTGTGTACATAGTCTATTTCCTTTAGATTGTAATATCCTCCGGACCAGATTTTCCCATCGGATGCTTTCAACATGGCACGGATATATTTGTCCGGACGGATGTTTAACTTGCTGAATAAAGATGGAGTGAAGAAATCGACAGACAGCTTCTTTTTGTTTATTTGATAAATGCCCGAACTATAACTGCCTGCCCAAATGATACCGGGAGATACTTCACATAAAGATATAAAAGTATTGTTTTTGATAGAAACCGCATCAAATCCGCTGAGGAAAGAATGCCATTGCCCTGTTTTGCTTATATAGAGGCTTATGCCATTGTTGGTGGCAAACCATAAATCACCGTCTGTGTCTTCGATGACTGCATTTACTTGATTATTGACAAGAGATTGCTTGTTCCCAATGGAGTGTTTTATCCATTGGTAATCTGCGTATTTATTGTTGCGTACAGTTATGCCTATGGGATAATTGGCCATCCATATACGTTGTTCATCATCAATGTATAAGTCATTTATGGTATTTCCATTCATTGCATTGTATCGGTTGTAGTCAGCAGTGATATATGGCATGCATTCATAGGTTTCTGTATTCATTTTATAAACTCCGGCTCCATCTGTTGCGATAAGAATCTCTTTGTCGCCGAAGGCTCGGATACAGTTAATGCTAACATCCGTCAGTCCGGCATGTAAGTACATGATTTGGTGCTTGTTCATATCATATACATACATTCCTCTTTGGAATGTTCCTATAAAGACTTTATTGGAAAGTTCATGGTAATATAATTCATTGATTTGAATCTTTATGAGATCCAGTTGAGCGCAAGGACTGAGTTTTAAAATATTATTAAGTAACTCGGCATAATGAATGCCGACATCTGTTCCGATGAAGTAATGGGTTGAATCTATTTGTACGATATCTGTAATCCTTTCTCCAATTTCATTTTGGATGAATGTCACTTTTTGGGTATTGCTGTTATACAGATATAATGCATCCTCATTGCAGAGCCATACAATGTCATTGGAGTCAATAAAGCCATAGCTTACAGGTGTGGGGCGTCCTTTCACTTCACTCTCTGGGAGTTTATATACAAGCCGGAAGCGGTCGTGTTTGGAATCATAACGGAAAACGCGTCCTTTTTTGCCTATTTCCCATAATGTTGTACCACGTGAATCCAGATATAGCCAATTCAGGTTCATCATTGAGTTTACTTCCTCATCTCCGTCCATCAATTTGTATTGCTTGAATTCTTTTCCATTGTATCTGTCTATGCCGTCATGGGTGAGAAACCACATATAGCCTTTCTTGTCTTTCTGGATAGCATACACCCTTCTATTACTTAGTCCGTCTTCCACCCCGATATATTTATATGTCTGGGCATTGCTTATAACTGGAAATAGTAGCAATATGCAGAAAAACAGGCATTTTCTCATAATGGTTGATGACGTTTGAGTGTTTATACCAATTAGGGGGGATTGCAAATTTAACACAAAAGTAATGCTTTTGTTTGAGAAAAACAAAAAGAGAATGAAGAAAGGAGTGCGGGATGAAGTAAAAAAGTGCCGGGACTTCTGGATAGTAAGAAATCCCGGCACATTAGCTATTTTGTGGCATTTATCACCTTTTCATCTTTTCCTCCACCCACTTGCGTGCATTGACAAACGCTTCTACCCAAGGAGTGATTTGGTCACTGTTCAGGCGATCTGCAGGATAACAGCCATTCTGCCACGGGAAGATGGAGCGTTCCGGATGGGGCATCATGGCAAGGTGGCGGCCGTCGGCACTTGCTAATGCTGCTACTGAATAGTCAGAACCATTCGGATTGCCGGGATATTCATCATAATTGAATTTGGCAACAATGTTGTATTTATCTTCTTCATACGGTAAGGAGAATTTACCTTCTCCATGAGCCACCCATACACCGATTTTGCTACCACTTAATGAACCAAACATGACACTGCGGTTAGTGGGAATAACAACGCTGACGAACTCAGATTCAAACTTGTGTGAGTCGTTATGCAGCATTTTGCCCTGTTTTTTATGTTCGGGGTTGATAAGTCCAAGTTCCATCATTAGTTGACAACCGTTACAAATTCCCAATGAAAGAGTATCTTCACGGGCGTAGAACTTGTCGAGGGCCTCTTTGGCTTTGGAATTGTAAAGGAATCCTCCTGCCCATCCTTTGGCAGAGCCAAGGACGTCTGAGTTTGAGAATCCACCAACGTACGTAACCATGTTTACGTCTTCCAATGTCTCACGCCCGCTGATGAGGTCAGTCATAGTTACATCTTTTACGTCAAACCCGGCCAGATAGAGTGCATAAGCCATCTCACGTTCACTGTTGGAACCTTTCTCGCGGATAACGACTGCCCGGATGCCGGTAGGGGTACGACGGTTCGGGTCAATATCATATTGTGAGAATTTACCTTTAAATTCTGGCTTGAATACAAATTCCAGAGGTTGCATCTTATAATTTTCAAAGCGTCTCTTGGCGCATCCATTCATAGATTGTTTGCGGTCAAGGAGATATGATGTGGAATACCACATGTCGCGCATATAGTCAACTCCAAACTGGTAGGTGACGTCGCTTTTTGACACGAGGATATGGCGTTCATCTGTCGGCTTACCAAGCTTGATATACCCCACACCTGCATCTTCTAAAATTTGTTTGACAGTTTCTTTGTGCTTGTCACTCACTTGGATAACGATGCCGGGATTTTCAGCAAACAGGATCTTTATAATATCTTTCTCCTTGATTTTATCCAGGTTGATTTCCATACCGCCTTCCATGTTGGCAAAGCACATTTCCAATAAAGTAGTGATTAGACCACCGGCAGAGATGTCATGTCCGGAGAGAATCAGTCCTTTGTTCACCAGCTCTTGTACGGCAAGGAATGCATCGCGGAAATATTCTGCGTCTTGTACGCAAGGTACTTCGTCGCCTACTTTGCCTAATGATTGTGCAAAGGCGGAACCACCTAACTTTAATTTGTCAAAACTGAAATCTATGTGATAAAGGGTGGTTTTTTCATCGTTGACTAAAACCGGGGAGACTACCTTTTTTACATCAGACACTTCACCGCCGGCAGAGACTATTACTGTGCCCGGAGCAATCACTTTACTTCCATCAGGATATTTTTGCGTCATGGAGAGAGAGTCTTTTCCTGTGGGTACGTTGATTTGCAGGGCGCAACAGAAGTCACTTAATGCTTTGACTGCCGTATAGAGACGTGCATCTTCACCTTCTTGTGAACGGCAGGGCCACATCCAGTTGGCCGAGAGAGAAACACTGTCCAGCCCTTCGGCAAGTGGAGCCCAGATCAGATTAGTCAAGGCTTCGCTGACAGAAAGAATGGAGCCGGCAGCCGGGTCGGCAAGTGCGGCCTGAGGAGCATGTCCGAGAGAAGTTGCGATGCCTTTTTCGCCACGGTAGTCCAAAGCTACGACACCACAATCGCTTAACGGTAACTGAAGTTCACCTTGACATTGCTGGCGGGCGATTTTGCCTGTTACGGAACGGTCCACCTTGTTGGTTAACCAGTCTTTGCAAGCTACTGCTTCCAATTGGAGCACATTAGCAATATATTCGTGTAATTTGGAAAGTTCATATTTGGGCATTTCGTAATGACGTTCCACTGTTTTGTCCACCATGTAAGTTTTTGGGGACGAACCGAACATTTGTTCTACGGCAAGGTCGAAAGGACGCACGCCGTCAGCTTGCTGGAAAGCAAAACGATGATCACCTGTGGTTTCTCCTACTACATACATCGGGGCGCGTTCACGTTCGGCTATTTGGCGCACATGTTCAATGGCTTTTTCTTCAATCAGTAAGCCCATACGTTCCTGGCTCTCATTGGCGATGATTTCTTTGGCAGACAAAGTTTTGTCACCGACAGGCAGCTTGCTCATATCAATTACTCCGCCACATTCTTCTACCAACTCCGACAAACAGTTTACGTGTCCGGCAGAGCCGTGGTCGTGGATAGAAACAACAGGATTGATATCCTCTTCGCAAAGTGCACGCACCACATTATAAGCACGTTTTTGCATTTCGGCATTGGCGCGCTGCACGGCATTTAGTTCAATGCCGCTGCTGTAACGTCCCGTATCTACGGAAGATACAGAACCGCCGCCCAAGCCGATGCGATAGTTGTCACCGCCGATGACCACTACTTTATTTCCGGCTTCCGGTGTACCTTTCAGGCAATCGCGTTGAGTACCGTAACCCACACCGCCGGCAAGCATGATTACTTTATCATATCCGTAAACTTCATCTTTCTCTTTGTGCTCGAAAGTCAGTACGGAACCACAAATCAAGGGCTGACCGAACTTGTTGCCGAAGTCACTGGCGCCATTGGAGGCTTTGATCAAAATTTGTTCCGGAGTCTGATATAGCCATTGGCGTACAGGAAGGATGTCTTCCCATGAACGTTCTTCGTCTGTACGGGGATAAGAAGTCATGTAAACGGCAGTTCCGGCTATGGGCCAGCTACCTTTGCCGCCACCCATGCGGTCGCGTATTTCACCACCTGTGCCGGTAGATGCGCCATTGAATGGCTCTACGGTTGTAGGGAAGTTATGGGTTTCCGCTTTCAGTGAGATAACGCTTTTTATGTCTTTCACTTGGAAGTAATCGGGCTTGGAATGATCTGCGGGAGCAAATTGTTCGATAACCGGACCTTCGGCAAAAGCTACGTTGTCTTTATAGGCAGAAATGATTTTATTAGGATTTTCTTGTGTGGTTTTCTTGATCATTTGGAAAAGGGAAGACTCTTGTTCCACTCCATCGATTATGAACGTTCCGCCAAAGATTTTATGACGGCAGTGCTCGGAGTTAATTTGGGCGAAACCGAATACTTCGGAGTCTGTTAGGGAGCGTCCCAAATCTTTTTCCATTTTTTTGAGATATTCCATCTCCTCTTTAGACAATGCCAGACCTTCTTTTTCATTGTACGCTTCAATATCTTTGATGTGTATGATCGGTTCCGGTTGGCGATTGGTTGTAAATACATTCTGATCCAAGCCTTTGTACATACGTTGCAGCATCGGGTCGTGTTCTGCATTCTCATCTTTTACGGGAAAATATTCCTCGATACGGATAATACCGTTCAGTCCCATGTTTTGGGTGATTTCCACAGCATTAGTACTCCAAGGGGTGATCATTTCGCGGCGTGGCCCTACGAAATATCCTTTCAGGTTGTCTTCACTTTCGGGGATGGCTTCTCCAAAAAGCCAGCAGAGTTTGTCGCTGTCTGCTTGAGTAAGTTCGTGGCCGCATTCTACGGCAAGCACGCTCTTGGATGGGGTTCTGAAAAAAAAGATCATAGCTATATTTACTATTTTACAATTTACGGTTTACGGATGAAGCCACTATTCTGTGTGTCTTCATCTTTTATTGACGGCAAAGATAAATAAAATCATTGGGTGAGGCGAATAAAAGAAGAAATAAAAATGTCAGCCGAATGGTAAATACCGGACGGCTGACATTAGGAAGATATGGAAAATAGGGACAAGACGGATTAATCTATGTCGCCTAAGTCGATGACTGTATCGTGCGGTTTCTTTGTGTACCAATCTACGCTGCTGTTGCCTCCGCTCGACACCCATCCTTTGAAGTTGGGATATACCTTGAGAATGTCTGTACCTTCTTGGGGGTGAGCGATCAGTTGCGGAATGGCGATGGCCCATACTAATTTGCTCTTTGGGTCTCTGTATTCGGTGGTGGAGCTTTGTGTGGTACACATATCCGTAGGACCGAACCCGTAGAAGTGGATTTCGTCTGTGGTAGAGGTGTTCTGTATGAAGAAGTCGAAATAGTTGGGTAATGCTGCCGCTAAGGACATATAGTTTAGGAATCTTCTCTCGTCATTTTTATTGTTGCGAATGACTTTGCAGGTTATGACAGGAAAATTGGTGCTCGTCTTGTTGGCATACGTGTTATAGAAACCACCGCTTTTCAGATTTTCTGTGCCGTTGATTACAAAAATCACATCGTCATTACCGCTGCGTCCGGATACCAATTCCATATTGATGTCATTTAGGGTTGATTTGAATTCTATCGTAGCGCCCTCTAAATTGGACATGGCCCATCCTTTCAACCGCAGTGCCGGACGGAAAGGCAGTGAACCGCCGATAGCACGAACCTGAAAGGTCATCGTGAAACCGTCACGAGTTTCCCCATTGCTGCCTACGGAGAAAAAGGCATCCACATTATATCCGATTACGAAGTCATTGAAGTCATAGTCTCCTTTTGATGGATAGAGGTCTTCAAACATGAGTGTACCCTTGCTATTCTTGTTAGGATAATATACATGTGTGAACTTGTTGTCTGAGTCTGTGTTGCTTGCTGTTGTAGCCGGCAATACCAATGACTTGTTGGCGGCACGCGTCATGCTTCCGACATTGACTTCCGATGTACCCGTTCCGTTGGCGGTAGGATACTGTACATACACGCTTGTGATGTAAGTAGGTAATTCCAATGATATTTCTTTAGCTTCATTGGCGTTCAATGCTATATTCTCCATGATAAGGCTGTCTGCGCTGCATGCGGCATCCGTATAAATGGAGGCGAAAGTGCTTACGGGAGATGTGATGGATAGGATCGTGCTTTCAGAGGTTTTCCAGTCAAAATCGGCTGGTGCGGTCAGGTCTTTTGTGCTGCTGATGCTGTCAGGATTATACACACTGCCTTTTTCGCAGGAGGCAAACTGCATGATGCAGGCCGCTGCAAGTAGAAGATTGATAAAAATTGTTTTCATTCGATTGTGTTCTAAAGGATTATCGTTGCTGCAAAGATAATCTTTTTATTGCATGTGTTTTGCAGAAACTTGTATTTAATGTTAGAATTGAGCTTTTTTTTAACGTTAAATGGCTGTGTGTTGTATGTCTTGCTGTGAAATGGGTCTATTTTGGGAGACTTTACGTGGAAAAAACGTTAACACTATTCGTTTGTCTCATAAAAAAATACGATATTTGCAGCCATGATTCAGATAGAGACCATATTTGACATATTGTGGAAGGGATTCATAATCGGTGTTATTGTGTCTGCACCGTTGGGTCCTGTAGGCGTATTATGCATCCAGCGCACCCTGAATAAAGGCCGATGGTATGGTTTTGTAACGGGTATAGGAGCATCGTTGAGTGATATTGCATACGCCTTGTTGACGGGCTATGGGATGAGTTTTGTCTTTGATTACGTCAATAAGAATATATTTTATCTACAACTTTTCGGAAGCATTCTCCTGTTGGTTTTTGGCATTTATACATTTCGCAGTAACCCTGTACAGTCCATTCGTCCGATTTCTACAAACAAAGGTTCCTATTTTCATAACTTCATAACGGCATTCGCCGTCACACTTTCCAACCCACTGATTATTTTCCTCTTCATAGGTCTTTTCGCCCGTTTTGCTTTTGTCAGTGAAGGAGTGCTGGTCTTTGAGGCTGTCACCGGTTATCTCGCCATTGCGTTGGGAGCTTTGGCATGGTGGTTTGGCATTACTTTCTTTGTCAACAAAGTCCGTAAGCAATTCAACCTGCGCGGCATTTGGATATTGAACCGTATCATCGGAAGCATTGTCATCGTGGTGTCCGTGCTCGGATTGGTGTTTACGCTGATGGGAGAGTCGTTGTACTAATTGATAATTTGAGAATGAAGATTGCACAGCAACTGAAAGAAAAGAACATAGCCGAATACCTTATATATATGTGGCAGGTAGAGGATCTGATTCGTGCCAACAAGTGCGATGTTGATGAAATATGCCGCAATATTGTTTCCCGATACCCGGAAAAAGAACGTCCTGCACTGGAAGAATGGTACGGAAACCTCGTCGGTATGATGCAGACCGAAGGGGTGAAAGAAAAGGGGCATCTGCAAATCAATCGGAACGTGATACAGAACCTGACGGAACTTCATGCAGGGCTGCTCGCTTCCACTAAATATCCGTTTTATAATGTATCATATTTCAAGGCATTGCCTTTCATTGTGGAGTTGCGCCGGAAAGGTAGTCAGAAAGAAGAATCAGAACTGGAGACTTGCTTCGAAGCTCTTTACGGAGTGCTGTTACTGAAATTGCAGAAGAAAGAAATCAGCCAGGGTACAGCCAAGGCGATAGAAGCTGTCAGCAGTTTCATTTCATTGCTTGCCAATTATTATGATAAGGAGAAACGGGGTGAATTGGAACTGGACTAAATAAAGAATTGTTCATCGTAACATCAATTATAAGTGTAACTTTTTTAATGAATATTTTAATAACCGGAGCCAACGGTCAACTTGGCAATGAAATGCGAGTGTTGTCGCAGGAGAATTTCCAACACACCTATTACTTTACAGACGTACAAGAATTGGATATCTGCGACGAACAGGCAGTACACACATTTGTTGCCGACCATCAGGTGGATGTAATCGTCAATTGCGCTGCATACACGGCAGTGGATAAGGCGGAAGATAATGTGGAACTTTGTGACAAGCTGAACCATCTTGCACCGGGGTATCTGGCAGCGGCTGCCGAAGCTCGCGGCGCTGTATTGATACAGGTATCAACGGATTATGTGTTCGATGGAACGGGACATCTTCCTTATACGGAAGATATGCCTCCTTGTCCCAATTCGGTATATGGTTCTACCAAGCTGGCCGGAGAGCAGGCGGTCATGAAGAATTGCAGCCGTGCGATGATTATCCGTACGGCATGGTTGTATTCCGTTTATGGCAATAACTTCGTGAAGACAATGCTCCGTTTGGGACGTGAGCGTGAAACGTTGGGTGTTGTTTTCGACCAGATAGGTACACCGACGTATGCCAATGACTTGGCACGTGTTATTTTTACAGCAGTCAACCGGGGCATTGTTCCCGGCATTTATCATTTCAGTGATGAAGGAGTTTGCTCTTGGTATGATTTTACTTTGGCCATCCATCGGTTGGCGGGGATAACGACTTGCAAGGTAAGTCCGTTGCATACGGATGAGTTTCCTGCCAAAGCACCGCGCCCGCATTATTCTGTGTTAGACAAGAGCAAGATAAAGAAAACATTCGGTATTGAAATTCCTCATTGGGAAGATAGTTTGCAGGCGTGTATTGAGGAATTGGAAAAATAGTGGAATCATGTTTATTGATAAATGAACCTATATTATATATGGCAAACCAAGAAATAGAAAGAAGGCGGACGTTTGCGATTATCGCACATCCGGATGCCGGTAAAACGTCGTTGACCGAGAAACTGTTGCTTTTCGGCGGACAAATCCAGGTGGCGGGAGCCGTAAAGAGCAATAAGATAAAAAAGACAGCGACGTCAGACTGGATGGATATAGAAAAACAGCGTGGAATCTCTGTAACGACTTCCGTGATGGAGTTTGATTACCACGATTATAAGATCAATATCCTTGATACTCCGGGTCATCAGGACTTTGCCGAAGACACCTATCGTACATTGACGGCTGTGGACAGCGTAATCATCGTGGTGGATGGCGCAAAGGGTGTGGAAACGCAAACCCGCAAGCTGATGGAGGTATGCCGTATGCGCAATACACCGGTAATTATTTTTATCAATAAGATGGACCGTGAGGCCAAAGATCCGTTTGACTTGCTCGATGAGCTGGAAGAAGAACTTTCCATCCATGTACGCCCACTGACCTGGCCTATCGAAAGCGGTGTCCGCTTCAAGGGTGTTTATAATATCTATGAACATAATCTGAATCTTTATCAGCCTTCCAAGCAGGTGGTGACCGAGAAGGTGGAGGTGGATGTCGATACAGAGGAACTGGATAAGCAGATCGGTTCCCAGTTGGCGGACAAGCTGCGTGGCGAGTTGGAACTTATAGACGGTGTTTATCCGGAATTTGATAAGGAAGAATACTTGAAAGGCGAACTTGCTCCTGTATTCTTTGGTTCGGCACTGAATAATTTTGGCGTACAGGAACTCTTGGATTGTTTCGTGGAGATAGCCCCCGGTCCCCGTCCGGTAAAAGCAGAGGAACGCGAGGTGGAACCGGAAGAATCCAAATTCACAGGTTTTGTATTCAAGATTACCGCCAATATCGACCCTAACCATCGTTCGTGTATCGCATTCTGTAAAATATGTTCGGGTAAGTTTACGCGGAATGCCCCATACCTGCACGTGCGTCATGGCAAGACGATGCGTTTCTCGTCACCTACACAGTTTATGGCACAGCGCAAGACCACTGTCGATGAGGCTTGGGCCGGCGATATTATCGGTCTGCCGGATAACGGAACTTTCAAGATCGGCGATACACTGACCGAAGGTGAGGCTTTACACTTCAAGGGGTTGCCGAGTTTCTCCCCGGAAATGTTCAAGTATATAGAGAATGCCGATCCGATGAAGCAGAAACAGCTTGCCAAAGGTATCGACCAGTTGATGGATGAAGGTGTGGCTCAGTTGTTCGTCAACCAGTTTAACGGGCGTAAAATTATCGGTACGGTAGGACAGCTTCAGTTTGAGGTTATCCAATATCGCTTGGAGAATGAATATAGCGCAAAGTGCCGTTGGGAGCCGGTCAGTTTGTATAAGGCTTGTTGGATAGAGAGCGACGACGCCGAAGAATTGGAAGCCTTCAAGAAACGTAAGTATCAATATATGGCGAAAGACCGCGAGGGCAGGGATGTCTTCTTGGCAGATAGCGGATATGTGTTGCAGATGGCACAGATGGACTTTAAGCATATCAAGTTCCACTTTACAAGTGAGTTCTAAAGAATCCATTTATTATAAACACAACATTCCAAGATGAAACACATCCCTTTCTTTCTCTTGCCGGTTCTCCTTGTGGGGCTGACAGCTTGTTCAAAACCTTCCGGTAAAACGTTGATGGACTACGAACAATCCCTCGTCCGTGCCGACTCGCTGGTGCAGTTCGGTGCTGCCGACAGTGCACAGGCCGTCCGTCTGATTTCCGACTTGCATCGTGAATACAATCTGATAAAGGAACTTTCCGATGGGAAGCGTCTGCGGCTAAAGCCCGTCAGGGGTTACGAGCGTTTCCTTTGGGGAGTGTTTTCTGTGTTGATGTTCTGTATTTCCGCTGCTATGCTGTTCAGCCTTATCCGGTTCAAGAAAGAGCGTCGTCATCGCAATTACCTTATCAGCCTGAGTGAGAACGAACAGCGCTTGCGCAACAATGAACGCGAACGGGAGGGACTGGAAGAGTGCCTGAAAGAGATGTCGCTTACCGACGAAGAGCGTGAGGAAGTGCATAGTTCGCTGACGAACCTCATGGAGCACGGAGGCCGTTTGTATGCAGAAAACGAATCACTGCGTATCCGCCTCAAGGAGTATGAAGACCACCCTATGCCTCGCGAATTGGAACTGTTGCAAAAGGAGAGCGAGCGTGTCCGGTTACTCGACGGGCAGGTGCAGGCACTTGCTTCTGCCATGATAGATGCAGACGAAGTGGTGAAACAGTTGCGCGCCCAGCCCAAATTCCTTGCGGATAGCCAGTGGAACTATTTGCAGAGCCTTACGGACCGAGTTTACAAGGGCGCTTCCAAGCGCCTTGTCCTGCGTTTTCCCCAGCTTACGCCTGCCGACAGCCAGCTTTGCATGCTTATTCGTCTGCGCTTCAGCAATGCGCAGATTTCCACGCTCATTGCCGTGTCTCCCGCTTCCGTGTCCCAGCAAAAGTTCCGTCTGAAGAAGCGGATGATGCAGGCGGACGACAGACTGTTTGCCGACGGAGAGGCATTGGAGTGGGTGATAGGGAATTGCTAAGACTTTTTTTAGGGGACCTGATTCTTGAAGAACCAAGAAGAATATTATTGTTGTGCCATGTTTCCGGTATCCTTATCCTGTTTACTTTTGTTTACAAACAGTTTCCGAAATCCTTCTTCTTGCAGGGTGCTTCCGTTTCACTCATTGAACGAACGTGATTCAGTCAGGAACTGAAAGCCTTTCAGTCCCTGACTGAATAGCTTTCAGTTCCTGACTCATTGTACCCCCTTTCAGAAGGTGCTCTAAAGGGGTGAGAGGAGTGACTGGACTACATGAGAGGGGAATGGTAAAAAATAAGAATGAAAGTGCTGCGGCTATCTTAAATTTATTATCATTCATGTTTGTTGTAGTTTTGTGATTTATTTCATAAGTTTGTAACTTATAATCTTAAATCAATGATTGGTGATAACGGAAAAACAGTTGATATCACATTTGTATCAAAGCAAAGAGAGTGGGCAGTGGGTAATACAAACCAATGAAGACCATCAAAAAGGGGTTGCTGATATATAAAGCCACAGGCCTCAGCTTTGACAACCATTGGGCGGACGAAATATTAATGATATAAACAGAACCGGATATGACAAAGAAGGAAACATTAGAATTGTTTGAGGAACGCAAAGTCCGCACCGTGTGGGATGACGAAAAGGAAAAATGGTATTTTTCGATAGTTGATGTAGTTGGAATCCTTGTAGAAAGCAAGGATTACCAAGCTGCACGAAAATATTGGAATAAACTAAAACAGCGTCTAAAAGAAGACGGTTTTGAACCGGTGACAAACTGTCACCAGTTGAAACTGCGTGCCGAAGACGGTAAGATGCGACTTACAGATGAAATCCGTAAAGACCTTACCGACCAATGGAAACTGCACAACGTGGACGGTGTTCAATATGCCACTCTCACAGACATCATCTACCAGCAATGGGCCGGAAAGTCGGCAAAGGAGTACAAACAGTTCAAGGGTTTGAAGAAAGAAAATCTACGGGACAATATGACCAATGAAGAATTGGTTCTTAATATGTTGGCCGAGCTTTCTACAACAAGTATTACTAAAGCGAAAGATCCTCAGACGTTGGGTGAAAACATGCAGTGTGCGGTTGACGGTGGTGATGTGGCTCGTGTGGCACGAGAACAACTGGAGTTGAAAACCGGACGTGAAGTAGTAACCCCTTTGTCGGCAAAGAAGTCCTTTGAAGCTCAGAAGCCGGAAGGGGAGATAGAAGGTGGTGAAAAAAGAGAAGAATAAAATGAATATAATGAAACAAAGCAAATATAAATATATAGCACATTCTGAAAACAGCAATGGTGAAGAGCAGTCAATGAAGCAACATAGTGAGGGTGTCGCAGAATTGATGAAATCTTTTGCTTTGTCGGATGATTTTGCCGAGATATATTCGTATTGTGGTTTACTGCATGATATTGGAAAATACAGCAAGGGATTTCAAAACTATATAAGGTCAAGAGGAGAAAAGGAACCACATGCAAAATGGGGGGCTTATATGGCACGAATGAACAAGAATGTCGCATTTTCAGTTATAGGACATCATGCAGGGCTTCCCAATAGAGATATGTTGTTCAAAACATTAGAACAATGTGCAAAAGATGAAAACAGATATAATCAAATCCATCAGGCTATGGAAGAAGATGGTGTCATTATATCAATATGTGAGAATAGTTCATTTAACAAAATAGGAGATGTCTTTCAAAAGGAACTATTCACACGATTGCTTTATAGTGCACTTGTTGATGCGGATAGTCTTGATACGGAGCGGCATTTCCATAAAGAACAGTATGATGCACGTTCATGCAAAATTCTTGATGTGGATACGCTCTTGGCAGCCTTGAATAAGCGGTTCGATTCTTTCAAACAGGTTACTTCTCTGAACGAGTTGAGAACAAATGTAAGGCTTTATGCCCAAAGTCTTGCAAATACAACTCAGGGGTGTTTCTCCATGACATTGCCAACGGGCATGGGAAAAACTTTGACAAGCCTAAGCTGGGCTCTCTATCATGCCAAAGCACATCCTAACATCAAACGAATAGTGATTGTTCTGCCATTCATCAGCATCATTGACCAGACTGCAAATGAACTTAAAACCATATTTAAAGATTATGATGTAATACTTGAACATCATTCAAATGTAATCTATGAAGGAGCCAACGAAGAAGAAAGTTATTGCAGAGATTCAAAATATTTGGCGACAGAAAACTGGGATTATCCTATAGTGATTACTACTGCTGTTCAATTTTTTGAGTCTCTATTCTCAAATCAACGTTCAAAATGTCGTAAGTTACATAATCTGCAAGATTCGATTGTAATCTTCGATGAGATTCAAACATTGCCGGTGAATCTTGCCGAATGTACAATGAAGATGCTGAATGATATGTTGCACCTTTGCCGATGCAGTTTTTTGTTTTGTACGGCCACACAACCTAATTTCCAGACGAGGAAGGATTTCTGTGGAATAGATCATATCACGCCACTTGTCGAGAATCCAGCATCTGTCTTTACTTCCACTAAACGAGTCAAGTACATATCCATTGATGATTACAAAGCCCAATCTTTCGAAAGTATTGCAAATTGCGTGGTGGAACAAAATGACTCAGCACTCATTGTATGTAATACGAAGAAAAAGGCAATGGCACTGTTTGACAAGTTGAAAGAAAAAAGTGAAATACCGGTTCTTCATCTTTCGACCAATATGTGTCAAATACATAGAATGGAGGTTATTAATGAGGTTAGACAAAATTTGAAGGATGGGAAAAAACTAATCCTCTGTTCTACTCAGCTTATTGAGGCTGGTGTTGATATGGACTTTCCTGTGGTATTCAGAGAATTGGCTCCTTTAGAGTCTATTATCCAATCGGCAGGACGTTGCAATAGAGAGAGCAAATTGAAAGAAGGTCAAGTCTATTTATTCCAATTAGAGGATGAAGGTCAGCCTTCACGTCAATATGAAACATTTGCACAATATGCACAGTTGTGTTATCGAAACAATGAGAACCGACTGACAGATGCTGATTTCTATTCGGATTATTATTCAAAGATTATAGAATTGTATGCTGCGGAGGACGCCATAACGCCTGAGAGAAAGAAGTTGAAGTTCCAAGAGGTAGCAGAAAAATATCATATCATAAACAGTAATACCACAACATTCTTTATTTATCGATATGACAATGAAAGCTTACATTTGTACAACGAGATTAAAGATAAAGAATATCTTAGTCGAAAAGATTATCAGAAGATCGCTCAGTATAGTGTTCAAGTGTATGACAGGTCTAAAGATAATAATGATGACAAGAATAAAAGGCCCTCGAACGGTATAAAAATTTGGTTTGGAGCATATTCTAAAGAAATAGGAATAAATAACGAAGATGAAATTTACTATATATGATTGACGAAAATTTTGTAAAAGTAAGGGTAAAGGGCGATTATGCTTGTTTTACCCAACCTGCTCTGAAAGTAGAGCGAATGACTTATCCCTGCATGACGCCTTCAGCGGCACGAGGTGTTTTGGAGTGTATCTTATGGAAACCCGAGTTTCAATGGGTGGTAAAGAGTATCAGAGTATTGAAGCCTGTTGCCTTCTCTTCTTTTAAGAGGAATGAGCTAAACGATATTATAAAAAGTGACAGACCTGTTGATATTTCCGACTCTGGAAATCGAGCACAAAGAAATAGCGTTGTACTTCGTGATGTTGAATACATTATTGAAGCAGCTATCTATATGTCCGAAGTAAATATAGAGAAAGTGAAGAACAGAGACAAGAGCGAAGGCAGAAATCCTTGTGAGCCAATAGTGAAATATCGTGATATGTTTGTACGACGTTTGAACAAGGGGCAATGCTGGCATCAGCCTTATCTCGGAACTCGTGAATTCTCATGTGATTTCTTCCCAGTAACTCAGGAAGATGAAAATCGCGCGAATGAGCTGAATCTGACATATCCAATAGGTAGCATGTTGTTCGATATCTGGTATGATAAAGACCATAAAGCAAAACCCATCTACATGTATGATGCCGTTGTACGTAATAGTACATTGATATGTCCTGACGAACTTAATGAGCAGATGCTTTCTACGTCCCACTTGCGTGCGAAGCAGAATGAATTTGTAAATAGCATATTGTTTGAATTCAATAAAAAAGAAGAGGAATAAGTATGTTTGCAGAATTAGTAGAACTTGGCAAGAGAATCCGAAAAGGCCATGATGCATTAAAAGAAGAAAAATGCAGTTGGGATATTGTTATAGATCAGGATGGTAATTTCATTCAGTTAATTCCTTGTGACATTACTGTAGAAGCTGAAATGCTGACAGCAAAACAGGGGAAAGCACGACTATTGTTAGATAAACCGCAAGAAACTTTAGGATTTGAAGGTTCTAAGGATAAGCATAAAGCTGAGGATAAGCATAAAAAATATCTTGCAAAGTTGGAGGAGTATAAAGAAGTTCAAGAGCTTTTTCCTATTTTTTCTTTTTACAATAAACCCAAAGAGGTTGAAAAGGCTATAAAAGCATTTTCAAATTTACCCCCTGCTAAACAAAATAGTAATATGACTTTTATGGTCAACTCTACTCGTCTGGTTTCCCTTGAATGTGTTAAAGATGCAATAAAGAAAAAGTACGAAGATACCTTATGTTCAAAAAAACAAGGAAATCTGTGCGCTGTTTGTGGCACAAATACATATCCTATTCTTGATGAACCTCATGGGCCGGTTAAGTTGCCCAAAGGACAAACTGCTGGTAGTATGTTGGTTTCATACAATACGAATGCCTTTGAATCGTACAATCTTAAAGGTAATTTGAATTCTGGTATATGTACTAATTGTGCAAGAAACTATATTGAAGCGCTTCGATATCTCGTAGGGAATGGACATGAAATAATAGTAGAAAAAGGGAAAAAAGGAGAAAAGAAATTTAAGTTTTCAAATCGTCAAAACATAAGTGATGATACTATTGCTTTGTTTTGGACGAAAGAACAAGACAATGACATTGATCCTTTCTCGGATATCCTCCAACCTACAGAAGAAAGAGTAAAAAAGCTCTTCTCATCAATAGCGACAGGAGAGTATCAAAGCATCGATACCGAAATGGAGAACTATTTCTATTGTTGTACCATATCCTCTGCTGCTGCACGTATTGCTGTAAGGGATTGGATAGCGATAAGTGTTACTCAGTATCAAAAGAACCTGAAGCAATGGTTCGATGATATTGAAACAGTCAAAGATGGCAAAATAATCTATCCGGGAATAAATAACATTCTAAACAGTTGTATCAAAAAGAAAAAAGATCCGACAGATAGTGATGCAAAAGCCAAGGCAAGGATAGGAACTATCCTATGGCATGCAGCATTGACCAATACAGCTTTGCCCCTAATGATTCTGCAAAGTGTTCTCGACCAAATTGAACACGAAAAGAAAACATTCAGCGTTGAGAAATCAACAGTTGTCCGATTGGTATTAAATAGAAACATTAAAAATACATATTATATGAATAAAGAATTAGATGAACAGAATGAAAGCAAAGCTTATCTTTGCGGACGTTTATTTGCTTTGATTTGCAAATTGCAGTTCATGGCCCAAGGTGAAGTTAATAGTTCTATTAAAGACAGATTCTTCGCCTCCGCATCCAATACACCTGGCAGGGTGATGGGGATACTGTTGACTCAATATGTTCCTGTATATCAGAAAAAGACAAAAGGTGCATACACAAAGTCTATCACAGAAATCGTGGCAAAAATTAAACATTTCCCTGACAAACTCACGCTTACTGAACGTGGAGAATTTGCTTTGGGCTATTATTATCAATATAATACAAAGCAGAACGAGAATAATAATGAAAATAATTAACTATCAAAATAAATATAATCATGGAAGCAATTAAGAATCGTTATGATTTTGTTTTTCTGTTTGACGTAAAAGATGGAAATCCTAATGGTGATCCTGATTTCGACAACATGCCTCGTACTGATGAGGAAACCAATCATGGATTAGTAACTGATGTATGCATTAAGCGCAAAATCCGCAACTATGTACAACTTGCTGAAGGTCTCCAATCTCCTTATGATATTTTCATTCGTGAGGGAAATGTATTGAATCCTCTTATTCAGAAGGTAAGAGATGAAGCGGATAAGAAAATAGAGGATGAAAAGAAAGCTGTCGAATCCGGACGTGGAGAGATGTGTAAAAATTATTTTGATATTCGTACTTTCGGTGCAGTAATGAGTACGGGTGATGAAAAGGTTGAAGATGAAAATGACGGAGATAAAACAAAGGGTAAATCACCTAAGAAGAAAATTAAGGGACTTGGGGTGGTACGTGGCCCTGTCCAACTGACATTTGCTCGCTCTATCGACCCGGTTTTTGCCAAATCCCATAGTGTTACTCGTTGTTGCGTTACTAAGAAAGATGCTAAAGGTAATAATACTATTGGAAATAAGAACACCGTAAGCTACGGACTCTACCGCATGCACGGTTTCATCTCTGCTACTGATGCAGCAAAGACTGGTTTCTCCGAAGATGATAAGAAATTGTTGTTCGATGCTATGATTAACGCTTTTGAGAATGATCATGCAGCAGCAAGAGGCGAAATGAATCCAAGAGCGTTGTTCGTATTTAAGCATGAATCTCATTTGGGTAATGCAAGAGCTGGAGAGTTATTTGATCTCGTACAAATAAAGAATAAGGAAGTGGATTTCCCTCGCTCTTTTGGTGACTACGAAGTCACATCCAAAGAGGAAATAGAAGCAATTTTAAAAGAGAGATTTCCTAAAGTTACTGTTGAAGAACTAATTTAACTCGTAACTCATGCAGTACGGCGAAGATGATATGCTCATGTTGTCGGGGATTCAGCACTTCAGGTTCTGTCCCCGGCAATGGGCTTTGATACACATTGAGCAGCAATGGGACGATAATCGTCTCACCATCGAAGGGCAGATTATGCACAAGCATGTAGATGATCCGTTTTATAGACAAAAGTGTGGTGACCAGATAACATTGCGTGCGGTGAATATCGCTTCGCGTGAACTTGGGCTCTATGGTATCTCTGATGCCATAGAGTTACTTCCGTCTTCTTCTCTTGAAAATACTATCTTGCATCCCAACTATCCGGGACGATGGCAACCGGTTGCTGTGGAGTATAAACATGGTAAACCGAAAAGAAACGAGGTGGATGAAGTGCAGTTGGCAGCACAAGTCATGTGTATAGAAGAAATGTATGCTATCCATATACCATACGGTGTGTTCTTTTATGGGGAGCTTCGCCATCGGGTTAATGTGGATATCACGGAGGAACTGCGAGATATAGTCAGACAATGTGTTCGGGATATGCACGATATATTTAGTAAAGCGGTTATTCCGAAGGCTGAATATGGAAAACATTGTGATAAGTGCTCGTTGAAAGATATTTGCATGCCGGAAACGGTGAAGAATTGTACTTCGGTAGATAATTACCTTAATAGAAATCTGTACCAATGAGAAAGCTTTTGAATACTTTGTATGTGACGACACCGGAAGCGTATCTTAGTAAGGACGGGCTGAATGTCGTTATATCTGTTCAGCAGGAGGAGGTGTTTCGTATTCCTGTCATAAATATAGAAGGCATCGTTACATTCGGATACATGGGAGCAAGTCCCGGCGTGATGAAACTATGTAGTGACAATGGCATATCACTTACGTTTCTTTCTCCAAACGGTAGGTTTGTTAGCAGGGTTCAAGGTGCTACGAAAGGGAATGTACTGTTACGCAAAAAACAGTACCAATTGTCGGATGATGCATCTTGGTCGTTACATGTGGCGCAGTTGATGATTGGGGGGAAGATTCAAAACTATCGTAATATATTGAGGAGATATATTCGCGATTATGGTGAGAATGAAGATATTAATAGGGCGGTGCAAGTATTGGAACGTGCCAAGCGTGATGCTTTGAAGGCTCAAGATAAGACAACACTAATTGGGTATGAAGGTATGGCTTCAAATGCCTATTTTGAAGTGTTACCGGTCTTGATACTTAATCAGAAGGCTGATTTTCCATTTTATGGCCGTAACCGTCGTCCTCCTAAGGATGCTGTAAATGCCATGCTGTCTTTTGCTTATACTTTGATTGCAAATGATGTTGCTGCCGCACTCGAAACTGTTGGCCTCGACCCATACGTAGGATTTCTTCATACGCTTCGTCCTGGACGCACGTCGTTGGCTTTGGATATGATGGAAGAATTACGTGCTTATCTTGGAGACCGTTTTGTCTTGTCGTTAATCAATAAAAGGCAGATAACGACTAAGGACTTTTTGTTTCAAGGTGATAGTGGGGTTGTAATGACAGATAAAGGAAAGAAAACATTTATTTCAGCATGGCAGAGTAGGAAGCGGGAAGTAATCATTCATCCTTATTTGAATGAAAAAGTGGAAATAGGACTTCTGCCTTATGTGCAGGCTATGTTGATGGCAAGATATATCAGGCAAGACATTGATGATTATCCGGTATTTCTGGTAAAATGAATTGTGACTATGTACATTCTTGTAACTTACGATGTTGATACTACAAGTAAAGAAGGTGCGCGCCGCTTGCGGCGTGTGGCTAAGGCTTGTGTAGATTATGGGCAGAGGGTACAAAATTCCGTCTTTGAGTGCGAGGTGACAGAAGCACAATATTGTCTCTTGAAAGAACGTATCAAGAATATTATTGATATGTCTCTTGATAGCATTCGGTTTTATATCCTCAGCAAGAACGAAAATAGGAGGGTAGAAGTGTTAGGTGTTGAAACAGCTTATAAAATAAATGATGCTCTTATTATATAATGCGTGCGAATGTGTAGCATTACAAAAAAAGTAGTAATTTCGCAGACGTTAATAATCAGTAGATTGATTCATTTTGTGGAGCGTTTTTTATAATGAAGCTAAAAAGATAGTAATGGTTCGCATAATAGTGGATTAAACTTACTGGCTTATAATACGTTATTTAGTATAGAGTCACACCCTATACGGGTGTGTGGATTGAAACTGATGTCCGGTGCAAAGGTGCAACTTTTTGGATGTCACACCCTATACGGGTGTGTGGATTGAAACCGTCGGTGGGAATGTAGGGCACGAAACAATAACTAGTCACACCCTATACGGGTGTGTGGATTGAAACTGCTCCAGGCAGACTGCATCCGAAAGAATAGAGAGTCACACCCTATACGGGTGTGTGGATTGAAACATTACGTGATGGAGCAGTTAAACAAAAATTTGACGTCACACCCTATACGGGTGTGTGGATTGAAACGTTCGGGGTGTACTGTTTAAAACAATGCGGTTTGGTCACACCCTATACGGGTGTGTGGATTGAAACAAGTTCGGTGCTCAGGTGGCAACAAACACCGAAGTCACACCCTATACGGGTGTGTGGATTGAAACCTTTTGTGGAACAGAATTGGACTACAAAGAAATGGTCACACCCTATACGGGTGTGTGGATTGAAACTTATTTGGGTAGTATATTAATTGGTCGAATACCAAGTCACACCCTATACGGGTGTGTGGATTGAAACAGATTATTTCATTTATAAAAGTGGTATGTTGCCGTCACACCCTATACGGGTGTGTGGATTGAAACTGTATATTGTCCGTCATGCCGATAGCTAAGCGTTGTCACACCCTATACGGGTGTGTGGATTGAAACATCGAAAGCGCAATCGGAGCGTTATAGTTATAAGTCACACCCTATACGGGTGTGTGGATTGAAACTCGTCTCTTGACGGCAACGCACAATCTGTCATCAGTCACACCCTATACGGGTGTGTGGATTGAAACAGCGGGGAGACTGCCACCCGCAAAACGCCGAAATAGTCACACCCTATACGGATGTGTGGATTGAAACTCGGTTGGTCGGAAACTGATGTGTGGGATTATATACTCACCTATATGTGAGTACGTTGTAAAAGATACTATCAGAAAAAGAAACAGAATCACGGATTCTCTATTAAAACATTTGAAGAAGCTTGTATTAGGTGATGTAGAATGCCCGAAAATAATGGTGGCAAACCTCAACAAGACTAAAAAGCATATAATAATTGTATTGTAGAGATCGGAAAAGACAGGTGATTTCATTATCAGCCGTTTATGAGTGTCGATTGTAGAGATTACCACTATATTGTTCTTATTCCTGCTCTATGTTTGCTTTCTTCTTGTAGAGATGCTTGTTTTATAATATGCTGTTTGTTAGTGGTTTGATGAAAATGATTGTAGATGTCATTTTCTTGCTTTCCTTTGTATCTCCCCCTAACTTTGCAACATCGAATTTGAGAAAAACAGATGGCTGAATCGTTGAGGCCTCACGATGAAAACTTCTGTTTCTCGGGTGAGATAAAAGAATTCATGCATACGTTATTAATTTTAAAAACATTACTATTATGGCATTTTACAAGAAATTTCAATCAAGACTGAATGATTTGTGGTATCCGAAAGCAATTACCACTGGTAACATTACTACGGACAAGGTGGCAGACAGACTGGCCTTGCTCTCTACCGTGACTCGCGGTGATACGTATGCCGTGCTCAAGAACTTAGGAGGTGTGATGGCCGACTATATGGCTATGGGACGCACGGTGAAAATTGAGGGTATAGGTACTTTCTATTATACCGCTTCCACTAACAAAAATGGAGTTGCTACGGCTAATGAAGTAAATTCCGGACAAATTAATGGTACTCGTGTGCGTTTCCTTCCCGAAGTGAAGCGTAGCAGCGGAAAGCAGGTCACTACACGTTCGATGGTGGATGTGGATGTTGATTGGAAAGATATAGCGAAATTTGCTGGTGTGGAAACAGATAGTGGCAACACTGGCGGTAATAATGGCGGAACCTCCGGTAGTGGTACTGGTGATGGTGGTGACGAAAATGAAAATCCCTTGGGATAATCGTCACCTCACGGTCTCACGTCATTTGCATTTCTGTGCATAGTTTGGCGTAATCAATCAATGCCCCTGCATGACTTCCCGGTCAGGCAGGGGCATTATTGTTTTCCCGTTTTATTCATTCTGTCTATTGTTTTGAATATAAAAAGTGCTATTTTGTTCAGTACAGATTATAAATGAGTGGCTTTATGGTCAGGTAGGAGCCATGTCGTTTTAGCATATTTTATTATAATACAGCTATAATCTTTGAGTAATTATCGCTAATTTCGAGCGATTTTTTGTGAATCTGACAAAATAACTAATAAATTATTATATGGAAAACTTGAATACAGCACTTCTGCTGATGGTGGTAGGTATGGCAACGGTATTTGCTATACTGCTGATTGTTATTAATTTAGGAAAAGGACTTATCGCACTTGTGAATAAATATGCACCCGAGGAAGCTGTGCCTTCCAAAGTTGCGGCCAATGTTCCGGCTCCTATTCCGGGAAATATCATGGCAGCCATCAATGCGGCTGTAACGGTAGTGACACAAGGTAAGGGAAAGGTTGCCAAAATAGAGAAAATAAAATAATCTTATATAAAAACACACTGAATAATTTAGTATGAAAAAAGAAATTAAGTTCAGCTTGGTGTTCAGGGACATGTGGCAGAGTGCCGGAAAATATGTACCCCGTGTTGACCAACTGGTGAAGGTAGCTCCTGCTATTGTAGAGATGGGCTGTTTTGCCCGTGTAGAAACGAATGGAGGAGGTTTTGAACAAGTCAATCTTCTGTTTGGCGAGAATCCCAATAAAGCCGTACGCGAATGGACGACACCGTTTCACGAAGCCGGCATTCAGACACACATGCTGGACCGTGCACTGAACGGACTCCGCATGAGTCCCGTGCCTGCCGATGTGCGCAAACTGTTCTATAAGGTAAAGAAAGCGCAGGGCACAGACATCACGCGCACCTTCTGCGGGCTGAATGATACACGGAATATCATTCCTTCCATCGGTTATGCCCACGAAGCAGGCATGATTTCGCAATGCTCGCTTTGCATCACCTTCTCTCCGGTGCATACGGTGGAATACTACGTCAATATGGCGAAGAAACTGATTGATGCAGGAGCCGATGAAATCTGCATCAAGGATATGGCGGGCATCGGACGTCCGGTGTCATTGGGCAAGATCGTGTCAGGCATCAAGGCTATTAAAGATATTCCTGTCCAGTATCACAGCCATGCCGGTCCGGGCTTCAACATGGCAAGCATCCTTGAGGTCTGCGAGGCAGGCTGCGACTATATTGATGTGGGTATGGAACCGCTTTCATGGGGTACAGGACATGCCGATTTGCTCAGCGTGCAAGCGATGTTGAAGGATGCTGGTTTCCAAGTGCCTGAAATCGATATGGAGGCATACATGAAGGTGCGTGCGTTGGTTCAGGAATTCATGGATGACTTCTTGGGCTTGTACATTTCTCCGCGTAACCGTCTGATGAACTCCCTGCTCATCGGGCCGGGCTTGCCGGGTGGTATGATGGGCAGCTTGATGGCCGATTTGGAAAGCAATCTTGAATCTATCAACAAGTACAAGGCAAAACGTAACTTGCCGTTTATGAAGCAAGATGAATTGCTCATCAAGTTGTTCAATGAAGTGGCTTACGTATGGCCTCGTGTGGGTTATCCTCCATTGGTCACTCCGTTCAGCCAGTATGTCAAAAACCTCTCGATGATGAATGTCATTGCTATGGAGAAGGGCAAGGAACGCTGGGGAATGATTGCCGATGACATTTGGGACATGCTGTTGGGCAAAGCCGGTAAGCTGCCGGGTAAGTTGGCTCCCGAAATCATTGAGAAGGCAGACCGTGAAGGGCGTAAGTTCTTTACGGGTAATCCGCAGGACAATTATCCCGATGCGCTCGACAAGTACCGTAAGCTGATGAAGGAGAATAAGTGGGAACTGGGCGAAGATGATGAAGAACTCTTTGAGTATGCCATGCACCCGGCACAGTATGAAGCCTACAAGAGCGGAAAAGCGAAAGAAGACTTCCTGGCCGATGTGGAGAAACGCCGTGCCGAAAGAGACAAATCTCCACTGGATGACGCCAAACCGAAGACCCTTACCGTACAGGTGGATGGTCAGGCTTATCGTGTGACAGTGGCTTACGGTGACATCGATCTCCCGGCTTCGGCTACGGAGAAGGTTACTGCTCCCGTAGGTGAAGGGCAGGATGTACCGGCTCCGTTGGAAGGCAAGTTCTTCCTGACTAAGAACGCGCAGGAAACTCCCGTGAAGGTGGGCGATAAAGTGAAGAAGGGCGACCTCCTTTGCTACATCGAAGCCATGAAGACCTACAATGCCATCCGCGCCGACTTTGACGGAACGATAGTGGCTGTTTGCCTGAACTCCGGTGACTCTGTTTCTGAAGATGATGTATTAATGAAGATAGGATAATGGAAGAAATATTTGCAAAACTCTATGATATGACGGCGTTCAGCAATATCATTGCCGATCCGTCGTTTCTTGTGATGTATGCCATTGCTTTCATCCTGCTATATCTGGGTATCAAGAAGCACTACGAACCGTTGTTGCTGGTTCCCATCGCTTTCGGTGTGCTGATAGCGAACTTCCCCGGTGGTGATATGGGCGTGATTCAGGCAGATGAGAATGGAATGGTACTGGTGGGCAATGAGTTGAAGAACATTTGGGAGATGCCGTTGCACGAGATTGCACACGACCTCGGACTGATGAACTTCATTTACTATATGCTGATTAAGACCGGTTTCCTGCCGCCCATCATCTTTATGGGTGTGGGGGCTTTGACGGACTTCGGGCCGATGCTCCGCAACCTGCGGCTTTCCATCTTCGGGGCGGCCGCACAGCTTGGCATTTTCACCGTGCTGCTGTGTGCGGTGGCTATGGGCTTTACGCCGAAAGAAGCCGGTGCGCTGGGTATTATCGGTGGTGCTGACGGACCTACGGCCATCTTTACCACCATTAAGCTTGCTCCTCATTTGCTTGGCCCTATCGCCATTGCGGCCTACTCGTACATGGCATTGGTTCCGGTCATCATCCCGATGGTGGTGAAACTGTTCTGCACCAAGAAGGAGTTGATGATCAATATGAAGGAACAGGAGAAGCTCTATCCTTCGAAGACCGAGATAAAGAACCTGCGTGTACTGAAGATTATCTTCCCGATTGCGGTGACTACCATCGTGGCATTGTTTGTGCCTACGGCTGTTCCTTTGATCGGTATGCTGATGTTTGGTAATTTGATTAAGGAAATCGGTTCCGATACGAGCCGGCTCTTTGATGCTGCCGCAAATAGCATTATGAATGCGGCTACCATCTTTTTGGGGCTGAGTGTAGGTGCTACGATGACGAGCGAGGCGTTCCTCAATTGGACTACGATTGGCATTGTGATTGGTGGTTTTTTAGCATTTGCCCTCTCCATCACGGGTGGCATATTCTTTGTGAAGCTGTTCAACCTGTTCAGTAAAAAGAAGATTAATCCGTTGATTGGAGCTACGGGATTGAGTGCCGTGCCGATGGCAAGCCGTGTGTGCAATGACATTGCGACAAAGTATGACCCAAAGAACCATGTGCTGAACTACTGCATGTCCAGTAATATCTCCGGTGTGATCGGTTCGGCTGTTGCGGCAGGCGTGCTGATTTCCTTCCTGGGATAAGAAAATTTTTCAGGCACGGCTTATACGGATTTTGCGGATAAAAAGCTGCATTATGGCAGAAAGTAATCTGCGGAATCCGTGTGGCCGTGCCTGAGTTATATTTGTTTCTTGTTTTACCTCTCCATCGGAATCTCCAGTTCCGTTCCCTGTTCCAGTGTATAGCTTTCCCGATATACCTGTATCTCCAGTCGGTCTCCTGCAATCAGTGAGAGCTTTATTTCTTTCCCTGCTTCTATGTGAAGGGTGTTTCCCTGGTAGTTCACTTTGAACGAATAGCTGTTCCATTTCTGTGGCAGCACAGGCGAAAAACTCAGTGTGCCATTATATATCTGCATGCCCGCAAAGCCACGTACCACAGCGAGCCAGCTTCCAGGCATGCTGGTGATGTGCAGCCCCTGATCGGTTTCGTTGTTGTAGTCGTCGAGGTCGAGGCGGGTGGCATGCAGAAAGAGTTCGTAGGCCTTTTCCACCTTGCCGATGCGTGCCGCAAGGATGGAGTGGATGTGGGGCGATAGGGAGGATTCGTGTACCGTCATCGGCTCATAGAACTCAAAGTTCCGGCGGATGGTTTCTGTGTCGAAGTTGAAGTAATAGAGATAGAGACCTAGCAGTACGTCACTTTGCTTGATGTAGCAGGAACGCAGGATGCGGTCCCATGACCAATGCTGGTTGATGGGGCGTTCTTCTTGAGGAATGGTGTCGGCGCTTTGCAGTTCCTTGTCCATGTAGCCGTCATTCTGGATGAAGATGCCCAGTTCTTCGTCTTGAGGCAGATACATGCGCCGGATGATATCTTGCCACCGTTCGCATTCTCCGATTTGGTCGAGATTGGTAGTGCGGCGTACGCGGGCATATTTTTCGGGGTACTTCCGGGCGATGATTTCGAGGTAGGAGAGGGTCATCTGGAGGCATCGCACGCAAGAGTAGTTGGTGTACCAGTTGTTGTCCACATTGTTTTCGTACTCGTTGGGGCCGGTGACGCCCAGTATCACGTACTTCTGCTTGGGACGGGAGAAGGAAACGCGTTGGCTCCAGAAGCGGCTTACGGCTATCATCACCTCCAGTCCGTAGCGGGCGATGTAGTCCAGCGTGCCGGTCAGGGTGGCGTGCTGGTTGATGGCATAGACTATGATGTTGTTGCGGTGTATTTCCTCAAAGGTGATTTCCCATTCGCTGTGGCACTCTTCGCCGTTGCAGGTCACTTGAGGGAAGAGGGCGGCGCCTCCTCCAAATCCCAGCTTACGGGCGTTTTCTATGGCTTTGGGCAGTTGCCGGTAGCGGTACATCAGCAGGTTATGGGCAATCTCCTTCGGGGTGGATAACAGGAAGAAGGGAACGCAGCACAGTTCGGTGTTCCAGTAGGTGTTTCCGCCGTATTTCTCTCCGGTGAAGCCTTTGGGGCCGATGTTGAGGCGGGGATCGTCACCCCGGTAGGTCTGGTAGAGTTGGAAGATGTTGTAGCGGATGCCTTGTTGTGCTTCGGGGTCGCCTTCGATGAGAATGTCGGCGTCGTTCCAGATGTTTTGCCAGGCCTGGCGGTGCTCTTGCAGCAGGGCATCCCAACCGAGGGTCTTTGCCTGTCGTGCTTGTGCAAGTGATTCTTCCACCAGTTCTTGCCGTTCGCAGTAGAGTGAGGAGACGATAGAGATGTATTTCACGAGTGTCACCCTATCGCCGGGCTTCACGTCGAGGCCTATGCTGAATCCGGCTTGCCTTTCCTTTTCGATGCGTATCGGGTTGGCGGTAGTTTCCTTACCGTTTTTGAAGAAGCGGTAGGTCATGGCATAGCACACTTGGGCGTCTTCGCGCCGGGTCTGCGTCCAGAGGTATGCGCAGTCGCCCGTGGCGCCGGAACGAAGGATGTTCCATGTTTTCTCGCCGGGGTGCTCGTCGTCTTCCACCACATTGCCGTCGATGACGGGGACGAGGGAGATTCTGCCGTCATGGTTGATGGAGGTGGCGCTGTACTTGATGAGGCAGAGGTTGGGGCGGGCCATGTCCGCGATGTGCTCCGCATGGATAGCGAGGCGGTTTCCACGGGGAGAGGTCACTTCCATGTCGCGAAGGGAGATGCCGCCTTTCATATCGAGGCAGCGGCGGAAGCTGTTGACGTCCCATGTGGCCAGATCCAGCTCCTCGTCGATGAGGCGGAGGCCGATACGGCTCCAGTCGGCCGCTTTGGGGATGCGGGTGTAGAAGTGCGGGAAGCCGTTTTTCCACCATCCCACGCGGGTGCGGTCCAGAAAAGTGATGCCGGCCACGAAGGAGCCACGGTAGGTGTCGCTGCCGTAGGGCTCTTCAAAGCTGCCTCGCTGACCGAACCGGCCGTTTCCGAGGCTGAATATACTTTCCGATATCCGCAGGCGGTCGGGGTGAAAATTGTCTTCGATGATGTTCCATTCATCGGTCTTGAGATATTTCTTCATGGTACGTGTGTGTTCTGTGGTTATCGGTGTAAAGATAAGCAATATGCGGTAATCAGGAAGAAAAACGAGGACAAAAATATAGAAAGGAGAGAATGAGGCTGAAAGAACACCGGGGAAGGTATTGTTCCCCAGTGTCGGTCGATGCCTTCGCCGGTGTGGAACAGGATGTTACCCGGTGTCGGTCGATGGTTCTGCTTCAGAGTATTTCTGAGGTGGATTTTCAGCCTGCTTTTTCTTCTTTGGCCTCTTTGATGAAATATACACAAACCGCACCGATTATCAGCATCACGCCTGCCATCACCAGCATGTTGATTTCGGGAGGCAGTGCGCCTTCCGGTGTGAATGCGGCGAGTATGATTCCGCCCAAGGCAGCCGCCACGATCTGCGGGATGCAAATGGTTCCGTTGAATAGTCCCAAGTAAGTTCCCATGTGCCCGCCACTCAGGGCGTTAGTCAGGATGGTGAATGGCAGCGCCAGCATCGCTGCCCATGCGCAGCCTATCAGCATGAAGGATACGAACAGCAAGTACGGATTGTGTGCAAAATAGGTGGAGATGAACCCAATGCCCCCTAACACCAGACTGAGAGAATAGATGAAGCGGCGGTCTTTGAACATAGGTATGCAGATGGCCCAAAGCACGGAGCCGATGGCCTGAACGGCAAACAGTACGCCTACCCAGTTGGCCGCCTCCTGATATTGCAGGCTTTGGGTGTCGAGCATAATCTTGCTGATGCCGTTCACTGTATGCTCCACCGTCGGGGCGTCAAAAGCATTGGCTGCGATGCTGCCGTTGGTGTAGGTCCACATAAACATGAAAGCAAACCAGCAGAAGAATTGTACCAGTCCCACCGTCCAGAAAGCCTTTGGAGCCTTGACAAGCAACTTCAGCATGTTCGTCTTCTCATGTTCCTGCTCCTCTGTGATTCCGTGGTATTCGGCATATTCGGCAGGCGGCATTTCCTTTACTTTGACCGATGTGTAGATGACGCAGAATATCAGGATGGCTGCTCCTATATAGAAAGAGTAAATCACCGAGTCGGGCACTACGCCCTGTGGAGCTGTATTGCTGATGCCCACCCATGCGAAGATGAACGGGAACAGATACCCCACTAAGCTGCCGGCATTGCACAAAAAGCTTTGGATGGAGTAGGCCAATCCCTTCTGTTTCTCGTTCACCATGTCGCCCACCATCATTTTGAAAGGTTGCATTGCCATGTTGATAGACGTGTCGAGGAACATCAGCGACACCAGCCCGAATATCATGGCGGTGCTTGCCATCATGCCCAGACTGCCGGCATTGGGCAGCAGGCACATCACCAGTACCGCCACCAGCGAGCCGATAAACAGATAGGGGATGCGTCGCCCGAAGCGTGTCCACGTCTTGTCACTTGCTGCACCCACGATAGGTTGCACGATGATGCCTGCCAGTGGCGGCAGAATCCAAAAGTAGCTCAGGTTATGCGGGTCTGCTCCAAGAGTGGAGAAGATACGGCTGATGTTGGCACTCTGCAAGGCGTATGCAATCTGTACGCCGAAAAAACCAAAGCTGATGTTCCACAGCTTCCAGAAACTTAAATCGGGTTTTGCTTTCATGGTTATAATATGGTATTAGTATTCATTTCGTCGTTCCTCTCACCACCAGATTGGTGCGCACTATCTTATTAGGGCTTTTTTCCTCTCCCTCCAGCTTGGCAATAAGGATGCTGAAGGCACTTTTGCCCACCTCCTCACCATGCTGCTCCACAGTGGTCAGCTTCGGGTCGGTGCTTTGGGCGATGGCTCCGTCGGTAAATCCGCAGATGGAAACTTCATCTGGCACTTTCACACCCACCAACTTGCAGGCATACAATATGCCAGATGCCGTTTCGTCGTTGATGGCAAAGAATCCGTCCGGGCGGTTGGGACTTTCCAGCAGGTCGGGGGTCAGCGCAATGGCACGCTCACGGTTGTCGCAGAGCAGCGTCATGCTGTCATCCACCGGTATCTTGTATTTCTTCATGGCGTCCAGATAGCCGTTGCGCCGGTTCTTGGTGATTTCCAAATGCGGCGCGGCGCCATAAAAGAAGATCCGTTTGCATCCCGTTTGTATCATGTATTCCACAGCGGCAAAGGAGCCGGCATAGTCGTCCACCACCACACGTTCCGTTTTCAGTCCCGTACAGATGCGGTCGTAGAAGACGATGGGGATATTATTGTTCAGCAGTTCCTGATAGTGGTCGTATCGGGCAGTGTCCTTGGCCAGCGAGGCGATGACACCGCAGACACGCGCGGCAAGGAAAGAATGCACAATCTTCACCTCCTGCTCGTACGACTCGTTGCTTTGAGCTATGATTATGTTGTATCCGGCTTCTGAAGCAGACTTTTCGATACCGCTAAGTACGCAGGAAAAGAAGTGGTGTACCAGTTGTGGAACGATGATTCCGATGGTATTGCTGCGGCTGGAACGCAGGTTTACGGCAAGTACATTGGGCTTATAATTATGTTCGCGCGCGTAGGCATGGATAAGGGCACGGGTTTCCTTGCTGATGTCCGGATTGTCTTTCAACGCTCTTGATACGGTGGAGGGAGAGACGTTCAGTGCACGGGCAATGTCCTTGATGGTTATCTGAGGTTTATTCATGGCATAGTCTTTTGGGAACAAAGATAAAGGAAACTTCGTTAATCCGGCTGCAAAAATAACGGAATGTGGCAAACCGTCCCTATCCGTTTGGTGCTATCGGATAGTAAGTTTGTGCAAACGATTGCGTATGGCACACAAACTCCTTCTGCCTCTGTACCGAAAAAAACTCGGTAAGAGAAAGCTGTGGTTATATTCCTTTTTTATTACCTTTGGCTCATCATTGAAAAATCGTATGAAAATGTATCTACATAGCTCTTTGCGCATCCCTTTCTTTCTTATCTTTCTTTTTCTCCTCGTGCAGACGCCGGAGGCAGCCCCGAAACCCGACTATCGTTTGTTCGAGAATATCAGTCTGGGAACGGAGGCTTCCGCCATAAGCTGTTTCCTGCAAGACACCGGGGGACTGATATGGATTGGTTCCAATAAAGGACTGTTCAGCTATGACGGCTATTCCACACAGCCGCATTTCGTCTTTGGCCGGCGTAGCAATACACGGATTTATTGCGGGGAAGTGGCAGACAGCACTTATCTTTATTTGGGAGCAGACAACGGATTGCTGATTTACAATTACCGGACGGATGCATACGAGGAACCGGCCACGGATTCTCCCGCGGATATCCGTGCACTGAAGATGTACGACGGGATTTTGTGGCTGGGAACTTTAAACGGCTTATTTACTTACTGTCCCGATACCCGCCGGTTCGCAGCCATCGGACAAGGGCTGCCGCACCAGACGGTTTACTCCCTTCTACGCACTGCGGACAATCAGCTTTATGTAGGTACTTACAACGGTTGCTGCCGTTATCTTCCTGCTACCGGAGGCTTTGAACCTGTTGAACTGCCGGTGAGACAGAATAAAAGCAACCTGTTTGTCAATTCCCTGCTGGAAGATATGGCAAGGAAATGTATCTGGATAGGTACGGAGGGATACTTGTTTAAATATACGCCTGCCGATGGTCGGGTGCAACGGATAGATGCTTTTCATGACAATTCCGTCAAGTCTTTGGCCTTGGATGGCTATGGGAGGCTGTTGGTGGGCACGGACAATGGTCTGTATGTTTACAGGGAAGATGCCCCCTTGCTGCATATCGTTCATGACTCGCGGAATCCCCAGTCTTTGTCCAACAACATTGTCTGGACTATCTTCACCGATGGCGGGCACAACGTCTGGTTGGGGACTGATTACGGCATCTCTATGTCACGCTCTGACAATGTGCTGCGCCACATCCCTATTTCACAGATAACGGGGACGGGAGAAGGCAACCTGTTCTACTCCATGCTTCGTGATGCTCGTGGCAACTTCTGGTTTGGAGGAACAAACGGACTTATTCGGTTTACACTTCCGGCAGACGGCGGGCCGAATGCCCCCGGCGCACAGGGAAAACCGGGTGTCACTTGGTACAAAATGGGTGACAGCAGGTTTCCTCTGTCCCATAATCGGGTGCGCCAGCTTTACGAAGATCGCGACGGACAGCTTTGGACGGCAACGGACGGCAGCATTAGCCGCTATGACACGGACAGCCACCGGTTCATCACCTATAATATAGTGGACAGTACACGGTGCTATAATGCCAATTGGGCATACAGTCTGTTTGAGGACGAAAAAAGACGCTTGTGGATTGCCACCTGTCTGGGAGGTGTCTTTGTGGTGGATAAGCAGAAGTTGATGCAGTCAGCCGGAAAGCCTTATGTTGCCGAAAAAACTTATTCCATCCATAATGGCCTGTCAGGTATGTTCGTCAATCAAATGACCCCCGACCGTGCAGGCAATGTCTGGATATTGCTCTACAACAGTTCCAACAGCATTGAGAAAATAAACGTTCGCACAGGAAGGGTAACCCATATTGCAGCCGGGCAACTGACGGGAGAACGCGCCCCCAACTACATATTGTGCGCGGAAGACGGGTACATCTGGATTGGCTTTCCCGGTGGCGTGATGCGGGTGACACCTTCGGACAACACTGTCCGCATATTGCCGTTCGATGCTTTCGGCCATTATGAAGTGCTTTCCATGGTCGAAGTTGACGGGCGGATATGGATTGCCACTACGGAAGGACTTTGGGTGGCAGACCAACGGACGCTCGAACTCCGTCGCCTGCGTGCCACGGACCACCGTTTCACCGCCATGTTCTTCGACAAGGGAAGCCGGGAGCTATATCTGGGTACGGCAGACGGCTTTCTTATTTCTTCCCCTGATGCACTGCTGGCAGAGCATCCCGACCGACCGCTGCTTTTGACCGCACTGTACGTCAACAACCGGCTTTATCAATCCGATACCGGACAGGCAGGACAGAGTATTCGCTACATCCGGCACATCGAACTGGCTTCCACCCAGAATAACCTTGCTTTTGAACTTTCCGACTTACCTTATTCGCAAGAGGAGAAGAGCCGGCTGATATATCGCCTTGAAGGTATAGACCGTGATTGGAACCTGCTGCATCCCAACATCAACCGCATCACATACAGCAATTTGGGCTACGGAGAGTATCGGCTGACTGTGAGCAGGCTCGACACATACGGCAAGCCTGAGGTCTGCGCCTATACTCTGGACATCAGCATCCTTCCGCCTTGGTACTACACTTGGTGGGCAAAGACGACCTACGTCTTGCTCTCTTTGGCGTTGATGGCATGGGTACTGAACTTCTTCCGAGTGAAGAACCGCCTGAAGGCGGAACGGATGGAGAAAGAAAGAATCATGGAGCAGTCTCGTGCCAAGATGGAATTCTTCACAAACCTTTCGCATGACCTCAAGATGCCGTTGAGCATGATCGTCGCTCCCGTCAGCCGGATGCTTCCGAAGATGAGGGAAGGTGCGGAAAAACGGGAGTTGGAGCATGTGCATCGCAATGCCATGAAACTGAATGCGCTGATTCACCAAGGATTGGACTTTGACCGGATAGACAATGGTAAGAATGCCTTGCTGATAATGTCGCAGATAGAATTAGTGTCTTTTGCACGCGAACTTTTCGAACTTTATGCCGAGGAGAAGGCAAAGGAGAAGAGATTGACTTTTGATTTTCGCACGGAGCAAGAAAAGATATATGTCCAGATGGATGCCATCAAGTTGGAATCCATTTTGAACAATCTGTTGTCTAATGCGGTGAAATATACTCCCGAAGAAGGGAAAGTAACGCTTTCATTGGGGATGCAGAGAGAGGCGGAGACTGTCTGTATTTCTGTTACCGATACCGGTGTGGGAATTGCCGGGCAAGACCGACCTTACATTTTCCAGCGTTTCTTCCAGTCGCCCAGAGCCTCCACCGAGAAGAAGGGAACCGGGATCGGACTTTATTTGGTGAAGACCTATACCGAACTGCATGGTGGAACCGTCTCTCTTGTTTCCGAAGAAGGGGAGGGCACTACCGTTACATTGAACTTGCCTGTTATCTGTCCGGAATCGTCTCTGCCGCTTCAGCCGACACACAGACTGTCCTCGCAAAAGGTCAAACCGCATGTGGAAGTTCCGGTTATCCTCAAAGAAACGGAAGTGATGTCTTACGACGAGAAGTTCCTTGCCAATGTCATCCGCCTGATAGAAGAGCACATTTCGGACTCCGAGCTGAATGTAAATGCTCTTTGCGAGTGGACGGCTACGAACAACAAGCAGATGTATCGCAAGTTGAAACAACTGACGGGGCAGACGCCAGTGGAATATATCAAGTCTATCCGTATGAAGAAAGCCGCCATGCTGTTGCAGCAAAATAAGTTCACAGTGGCAGAGGTGATGTACATGGTGGGCTTCTCCAACCACTCTTATTTCTCCAAATGTTTTCAGGCTGAATTCGGAGTGACTCCTAAACAATATAAGGCCGAATAGTGTTCTTTTAATACGCAACAAACCCTCATCTGGTACTTCCTGGTGAGGGTTTGTCCGTTTTTTGTCCTCTTATGTCCGAAATCTGCTTTGAGGGATAGGGGTATCTGCCTACTTTTGCGGCCGAGAAACATTTAATTTTAATCTACCATGAACTATTTTAAGATTTCCCTTTTATCTCTTTTTGCCGCCTACTCATTAGTAGCCTGCGGCAGCAGTAATGACGATCCCGTTGCTCCGACTCCCCAACCCGAACCGGAAACTCCCACTGTAACGGATTCCGGCTTTGCCAAAGGCGCCGACATCGGATGGGTCACTGAATACGAATCCAAAGGATACAATTTCTACAATAGCAAAGGCGAAAAGCGCGAGTGTACAGCCCTGATGAAAGAGCTTGGTCTTAATGCCGTCCGCATCCGTGTGTGGGTGGATCCGAGTGCGCACGATAACTGGTGCAACACTTCGGATGTGGTGATTAAAGCTAAAAGAGCCAAAGATTTGGGTATGGATGTGATGATCGATTTTCATTACAGCGATTGGTGGGCCGATCCCGCCCAGCAGAATAAGCCTGCATCGTGGGTGGGAAAGAATCTCGCAGATTTAAAGAAAGCTATCAGCGACCATACAGTGAGTGTGTTGCAGGCATTGAAAGCGGCAGGCATTACTCCCAAATGGGTGCAGGTGGGCAATGAAATCCGTCCGGGGATGCTGTGGGATGAAAATGCGGCTTTGAGTGGAGCGTCATACGATGTGAAAGAGAGCGATTTGAAGGATGCTCCGGCAAACGCTTCTTCCAAAGTGAAATATCCCATGAACTGGGCCAATCTCGGTGCTTTCATCACTACCGGATACGATGCGGTAAAGTCCGTTTTCTCCGATGCCATTGTCATTGTTCACTTGGACAACGGATGGGATAGCAGCCTGTTCAACTGGTTCTTTGACACATTGAAGAAAAATGGTGGCAAGTGGGATATGATAGGTATGTCACTCTATCCTTATTGGACCCGCATGGATAAGCAGGACTATACGGCGGATGCTGTCATTACAGACTGTATCACGAACATCAATACTCTGAGCACCAAATATAATTGTGATGTGATGGTTGTGGAAACCGGCATGGAGTGCGCCGATGACAATGGGAAGTTGGCAAGCGCATCTGTTCTTGCAGAGAGCAAGAGGCAATTGGCCCGCATCCTGAAAGAGTGCAAGGACAACACCGGAGGTCGCTGCAAAGGGGTGTTCTATTGGGAACCCGAATGCAAGCCCAGCCAATACCGTTTGGGAGCATTTACGGAAGAAGGGCGGCCTACGGTTATAATGGATGCTTTCAGCGAGTAATCCTTAAGTTATAGGCAGAAAGAGGCTTAGTGCTTTTGCCGTTTCATGCAATCGTTTGCATCACCGGAACTGCATATTTAGCACTGTTCCTAATCTCTGTTAAATAAATATAGGATATTTTTGTCTCGTCATGCTATAGGTACTTTTGAAAAACATCCTTAGCAGATACCATGAAAGTGATTTTGTTTTTTGAGAAATATATAGGTAATTAATATTGTTAACTTTAATTTATTAAATGCATGAAGCAAGTTAATCTTAGAATCTGTCGAACGATTCTTACCCTGATTATAGGGTTGTTCTTGTCAGTTGGCGTTTATGCACAGAACATCACCGTGAAAGGGCATGTGAAAGATGCCGTGGGTGAGGTGATAGGTGCTAATGTCGTGGAAAAAGGTAATACTACCAATGGTACAATCACTGACCTTGATGGTAATTTTACGTTGAGCGTGCGCAAGGGTGCTACGCTGATAGTCTCTTTTATCGGTTACAAATCCCAGGAAGTAGTTGTCAATGGCCCTTCTGTTATAGTAACTTTGCAGGACGATGCAGAGTTGCTGAGTGAAGTTGTGGTTATTGGTTACGGTACGGCGAAGAAGAATGACTTGACAGGCTCCGTTACAGCAATCAAGCCGGATGAGATGAACAAGGGGCTGGTTACAAATGCCCAGGACATGATGCAAGGTAAGATTGCCGGTGTAAATGTGACCACCGGCGGTGGTACTCCTGGTGGCGGTGCTACAATTCGTGTGCGTGGTGGTTCTTCTTTGAATGCCAGCAATGACCCATTGGTGGTAATTGATGGTTTGGCTATGGATAATCAGGGAGTTAAAGGTCTTGCCAATCCTTTGTCAATGGTAAATCCTGCTGATATTGAAACATTCACCGTGTTGAAAGATGCTTCGGCGACAGCGATCTATGGTTCTCGTGGTTCTAATGGCGTTATCATCATTACTACTAAAAAAGGCCGCAGTGGTTCTAAACCTACTATATCTTACAACGGTAATATTTCCGTCAGCACTAAAAAGAGAACCATTGATGTGATGAATGGACAGGAATATGGTGAGTTCATTGAAAAGATGTATGGTGTAGGCAGTGATCCTTGGAAGTTGATGGCTGGTGCTTTGACGGATGATAAAGGTAATATTATAAGTTTGGCAAATGCCGTTAAAGAGGGGGAGGCTTATCGTTATAACAGTACGGATTGGCAGAACGAAATCTATCGGACAGCCGTTAGCCATGATCATAATATCACGATTGCCGGTGGCTTAAAGAATATGCCTTATCGCGTGTCTTTGGGATATACCAATCAGAATGGTATCTTGAAGACTTCTAATTTTGAACGTTATACGGCTACTGTCAGTGCATCTCCTAAGTTCTTTGATAACCATTTGACCATCAATTTGAATGCAAAGGGCATGATAGCCAACAACCGTTATGCGGATGGCGGCGCTATCGGGGCGGCCGTTTATATGATTCCTACTTTCTCCGTGTACAATTCCGGTGAAACCTTCCAGAAATGGTTCGGCGGTTATAGCCAATGGACAGCAGATGGTACAACATTGCATGATCCTACTTGGACTGTTACTTCTAACCAAGATGCTACGAAGAATCCCGTTTCTTTGTTAAATCAAAAGGATGACACGGCAAACTCTAAATCATTCATTGGTAATGCAGAATTAGACTACAAGATTCATGGTTTTGAAGATTTGCATTTGCACATGAATATTGGCGGCGACTTCTCTACCGGTAAGCAGACCACGGTGATTTCTCCGTCATCTGTTTACAACAATTGTAACTATTATGGCTGGAACGGTTGGGAGAAGATTAGTAAATATAATAAAATGTTCAATGCCTATGCCCAATATACGAAGGATTTTAGCGATGCTCATCACTTTGATATCATGGGTGGTTATGAGTGGCAGCACTTTTATCATAAAGGTGAAAAAGATGGTTGGGGGCTTTATCAAAGTACCAACACTGTGACTCCGGGTGAAAAGTTCCGCCAGGATGCCAAAGTATGGAAGAGTGAGAACTATCTGGTTTCTTTCTTCGGACGTGCCAATTATACGTTGCTTGACCGCTATATGTTGACGGCTACTGTACGTTATGACGGTTCTTCCCGTTTTAAAGACCATTGGGCTTTGTTTCCCTCTTTTGCTTTCGGGTGGAGACTTAAGGAGGAAGCTTTCTTGAAAAATGTAGATGTGCTTTCTGACTTGAAACTTCGTTTGGGCTATGGCCAGACTGGTCAGCAAGAAGGTATTGGCGACTATAATTACTTTGCTTCTTATAATGTAAGTACGGGAATCGGTAGTTCATATCCTCTGTTGGATAGTAATGGTATCATGTATCGTCCAAATGCTTATAATGAAAACCTTACTTGGGAAACTACTACGACCTATAATGCCGGCCTTGATTTTGGCTTCTTGAATGGTAAGATAAGCGGTAGCGTTGACTACTATTATCGCAAGACTACCGACTTGCTTAATACGGTGTATGTATCGGCTGGTTCTAATTTCCGTAATCAGGTGACATCTAATATCGGCTCTTTGAAGAATACCGGTGTAGAGATTGCTTTGACTTATCGCCCTATTCAGACAAAAGACCTCTCTTGGGAAATCACCGCTAATGGCACTTATAATAATAATGAAATTACGGAACTGATTGGTCAGGAAGGCTATTTTGTCCCTACGGGTGGTATTTCTGCCGGAACAGGTGTCAATTGTCAGGCACATGCCGTAGGACATCCAGCAAGTTCATTCTATGTGTTCCAGCAGGTTTATGACAAAAATGGTATACCTATTGAAGGTGCTTATGTTGATCGTAATGGTGACGGCATTATTAATCAGGATGACAAATATTTCTATAAAAGTCCGGCTGCTCCTTGGATGGCAGGCCTTTCTTCAAAAGTCATGTGGAAGAATTGGGATTTTGGATTCTCTTTACGTGCAAGTTTTAACAATTATGTATATAATGACCTTGAAGCCGGTTCAAGTAATATCAATAAAGGTAACATTTCTCGTTTGGGCTTTATGGTTAATATTCCGACTATGGCTCTTGGCAAAGCATGGCAGACCAATGACAATACGTTGTCCGACTACTTTGTACAGAATGCTACTTTCCTGAAGTGCGACAACATCACATTGGGATATAGTTTTGACAAATTGTTTGGGGCGAAGCTTGGTGGACGTGTTTACGGTGCGGTGACTAATGTGTTTACTATCACTAACTATAAGGGCATTGACCCTGAAGTATTTGGTGGCATAGATAATAATTTATATCCCCGTCCGTTTACAGCACAACTTGGATTGACCCTTAATTTCTAATCATAAAAACAATATGTATATGAGCTTTAAATATATCAAACATATAGTTCCGGTGGCAGCACTTTCCCTGTCTCTTGGATTGGGTTCTTGCGTTAACGATCTGGACGTTGCGCCTATTGATCCCAGTACGAATATGACGCCTGATTATGATGCGTTGTTCACTAAATGTTATGCCAATATGGCTTTGGCTGGTAATACCGGTCCTGATGGTGACTGTGATATTGATGGGCTGGACGGCGGCACGACCGGCTTTGTTCGGCAATTGTTCAATGCTAATGAACTGACTACAGATGAATCTATCTGTAACTGGGGTGATGAAGGTATTCCTGCTTTCAATTTCAATCAGTGGGGAGCCAGTCATCCGATGCTGAAAGGTTTTTATTATCGTCTCTATTTCGGTGTTACAATGTGTAACTTTTATTTATCGCAGGCTTCGGATCATGATGCAGCAATGACTGCGGAAGTTCGTTTCTTGCGTGCTCTCTACTATTATCACTTGATGGATTGTTTTGGAAATATTCCTTTTTTGACAGAAGTGTCACCTACGGCTGCACAACAGGCAGATCGTAAGAGCGTGTATAATTTTATAGAAAGCGAACTGATCGGGGAGAATGGATGTATAGCTGCCATGAAAGCGCCGAAGAGTAATGCTTACGGACGTGCCGACCAAGCTGCTGGCTGGATGTTGCTTGCACGCCTTTACTTGAATGCCGAGGTTTATACAGGTACTGCTCAATGGAGTAAAGCTGCAGAATATGCAAAGAAGGTGATGGAATCCGGTTATACTTTACATAAAACAGGTAAGGGACAGTGGAGTGCATATCAGATGCTATTTATGGGCGATAATGGCGAGAATGGTGCTGCATCTGAAGCTATACTTTCTCTTTTACAAGATGGTAATACTACGGCAAGCTATGGTACTACTCTGTTTTTGATGGCTTCTACTTTTAAGAATGATATGGAGTTGGTAGGGACTTCTACCAATAATGTAGCTGGTAAGCAATGGGCAGGTAACCGTTGTCGTCCGGACTTGGTAAAGAAGTTCTTTCCTAATGGAGGTATTCCTGAAGATGCAGATACATGGGCTATTCTGAAAGCGGCCAAAGATGACCGCGCTCTTTTCTGGAGCAAGGGACGTACTTTGGATATTGATGAGACGGCAGTTTTTGAAAAAGGCTTTTCTTGTACAAAATTTACCAATTATTATTCGGATGGCGGTGCAACTCATAATTCCGGTTTTCCTGATTCTGATTTCTTTCTGATGCGTGCGGCTGAGGCTTGGTTGACTTATGCTGAGGCCACTGCCCGCCAGAATGGAGGAATCACTACGGCAGAAGGTGCTGCTGCCATCAATGAAATCCGTACTCGTGCCAATACCACTACTAAAAGTTCTTACTCTCTGAATGAGATTTTGGATGAGTGGGCTCGTGAGTTCTTCTTTGAAGGTCGTCGCCGTGTAGATTTGATTCGTTTTGGTAAGTTTGGTGGTGCTTCAGACTATAAATGGCAATGGAAGGGGGGCGTAAAAGAAGGTACGAACTTTAGTGCAAATCTGAATGTTTTTGCTATTCCTGATACCGATTTGAATGCCAATCCGAACCTTGTACAGAATCCCGGTTATTAATAAATGCTTCATCTATAAAGACTGAACAATATGAAAAGAATTTCAATATATTATACATTGCTGCTTGCCGGGCTGACTTCTTTCTCGGCTTGTAATTCGGACAGAGACTCTAATCCTGTCTTGCAGGAACCTACAACTTTTGTGTTGAACACTCCGGCCTATGTCAATACAACCTATGATTTGGCAAATTCCAAGTCGGTGGAATTAACTTGTTCTCAACCAGATTTCGGCTATACAGCTCCTACTATCTATTCAGTGGAGACATCTCTTACGAAGGATTTTAAAGAATCCATAAAGCTTGATACCAAATATACGACAGCCAAGATGGCAGTTGATGCTTCTGAAATGGCTTTGGCAGTCACTAATATGGCTGTTGCCCAAGGTAAATTGGAAACAGATTTCCCTTTGACTACCTCTTTGTATGTCCGTGTCATTGCAGAATTGAGTTCGGCTACAGAAACAATTTCCTCAATCACTTCGAATGTGGTTGAATTCCCGTCTGTGAGAACTGAATTTGCATTACCTCCTGTCAAGTTACCTACGAAGCTTTACTTGATTGGTGAGTTTTGTAGTTGGGATTGGGGCAAGGCTGCAGACATGATTCCTTGCCATGACGGCACTACCGGTACTTTCTGGCGTATGGTTTATCTGCCAGAAGGTGGTATAAAATTCAATACAGCTACGGCTTGGGACAAAAATGAAATAGGCTATGCGGGTTGTAAGACGGTAGATAATTATGGAGCAGGTGTATCTGATAGTGACGGCAATATTGGCATTGCTAAAGCGGGCTGGTATTTGGTTGTTATCCGTTCTGCGGTTAATGGTCGTAACATAGAATATACTATTGAGTTTAATGAACCGGCAGTATGGTTGATCGGTGGGGTAATAAAAGATGGTGGTGATTGGACAGAATGCCTCGATGGCTGGAAGTTTACAATACCTGCAAAGGCTGACGAATCTTTCGTTTCACCTGCTTTTGCGGCTGATGCAGCCGAAGGACCTCGTGCTTACGTCAAGATTGATGGTTTCGATTGGTGGAAATCAGAGTTTATGGTATTCGGAGAGAAGTTGACATACCGTGCGGCCGGTGGAGACTTAGACCGTGTTACTTCAAAAACCGGACAGAAATTATACCTGAACTTTACAAACGGAACCGGTAAGATTGAATAAAGAAAAGGAAATGCTTACAGGATAGGTGTAATCGTCCGTCCCGCAGGTAATCCTGAAATATAATAAATCTGATAAAAGAAAAAGAGTATGAAGAAAATATTATTCTATACGTTGTTTGCCGCAGTTGCTTTGACTACTGTTTCTTGCGACGAGGATTTCAATAAAGACGTGGCTGCTCCACAGGGATGGCCGCAAGAAGAAGCCGTTACATTGCCGGGCTTCAATGCTTCAGCCGCTTCCGCAGTAGATTTGGCTACTGCCGATTCCGTTGTAGTGTTCACTTATACTACTCCTGCCAATATGCCTGAAGGAACTTCGATTGCTAATTTCCGTTTGGAAATAACTCCGGACGCCATTGATGGTGCATCTGCTGTTATAGTGAATACTGCTTCCAATGGTAAAGTTGCGTCTGCTGATTTGCAAAAGATTATTGAAGATAGCTATGGCAAACGTCCGATAGAGCGCACCTTAAATACCCGGATTTATGCTAACCTAATGAAAGATGGACAGGCCTCACTGCTGACTTGTGATCCGATTATTATCAAGGCTACTCCGAAGGCTCCTGTAATTTCGAATGCATACTATCTGATAGGTGTGGCCGGATGGGAAGCTAAGGATATAATTAAGTTTAACCATAGTGGAAAGGATGTTTACGAGGATCCTGTGTTTGCTTTGATGATTACTACGACCAAGCCTGATACTTATTGGAAGATTATCCCGCAGGGGAATGTAGATGCTGATGCTGCCGGTGTTGAAAACGGCCTTTGGCAAGCTGGTGTTGTAGGTGTGACAGTTGACGGTGACGATAGCATGAATGGTACATTGATTAATACGGGAGATGTGAAGGCTGCCAAGATAGCGAAGGCTGGCATGTATAGCATTACTTTGAATATGATGGACTATACTTACACGGTCAAGGAAATTGTTCCGGAATATTATATTGTAGGTGCAATGCAAGGATGGAACGCTGATGCAACAAAAGGCAAGACTTGTATGCTTTATCCGCAATCGGCAATGATTCATTCTTATACAACCCAGTTTAAGGATGATGCAAACTTGAAACTATGGTTAGGTAGTGATTTCGGTAGTTGGAATGCTTGTTTCGGTGCAACGGTTGATGGTGATAATTCAACTTCTGGTTCTTTGACTGGTACAGGTGCGGGTGCTATTGTTTGTCCAGAAAAGGGTGCTTATTATACTTTTAAGGTGGACTTCTCTACTATGACTTATGCCTGGACAAAGTTGGAAAATCAATCTCCGGTTTCTTATAAAACAGTTGGATTAATAGGTGACTTTAATGGTTGGGGCGGTGATTTTGCCATGACAGAGGTTACTCCTCATAATTGGCATGGAGCCGGACTGGCTGTCAGTGCTGACGGTGGAATCAAGTTCCGTGCAAATGCTGTTTGGGATGTAAACTGGGGTGTGGGTAAGGATTTGTCTCATGATTTGTCAGTAGATAATTATGGTGTTGGAGTTAAGAATAGTGGTAATTTGAAGATTGCTGCAGGTACTTACAATGTGTTTTTTAACGATATTACCGGCGAATTCGTATTCAAGGTTGTAGGATAACAATTCTAAGCTTATGTGGAAGAGGACTGTCTGATTGTCGTTGGACAGCCCTCTTTTTCTTTTGCAATCGTTTTCGTAATCTTCTGCCATCTTTCTCTCACATTCTGAAAAGAGGGCAGGTTACTTTTGCTACATTTGTACAACGATAACTTAGAAGAATTTAATAATATGAAAATCATCAAGCGACGTACTATCTTATTTTTGGGGTATTTTTTATGCTTCAGCCTGTCGCTGGCGTCATGTGGCGATAGCAATGATGAGTTGCAGGAATTTTTGGCTCCTGCCTCTGGAAGTGAAATAATATTTGAACAAGGTTTTAGCTTCGGAGAGGCGGCTTCTTCGCAGAGTGCCAGTTTTGAGGCAGGACAGCAATGGACGGCAACAATTAATGGTGTGGATAACGGTTGGTGCAGCATTACTCCGAAAGAAGGGAAGGCCGGAAAGGGTACGGTCATGGTTTCTGTCGGTAAAAATGAAACCGGTAATCCTCGTACTGCACAATTAAATATCATATCTGGTTCAAAGAGTAAGCAGATTACTGTTACTCAGTCGGCAAATGCTATTGCAGTGCCTGATGGATTGAGCTATTCTCCTGAAAAGCCTGATGCCGACCATCCTCTCACCATTACCTTCAAAGCTGATACCAAATCTGCTCTCTATGGATATACCGGTGATGTGTATATGCATATAGGCATAGTGAGCGAAGGTACATGGCTTTTTGTGCCGGCAGAGTGGAGCGAGAATAAGGACAAATGCAAGATGGCTTTTACTGAATCCAATGTGTGGAGCATAACGTTAAGCCCAAATGTCCGCGAGTGGTTTGGCAGTGGAACCACACCGGTGAATCAGCTTGGAATTGTAGTTCGCAGTAAAGACGGTAGCAGGAAGGGTGTGGAAATGGACTCTTTTGTGGAAGTGTCCGATAGCAAATATGAGGGATTTATCCCCGGTGAAGTGAAAACAGCCTCTTTACCCTCTGGGGTAGAGGAGGGTATCAATGTGGTGAACAATTCTACGGTGACGTTGGTACTGTATGACAAAGATAAAGACGGAGGTCATAAGGACTTTGCTTATGTAGTGGGAGACTTCAATAACTGGACACTGGGCAATGACGAGAAGGCACAGATGTATCGTGATAATATTTCCGGCTGTTGGTGGATTACGCTGAATGGACTGGATGCAAGCAGAGAATATGCTTTTCAATACTATGTGGGTACGAGGGGAGGGAAAACGATCCGTCTGGCTGATGCCTATACGGAGAAAATTCTGGATCCGGACAATGACTCCTATATTCCGGTTTCTACTTACAGCGAAAGCAAAACTTATCCCGAAGGTGGAAAGGGCATTGTCTCTACCTTTAAGATTCAGAAAGACAACTATAATTGGAAGGTGAGTAATTTCAAGATAGATCGGCCGGAACAGTTGGTAATATACGAGTTGCATTTGCGCGACTTTACCTCTTCCGGTGACTTGAACGGTGCGAGGGCCAAACTCTCTTATCTGAAAGAAATGGGGGTGAATGCCATTGAGTTGATGCCTGTGCAGGAGTTTGACGGAAATGATAGTTGGGGCTATAATCCCTGTTTCTTTTTCGCAATGGACAAGGCCTATGGCACAAAGATTATGTATAAGCAGTTTATTGACGCTTGTCACGAAGCAGGTATGGCAGTTATTCTTGATGTAGTTTATAACCATGCTACGGGAAATCATCCTTTTGCCAAGCTTTATTGGGATAGTGAAAAGAACCTGACAGCAAGTAATAATCCTTATTTCAATGCTACTGCTCCTCATCCTTACAGCGTTTTCCATGACTTCAATCATGAGAGTGAGCTGGTACGTAGGTTTGTAAAACGCAATCTTCGGTTTCTGCTCAGTGAATACAGGTTGGATGGTTTTCGTTTTGACTTGACGAAAGGCTTCACTCAGAAGAATTCTACGGAAAGTACGGCATCTAATTATGATGAGAGCCGTGTGGCTATTCTGAAAGATTATTATGCCGCCATCAAGCAGGCAAAAAGTGATGCTTACGTTATTCTGGAGCACTTCTGCGATTCAAAGGAAGAAAAAGAGCTGGCGACCGAAGGAATGCACTTGTGGCGTAACTTGAACAATGCCTATTGTCAGGCTGCTATGGGGTATAGTTCTGAAAGTTCGTTTGGTGGACTTTATGAGAAAACTCCTGCATGGGTAGGTTTCATGGAGAGTCACGATGAAGAAAGAATGGGATATAAGCAGACACAGTGGGGAGATGGCGTGTTGAAGACAAGCCTTGCCTCCCGTATAGATCAGTTGGAACTGAATACGACTTTCTTCCTTACAGTACCGGGGCCGAAGATGATTTGGCAGTTTGGTGAAATGGGTTATGATGTCTCCATTGAGTATAATGGTCGTACCGGAAAGAAACCTCTCCATTGGGAATATCTTGACAATGCCGACCGCAAGGGATTGCACGCTGTTTATGTGAGTCTGATGAAATTGCGTAATGCACATCCTGAACTCTTTGATGGCAGTGCTATCTTTGAATGGAAAGTAAGTGTCTCTGATTGGGCTGACGGACGTTCACTTTCGGTGGAGAGCATTACGGGGAAGAAGCTGGTGGTAGTAGGGAATTTTACTCAGACAACTACCGATGTCACTTTTCCTGCAACTGTCGGAAATTGGACCAATTACTTTAGTGGAAAGAATGAGACTGTGGGTGTAAAGGTAAATGTGCCTGCCCACGGATATAAGGTATATACAAACTTTTAATACACTTTTATCAGCATCCGATTCAGCCAGTCCCAGCGAAAGCGGAACCAGCGTCGGGTGCTGATTTGCTTACCACCGAAGCGCAGAACAAATTCCCGGTAACCATGCTGGCGAAAGGGTAAGCCGACATCCATGAATTCCAGATGACGGTAGCCGCGCTCTTTGGCATCGCACAATGCTTTCCATACGGCAAGAATGCCGGGGTATTGCAATGCATAAGTCTTTCGCATGCCACCGGAGAACCATAAATAAGCAGTATCATCGGAATAGATACAGGCACTACCTCCTATAATCTTGCTTTTGTAGGTGACAATGAAGATTTTGCTTTGCTGCCCATTCATCAAATGTGATTCAAGTTGTTGAAAGAAGTCAATGCTGGGAAAATGCCGGCGAATTTTGAAAGAATACACATGATGTAGCATATGGGCAAAATTCCTGATTTCTTTTGACGTATGCCCTTCTTGTATTTGGGCTCCGTTTTTCAAGCCTTTTTTTATTTGTCGGATTCGGGAAGGGCTGAAGCGCTCCTCAACATAGTTAAGGCTATGAAGTGAATTACGCACCCGTAACCAATTAATTGCAAAATATTGATTTTCACGGAAAGCCTTATATCCGAACATGGCATTTTCCAGATTACGGAATTCGATAAGGAAGCAGTTTCTGAGAGCTTCATCAGTAAGACGTTGTAGCATATCATTGAATATGGATTCCTTATCTGCATTATCTTTATGGCTGTCAAAATATTCACCTGTACCATATACTTCACATCGCTTGATGATGCCGGGCGGAAATAGGCGAACACTTTTGCGTATGGCTGCAAGCAGTTTGGCTACAGGTTTGTCGGCTATGGAAGCGACGATGAGTACGGGAGAATAACCCGGAGTTGCTTCATAAATATGGAACAATTCCGTAGAGTGGAACGTGTTGGTTCCCGGTAATTGGGGAACCTTGCTACCTTTGTAATATGTAGTCAGTTTTAGGGGCATTGCCTGCAAAATTAGAAAATAATCCCGTATTTTTGCACAAACTTTGAATAAGATAGGATGCCGCTTTAATAAAACTTTTCAAGCAGGCTTGAAGTTTTATATTCAGTTTGCACTATCTTTGCTTTCATTAAACGTGAATACACAATGGAAAGTTTCAATGAATTAATAAAAATTCGCCGTAGTATACGAAAATTTACGGAAGAAGAATTGACGCAGGAACAGGTTGTCAGCCTGATGAGAGCCGCTTTGATGGCTCCTGCCTTCAAACGCAGCAATGCCTGGCAATTTATTGTGATCGATGACAAAGAAACACTGAAAAAGCTTTCTTTTTGCAAAGAGCAAGCTTCGCAGTTCATTGCTGATGCAGCATTGGCAGTAGTGGTAGTGGCCGATCCTTTGGCAAGCGATGTCTGGATAGAGGATGCTTCCATCGCTTCCATCTATCTGCAGCTTCAGGCAGAAGACATGGGCTTGGGCAGTTGTTGGGTACAGATACGCGAACGCTTTACAGCTTCCGGTATGTCTTCGAACGAGTACGTGCATGATATACTCGACATTCCTTTGCAATTGCAGGTGCTCAGTATTGTTGCTGTCGGGCATAAGGGAATGGAACGGAAACCTTTCAATGAAGATAACCTGCAGTGGGAGAAGATTCATATCAATAAATACGGGGGGAAATAACAGTGAGTGCGGCAAAAGCAAACAATAACAAAGATACCTATAAGGCCACTGCCATTACGCTGATTGTGTTCGGCGTGCTCTATCTGCTCGATAAGTTGGTGGGCTTTGCCTCCAAAGGGCTTCCGTGGGTTATGAGCAAAGATAATTTTCTACTATATACGGCGGTCATTTTTTTGATGTTCAAATATGATAAGTCGGTGGGATTGGTCTTGATTGGCTTGTGGCTTGTGTTGAACTTTGGCTTGATAACTGCATTGCTTGGTACGATGTCTGCTTATTTGTTGCCGGTGGCATTATTAGTCATCGGAGCTATCTTGTATTTGGTTTCAACGAGATGAGATGAAAAGGAGTATTGAAGATACATCTGTCGTTTTTATCGGCGCCGGAAATTTGGCTACTAATCTGGCGAAGGCTCTCTATCATAGGGGATTCCGTATCGTACAGATTTATAGCCGTACGAAAGAATCGGCTCAGAATTTGGCACAAATGGTGGAGGCTGAATATACCGATGAATTACCTGCTATAACAGAAGATGCGCAGCTTTATATCGTTTCATTGAAAGATACGGCCCTTGTACAGTTGTTGCCTGAGTTTACATCCGGAAAGAGTGACGCTTTATGGGTACACACTTCGGGCAGTATTCCGATGAATGTCTGGAAAGGGCGGGTAGAGAGGTATGGTGTATTTTATCCCATGCAGACATTCAGCAAACTGCGTGAAGTGGATTTTAAAGAGATACCGATTTTTATTGAAAGTCATTCGGAGGAAGATACACTGTTTTTGAGAGATATTGCTTTGGTTCTCTCGGAGCGTGTGTATGAGGTGAATTCAGAACAACGGAAGAATTTGCATCTGGCCGCTGTCTTTGTCTGTAACTTTACGAATCACATGTATGTACTGGCTGCTGAATTGCTTAGGAAGTATCGGCTTCCCTTCGAAGTGATGTTGCCTTTGATAGATGAAACTGCACGTAAAGTGCATAAACTGGAACCGTGTGATGCGCAAACCGGACCTGCAGTTAGATATGACGAAAATATCATTGACAGTCATTTACAGATGCTTGCAGATGAACCTGAGATGCAAGAATTGTATCGTTTGATAAGCAAAAGCATCCATCGGCAGGTAGAGGCCGGCATATAATTATAGATAATTTATTAAATAAAATAGTAATGAGTACCATAAACCATGATTTACAAAAAATAAAAGCTCTCGTTTTTGATGTGGATGGTGTGTTGAGTGCAAATGTTGTTCCCATGAGTCCTGAAGGTGAACCATTGCGTACAGTGAACATTAAAGACGGCTATTCTTTGCATATAGCTGCCAAACAAGGTCTTTTATTGGGTATTATAACAGGTGGAAAGACTGAAGCTGTTCGCAGACGTTTCATGGCTTTGGGATTTGCTGAAGAAAACATTTATATGGCTTCTTCTGTGAAAATTCATGATTATCGTGATTTTCGTGATCGTCATGGATTGAAAGATGAAGAAATCCTTTATGTTGGCGACGATATTCCTGATATAGAGGTGATGCTTGCTTGCGGTCTGCCGTGTTGTCCGAAAGATGCGGCGCCGGAAGTAAAAGCCATAGCGCATTATATTTCACATGCGGACGGCGGCTATGGCTGTGGGCGTGATATAGTGGAGCAGGTATTGAAAGTGAAAGGATTATGGATGACCGATGAAAAAGCATTTGGATGGTAATATATAAACGCTATGTTTGATAATCTGAAAAAATACAGGGTGATTCTTGCTTCCAATTCTCCCCGCAGAAAGGAATTGCTGACAGGATTGGGGATAGAGTATGAGGTCAGGGCTTTGCCTGATGTGGACGAATCTTATCCTGAAACTTTGCAAGGGGCGGATATCCCTTTGTATATAGCCAAGGAAAAGGCAGATGCTTATCGCTCGGTCATGGAGTCGGGAGAGCTGATGATTACTGCCGACACAATTGTTTGGTTGGATAAAAAGGTTTTGGGAAAACCGGAAAACAGAGAAGACGCTTTGCGGATGTTGCGGGATATGTCCGGCCGTACGCATGAGGTTTTTACCGGTGTCTGCATTACTACGACAGAATGGCAGCGTAGTTTTACTGCTCAAACGGAAGTCCGCTTCTCTGAATTGAGCGAGGAAGAGATCGTTTACTACGTAGATAAGTTCCGGCCGATGGATAAAGCCGGGGCGTATGGTGTACAAGAGTGGATAGGCTTTATCGGTGTGGAGAATATATCTGGCAGCTATTACAATATAATGGGGCTTCCTGTGCAGAGACTCTATAAAGAACTCATAAAAATAGATAACTGAGTATTTTAAAATGGCTGCGTCATAATGTATGCGCAGCCATCCCTTAATTTGTAAGATCCAGCATTAGCGGAATGTCTTTCTCATCAATTCCCTGCTTGATCAATATCTCTTTGTCCTTATTAAACATTTCCAGAAATGCTTCCCTGCTATCGCTTTCCGAGGCAGCTTTCCCATAAAATTCCGCAGCTTTTTCAATATTCCCCAGACACCAGGCTACGTGTCCTGCATTGAGATGGTCTGTGGCAAGCGGCCCGGATGCAAGGAGCTTTTCATAATACTTCATTGCTTGCTTTTCTTTTCCGCAGAGGAATGAACACCATCCTATGGCTCTCCATGCCTTGGTGCAATTATCTTCCATGAAGTCCAGTTTGAAAAAATACTGTAAGGCCTCATCATATTTTTCTTGTTCTGCAAGACAGCTTCCTGCATAAAACAAAACATTATGGTTTTCCGGTTGAATGGATTCTGCTTTCCGGTAATATTCCAGGGCAGATGTGAAATCTTTCATTTGCCGGTAGCAGGTGGCAAGGTGACGGATGGTCCATACATGATCCGGCTTCAGGATGTCGGCCTTACGGTATGTTTCAACTGCTTCTTTGTAACGTTTCTCTTTTTGCAGGCAATATCCGGCTTTTTGGAATATGTCTGCATCCGCATGATTTTGGTTTATCAGGTCTTGATATATATCCAACGCTTCGGCATAGTGTTGTTTGCGGAAATGGAAATCGGCGACGGAAATAAGTATTTCGGGCTTGCATAAGATTTCTTTTAAAGCCGGAATCCTGTGCAGTGCTATTTCATCTTTGAAGATATCATGAAATTCGAATCTGCGCTGGCTTAACTTGAAGAAGCGATAAATATCATGGATATACTGGTTGCTGTTGACTTCCGGACGTTGGGCATACTGACGTAAGCCGGAAGATTTACTCTCATCCATCAATTCGTTTAAATCTTGTGAGGTCATCTGGCTGAGCATCATATCACGTTGGGCTTGCGGAATGTGCGCCATAGTGAAGCAAAGCGAATATTTGTCGCTGTTGCAGAAGAAACCCGATTGCAGAACCAGTGAAAGGACGGCATTGTCTCCTGTCGGATCGAAACCGAAGTCTTTGATAAGGCTGGAATGCTGCATGTCAAAGGGGTAGAACCAATTATGCGGCTCTTTAAAAAACGGATAACTTTTGAGTTGGGCAAATGTACTCATATAAACATCTGCACCTTCTAACTGCAGTTCATTCATTTCTCGTATTTTGTCGCCCAATCCGGATTGCTCGAAAGCTTTTCCCCAATCGGGATTCAGATCGTTTTCATCAGCCGTATTATCTTCAAAGCCGAATTTCATGTTGCGCATGATATTTACATTCTTCATCATCTCCGGGATGATTTCCTCGCGCATCTTTTTATCTATCTTTTCTGTTTCCTGACTGCGGAGTATTTGGATATATATGCGGCCCAACTGTTTGCCTAAATTGCCGTCCTCATTGGATAGAGACAGGCGGGCTGTCAGCTCGGGGTAATATGTCAGACGGGCAGAATGGACGTGCAATACAATGGCAATCTCTACCAAAGCGCGTTGGCTGACGCGGTTATCGGCATGTGTGGATGCATCCAACAGCCATGCGAACTTGCGTGCGTCAAAACACTCCATTAAACTCAGCATGATGGCACTCGTGAACAGGCATAAATCGTTGATGGGCAGTAAATCAGACTCCAGCATAACTTTAGCTTGTTGTTCGTCTTCAGCAGTCCAACTGCTATTGCTCCATGTAGTGAGAAAGAGGATCTGGACGGTTTCTTCGTGGCGTTTCAGTACAGCATCCAATCCTTGATTGTTCGGCATTAATTGGCAGACTGCCATATCATCCGGAAAAGATTCCAGTACTTTTCTGAGAGTGGAGATATCATATTTTTGGGGGAGTTTTTCTCGGTTGGCACGCAATGAATGATAGTAATGGCCGGATATTCCATCGAGTAAACTGAGACGAGCCTGATCGGCAATCTCCCAGGTTGCTGCAAGCATCCGGTCGTATAACTTCTGGCGTTCCGGGTCATTTACTCCTTGCCGCATGTATTGCAACATATATTGATAAGAAGTCTGGATTTGCTCCAATCGGTTGCGCAAAGACCAGTCGTTGCTATTCCACAAAAAGGCTTCCAACTGGGATTGGGCTTCTTTCAGCCGTTTTTGTTCCAATAAGGCGATGATATGTCGATGCTGTTCTTGTATGGCTTGTTCATTCATATAGTTGTATATTTAAAAATATGCGCATACAAAGCTACAAAAAGAATACCAAAATATAGATTTCCATCTTGATAATCCTTAATTTTGCAGCATAATTCCTTTAAATAGAATGGCAAAACTACAAATTCTTCGTTTTATCAAAGATTGGACTTTTCTTACTCAGGAGGCTGCCATCGCTCCGGGAACATACTTGATGTGGCAAAATATCATTAACAGTTGGCAAATCTGGAGGCATAAATAGGGAAGGATGTATTAATTCAATCAGCTTGTAATCAGTGTTATACTGCTTTATTTTTCTTTATTGATAATAAAGTGCTGCTTTATCGGTGCTAAAGCATTGTTTTATTAATAGCATGAATTCGTTTTATTGGTAGCATGGTGCTGTTTCATCCAAAGAAGAAGGGCATGCCAAAATAATGGCATGCCCTTCTTCTTTATATTCTTTGCTGATACTGTTTTACAGCAATCCGCTTGATCCCAGGAATATCAGCATGACATATCCTAACACCAGTCCTATGGCTCCCATGATGATGCCCACTTTTTCCATGTCCTTTTGTTGAATCATGCCGGTGGCATGAGCCAGCGCATTGGGCGGGGTGCTGATGGGCAATATCATCGCCAAAGACGAACCGAGGGCTACACCTACCAGCAAGGTCAGTACACCACCCATCGGAAGCAATGTATCGCGCATGCTGATGCCTGCAATGGCCAGTATCGGAACCAGCAGGGCGGCTGTGGCTGTGTGAGAGATAAAGTTTGCCATGGCGTAGCAGATAAGTCCGGAACCTACAATCATTACTATCGGTGACCAGGTGCTGAAGGGGATGGCTTCGATCATGTGCTGTGCCAGTCCGGTTTCGCTCAGCGCTACTCCCAATGCAAAGCCTCCCGCTACCATCCAAAGCACACTCCAACTGATTTCTTCAAGGTCGCGCTTGGTGATTACTCCTGTCACGCAGAACACGGCTACTGGAATCATGGCTACCACATTGGAATTGACACCTGTAAATTTGTCGGTCATCCACAGCAATACGGTGACGGCGAAGGTGATATATACCACGATGGAACGCCAGTCTTTTTTTGCTTCGCCTTCTATTTCCAGATTGATGGTCTTTTGTTTGAAAGGGAAAAGCCTCAGAAGGATGAACCAGGCAATGAACAGAATGACGATGGTATAAGGTGTCATGAAACTCATCCATTCACCGAAACCGATGTTCATGTTCAGCCCTTCGGGATCGTTCAGATATTTCAGTGCGATGGCATTTGGGGGAGTGCCGATGGGTGTTCCCATACCGCCAACGTTTGCTGCGACGGGGATGGCCATTGCTAAGCCTATTTTTCCCTTTCCGTCAGCCGGGAGTGCTTTCAATACCGGAGTAAGGAAGGTAAGCATCATGGCGGCGGTGGCTGTATTACTGAGGAACATGGAGAAGAATGCGGTCACCAGGATGAAGCCCAGCAATACATAGCGCGACTGTGTGCCGAAGGGTTTCAGCATGACGCGTGCCAGCAGTACGTCCAGCCCGCTTTTTGTGGCTGCAATAGCCAGGATGAATCCGCCGATGAACAGCATGATGATGGGGTCGGCAAAGCAGTGCATGATGGACTTGTACTTCACGGTTTGTCCCAATGTTTCGGGCGAATAGCCTTCTGTGAAGAACCATAGGCTGCTGTCCGAAATGGTAAGCATCAGCAATACGGTTATCAATACGGAGGTGGTCCATGCCGGGATGGCTTCGAGCACCCACATCAGTGTGGCGAAGATGAATATGGAAATCAAACGTTGCTCTACAACAGTCAGCCCTTCTACGCCGAAGGAATCAATGGGGAGAAACCACAGCACAATAGAAACAGCGATGGCACAGGTTAGTTTGATGACTCTGCTTACTGTCCGGTCTTCCGCCAGGCGATTGTTTTTTTTAAGCTCTTGGTATGCTTCCACCAAGGGGAAGCCTTTAAATATTTTATACATAGTATCAGATAAAAAATGTTGTGTTAATAAATGTCGGCAAAGGTAGCCTTTCTTTTTGAAACCTCTATATTAAAAGAAGATGGAAGTGATGGCGTATGCCACAATTGTAGATACGGTGACACATACCAGACCCGGCATCATGAAACTGTGGTTTAGCAAATACTTGCCAATTATGGTAGTACCCGAACGGTCGAAGTTCACAGTAGCGATGTCCGATGGATAGTTGGGGATGAAGAAGTAGCCGTACACACTGGGGAATACTCCCAACAATACCGAACCGGGAATACCCAGCGAGTAGGCAAGCGGAAGCATGGCTACCACAACTGCTCCTTGTGAGTTGATGAGCACGGAGACCAGAAAGAATACAAAAGCGATGGACCACTTGTATTGTGAGACAATGTCCCCCAGGCCAATCTTCATCTCGTCTATATAGTTGGAGAAATAAGTATCTGCCAGCCAAGCGATGCCATAAATGGCCACTACTGCTACCATGCCGCTTTGCCATACAGCCCCGCTTACTGCCTTTTTGGGTGATGCCTTGCAAAAAATAATCATCAGTGCGGCGGCAGAAATCATCACAATCTGAATGACGAGGTTCATGGCGAGAGGTTTCTGTATAATTTCCGTCATACCGGGTACTACCGCCTTGGCTTTTACCAACATATCTGCCGTCACTTGCAGGGCTACGCCAGTACCTATCTCCAGACTTTCGGCGTCTTTTACGGCTTTAATCTGGTCGTGGGTCGGCAGCAGGTTCTGAAAGGCAGCAAAGGTCACAATCACGGCCAATGCGCCGAGAAAAATATAGACGGCCCGTTTCGCAGTGGCCGGAATCTCTTTGTCAAGTGTCGTGGCATCGTTGCCGTAAACGTATTTATAGGTTTCCGGATCGGATATCCTTTTTTGGAAGGCAGGGTCTTTGTCGAGGTCCAGCCCACGTTTGTAAGAGCAGGCGGCAGCACAAATCAGGCCGATCAGACAGGCGGGAATGGATACACATAATACTTGAGGGATAGTGATTTCAAATCCGTTGGCACTGGATATGGACACAAAGGCCACCACGGCGGCTGCAATGGGTGAGCAAGTGATGCCTACTTGAGAGGCAATGGATGCCACACCACAAGGGCGTTCGGGGCGTATGCCTTTCTTCAGAGCGATGTCGCAGATGATAGGCATCAGAGTATAGACCACATGCCCTGTACCTACCAGCACGGTGAGGAAGAAGGTGCATAGTGGAGCAAAGAAGGTGATGTTGTCCGGATGTTTGCGCAGCAGTTTTTCCGCTAACTGTATCAACCAGTCCATGCCACCGGAGGCCTGCATGATGCCGGCGCAGGTGACGGCGGCAACGATGATGTAAATCACATCGGTGGGGGGAGTACCGGGTTTCAGTCCGAATCCGAAGACGAGGATGGCCAATCCGATGCCGGAAATGGCTCCTAATGCAAGGCTTCCGTAGCGTGATCCTACGTAGAGTGCCAGTAGTACAACCAGCAGCTCAATAATCATGGTAATCATAGATTTCTGTTTAAATAGTTATAAAAAGACTTTTAAATGCGGATAGCGAAGCATTAGAAACGCCAATAAAGCTGTAGGTCAAAGGTATTGTAATGTCCGTCACCTGTGGTACTTTTGTCGCGTGTGTAGGTATAGTTGGCTTGCAGTTTCAGATTCTTGTAAAAGTAATAGTTGGCTGCGAGGCAATAGAGTGCCTTTTGAGAGCTCCATTCCTTTTTGTCCCGATAGACATCCCATTTGGCATAGACCTTGCATTTGGGCGAAAGTGGAGCGCCTACCATCATATACCAAGCATCGGCCTTGTCCGAAGTACCCGCTTTCAGTGAGCCGTCGCTGTTGTAGTCGGTTATTTTGTGTCCTTCACTGGTGGCGTATTCTGCGCGTACAGTCCATGCCGATTCATACTTCAGGCCGAATGCTATGCGGTTGCGATCCACGGTGATTCCGTTCTTGGTGTAGTCTCCTGCCCATCCGAAGACGCCTACGGCAAGTTCTTTGACGGGATAGACATACACGCCGCCGATGATATCCTTGGAACGATTCTCATCGCTGTGGTTGATGCCCTGGCCATTGTAAACTCCCACTTGGTAATGTACGAAATTGTGTTTGTCACTTCCTGCGGGCAGGAAATCGCCTTGTACCTGAAGTCCCAGGTCACGTCCGTTGCTGGAGTGCTCACCTACACGGTCGTTCATGCCGGCCAGTCTGGTGATGAGTTGCGAATAGGCCCCGAAACCTATGTCCCACGGATTCATGGGATTTTCAAAGGTAAAAGCACGTTTGAATTGTCCGAAGCGTACATAGCAAAATTTGTATTTCTGCCATTCAGCCCATGCGTCCACCACGCGTACGCCTTTTTCGTTGGTGTAGTCACTGGGCTTGCCGTTCAGTTCCAGTTGCAGTTTATATTTGAAGTCCAGCACTTTTCCGTCCACATAAGCACGGATCAGCCGTAAATCGAAATTGGTATGGCTTTTGATGGAGGTATTGAGGTTCTGGTCGGTGGCTGATACCTTTCCTATGGCATATCCGCCGAAGGTAGTCTTCTGTAAAAGGTCTGCTTTCGCTTTTTCTCCGATGGAGGTTTGGGCATGAGTGAATGTGGTAGCCAGCATCAGGACTGATAGCAGTGTGATGTTTCGAGTGTTTCTCATATTTTTGTGATATAATGTATGAAATAAAGAAGCTGCACTCAAATTTCCAAAAACAAGATGGATATTTGAGTGCAGCCTTTATATGGCTGTTCCTGTGGGCTTATTCGTTGATGGCAGCAATACCCGGAAGAACTTTTCCTTCGATGGCTTCGAGCAGTGCTCCGCCGCCGGTAGAAACATAAGATACGCCGCTTGCCAATCCGAACTTGTTGACGCAAGCTACAGAGTCACCACCACCTACAAGTGAGAATGCACCGTTCTTGGTAGCTTCCACAATAGCCTCACCTACAGAGCGTGAACCGTGGGTGAAGTTTTCAAACTCGAATACACCCGTAGGACCGTTCCATAGGATAGTCTTGGAATTTTTGATGACTTCGGCAAAGATTTTTTCAGTGTCAGGACCGATGTCCAGACCTTCCCAACCGTCGGGTATTTCGTTTACTTTGCAGAACTTGGTGTTGGCATCGTTAGAGAAAGAATCGGCAATCTTGGCATCTACAGCCAATACAAGGTTGACATTTTTTTCTTTAGCCTTTTTTATTAAATCAAGAGCAAGTTCCAATTTGTCGTCTTCGCAAATGGAGATACCTATACTGCCACCTTGTGCCTTTGTGAAGGTATAAGTCATGCCGCCTGTGATTATCAGGTTATCAACCTTGTTCAGCAGGTTTTCGATGATCTCGATTTTAGAAGATACTTTGGAGCCGCCCATGATGGCAGTGAAAGGGCGGTGTATATCGTTCAATACTTTGTCAACTGCTTTGACTTCTTTTTCCATCAGGTAGCCGAACATCTTGCTGTTTTTGTCGAAATATTTGGCGATCAGTGCTGTGGAAGCGTGTGCGCGATGAGCTGTACCGAAAGCATCGTTTACGTAGCAATCTGCATAAGAAGCCAGTTTTTTGGTAAATTCTTTCTGGCTTTCTTTTACGGTTGCTTTGGCTGCTTTCTTTTCATCGTCCGTGGCATCTTCGGCCAGGCCACGAGGCTTGCCTTCTTCTTCGGCATAGAAACGGAGATTTTCGAGCAACAGCACTTCACCCGGTTGCAGAGCGGCGGCTTTGACAGCGGCTTCTTCACCCATGCAGTCGTTTGCAAATTGTACTTCAACGCCCAATAACTCTTCAAGATGCTTCAGGATGTGTTTCAAAGAGAACTTATCAGCCGGGCCTTTCGGACGACCGAGGTGAGAACCGATAATTACACTACCACCGTCGGCCAAAATCTTCTTCAATGTAGGAAGAGCGGCACGCATACGGGTATCGTCTGTAATGTTGAAGTTTTCGTCCAAGGGCACATTGAAGTCCACACGAACGAATGCCTTTTTTCCGGCAAAGTTAAATTGATCAATTGTCATAATACTCTATATATTTTAAAAGTGTTACTAATTCTTTTTTATGAGCGCAAAGTTAGCATTTATTTCTTTTTTCAGCTATTAAACCGTCATTTATTCTTCATTCTGGCCACTCTCTTTGCTTACTTTATATTTCTGGCAATAATATTTGCACAACAATTGTAAACCGCACTCGTCGCATTGCGGAGTGCGTGCCTGACATGTGTAGCGGCCGTGCAAGATAAGCCAATGGTGGGCAATGGAAATGTCGGCTTCCGGAATATATTTTACAAGTTCCTTTTCTACACTGAACGGAGTGGTACATTTATCCGATACCAAGCCCAAACGATGGCTTACGCGGAATACGTGGGTGTCCACAGCCATGGCAGCTTTATTGAAGGCGACGGATTGGATGACATTGGCTGTTTTGCGTCCTACGCCGGGTAGTTTGATAAGTTCTTCCAAAGTGTCGGGTACTTGACTGTTGAAATCTTTCACTAACATTCTCGCCATTCCCACAAGGTGCTTGGCTTTGTTGTTGGGATAAGAAACGCTGCGGATGTACTCATAGATTACCTCAGACTCTGTAGCGGCGAGCGCTTCGGGAGTAGGAAAATCACGGTAGATGGCAGGAGTAATCATATTTACCCGTTTGTCCGTACATTGTGCAGAGAGAATTACCGCTATTAGCAGTTCGAACGGATTGTCATAATGCAATTCAGTTTCGGCTACGGGACGGTTTTCTCTGAACCAGGCAATTATTCTTTCATAACGTTCTTTCTTTCTCATCTTAATTTGTTTTTATGATAATGAGGGGATACTTTCAGGTTGAAATAAAGAGTGGAAACAATCGTGAGACAGGCTCCGAACAGATAGGCTTTGTCAAAGGTGCTGATTTCTGCAATGTAACCTCCTGCCAGCATGCCGATTCCTATACCTACATCCCAAGATGTGAGGTAGGTGGAAGTGGCTGTACCACGTTGTTTGTTGGGAGCAAGGTTAACAAACAACGTGTTGTACGCCGGAAACATGATACCGAATCCTACGCCCAGCATCAAAGCTATAAAGAAGAACAGATATGTGCAGACATTGCTGTTCCACTGGATTACATAAACGCAGGCCGCAAGGAGAAAAAAACTGCCGATAACAATGTATAGTCCGGCGGAGATGACTTGTGTAATTTTTCCTCTATCCACCAACCGTCCCGAAAAAAGGCGTGACACTGCCATACCCAATGCCATGAAAGTGAAAAAAAAACCTGTGGATGCCTGAATGTCTATTTGGCGGGCATACATAGCCACATAATTGGTGGTCATGCCATAGGGAATGGAAAGTAACAGCAGGCTGATACCGGCAGGCAATCCTTTGAGTAAGATGAAGCGGTCGAGTGAAATCGGCTCTCTCTTTACGGAAGGCTTATAAGGTGTTCTCACTAATGCTGCACACACAAATCCTGCCAGACAAGAGCATAATGAACAACAAAATATAAGTGTATAAGAAACTTCCGCATCATGCAGGAATAATCCTGTCATCGGGCCTATGGACATGGCTATGTTATTGGCGAGTCCGTAATATCCAAGCCCTTCTCCACGACGTGAAGAGGGCATGATGTCGATTACAATGGTATTTCCGCCTACTGTAACCATGCCGAACGATATGCCGTGGATGATACGGAAGAGAATGAATAGTGTTAGCGTACCGGCTATGAGGTATCCGCCAAAGATGGCGGTGAATATAAAGTAGGCTGTAAGGTAGAGTGGCTTGCGGGCAAATGTATCAAGCAGATATCCCGAAAAAGGACGGATGCACAGTGCTGCGATGGTATAGCAGGAAAGTACGATGCCGATAGTTGCCTTGTTTGCTCCAAATACTTCTGATAAGTAGAAAGGCAATACAGGCATTAGCAGCCAGAAACCGAAAAACAACAGAAAATTGGCCGCAAGGATGAAACAATACCCTGATGTGACAAGTCTATCTTTCATTTTGTTTGAAACTTTTTAGGCACGGATTGCGCGGATTTTCACGATCAAATTTTGAAATCCGTGCCTCCCGTATGATCCGTGCCTAATTATGCTATAGCCGGGATTGCTTTAGTATGCTGCCCCGAATTCTTTCAAGAAGCGCGTGTCATTCTCTGAAAAGAGACGTAGGTCGTTGACACGATATTTTAGATTGGCAATACGTTCTATACCCATTCCTAAGGCATACCCACTGTATATCTTGCTGTCTATGCCGTTTAATTCCAATACATTGGGGTCTATCATTCCACATCCTAATATTTCTACCCACCCCGTTCCTTTACAGAAGGGACACCCTTTTCCACCGCAGATATTGCAACTGATATCCATTTCTGCACTGGGTTCGGTGAAAGGAAAATAGGATGGACGTAAGCGGATTTTAGTATCATTGCCAAACATTTCTTGCGCAAAGAGTAGTAAGGCTTGTTTCAGATCGGTGAAAGATACATCCTTGTCCACATACAATGCTTCGACTTGATGAAAGAAAGCGTGTGCACGGTAGCTTATGGCTTCATTGCGGTAAACACGTCCCGGACAAAGAACACGGATAGGTGGCTGCGAAATTTCCATTACACGGCTTTGTACACTTGAAGTATGAGTACGCAGGATTATGTTGTGGGATACGTTTTCGCTACTGGTTTCGATGAAGAATGTATCTTGCATATCACGTGCCGGATGGTCTTCTGCAAAGTTCATGGAAGAGAAGACGTGCCAGTCATCTTCAATTTCCGGCCCCTCGGCAATGCTGAAACCAAGCCGGGCGAATATGTCGATAATTTCATTCTTTACGATTGTAAGTGGATGACGTGTACCAAGTTCTATCGGGTAAGCGGAGCGCGTCAAATCAATGTCGTCACATTTGTTATCCTGATTCTCGAACTGTTCTTTTAATGCGGTGATTTTTTCTTGTGCTTTATTTTTTAGTTCATTCAGCCGCATTCCCACCTCTTTCTTCTGTTCGGCGGCTACGTTGCGGAAGTCAGCCATGAGATCGTTGATGGCGCCCTTTTTACTGAGGTACTTGATGCGGAGTGCTTCTAACTCTTCGGTATTGGCGGCTTTCAGCGCTTCCACTTCTTGCAGGAGTTGATTGATTTTAGCTATCATATCATTTTATCTTAATTTATTTTCTAAGTTAAAAACGGTGCAAAGATACAATTTTCTTAAGATATTCGCTTCTTTGAAGGGAGTATAAATTTTTATCCTTACATTTTATGATCTGTTTTGGATTTTTTTCATATCTTATTAAGAACATGTTGTCGTTTTTAATGCATGGTTTTATTATCTTTGTCCCCCACTATTTAGAGATAGTATGGGGCTCTGTTTAAACCTTGTTGATGGAGCCAATATAAAGAAAGACTTAACATGCAGGAATTTTAGTATTTAAAAAGATAGTTTTTGTTAATGAGATTGAAAGCGTTTCTGCCTATTATGGTAATTACGGGTGTCCTGATGTGTGGACCCACCGTACTGTTGTATGCCGGACAATCCGATTTTGTTTCACCCGAGACGATGGGATGGTTCCGAAAGAAAAAGAAAAGTGAAGTTAGGGATAGTGTTCGGTCTAAGGACAGCTATGAGAAGTTGACAGGTGATGGGGCTATTGTTTGTAATGGCATGTTTAATGTTTACCGAAAAAAAAGCGACTTTTATTTTGAGGTTCCTACTCAATTGCTGGGGCGCGATATGCTTGTGGTAAATAAGTTGCAGCGCGTCCCTTCCGAATTGAATGAAGCAGGCGTAAACCGAGGCACGAATTATGAAAACCAAATGATTCGCTTTGAGCTGGATAAAGGGACTGGTAAATTGCTGGTACGTCAAAGTCGTCCCTTACCGTTGACACCGGATAAAGATGCTATACGTCAATCGGTACTTGATAATTATATTTCTCCATTGATTGCCGGTTTCAAGATAGAAGCATTTAATAAAGATTCCACTGCGGTGGTAGTTAAAGTTAATGATATTTATGATGGTACGGAGACAAGTATAAACAATGTATTTACGAATATCAATCTGGGGACTTCTGCTATTAAGAATCTGTCCCGTATTCTTTCCATAAAATCTTTCGAGAATAATGTTGTGGCAACCTCTGAGTTGACCACTAAAGTGACAGAAGGAACAACGACTGTATATGTAACGGTTGAAGTTACTTCTTCGTTGCTGTTGCTTCCTGAAAAACCCATGATGGGACGCTTGGATAGTCCGCGTGTAGGCTATTTTACCAATCCGTTGCTGAGTTTCAGTGACGGGCAGCAACGTGTGGATAAGAAGTCGTTTATCACCCGTTGGCGTCTTGAACCGAAAATAGAAGACAGAGAACGTTACCTTCGTGGAGAGTTGGTGGAGCCTGCCAAGCCGATTGTGTTTTATATTGAGAACTCCACTCCTCGCCGTTGGCGGAAATATATAATGCAGGGTATTGAAGACTGGCAAGTCGCTTTTGAGCGTGCGGGATTTAAGAATGCCATTATTGCAAAGGAATTGACGGATAGCATGAATGTGGATAAAGACGATGTGAATTATTCTGTATTGACTTATGCTGCTTCTACCAAAGCAAATGCGATGGGGCCTTCCATTCTTGACCCGCGTTCTGGTGAAATTCTGGAAGCAGACATTATGTGGTGGCATAATGTGCTGGGTATGCTTCAGGAGTGGATAACAGTGCAGACGGGGGTTGTACGTCCTGAGGCACGCAGTATAAAACTTTCGGATGAACTGATGGGTGATGCCATGCGTTTTGTGGCTTGTCATGAGGTGGGACATTCATTGGGATTACGTCATAACATGATTGCATCTTGGGCTTTTCCGACAGATTCTTTACGTTCCAGGACTTTTACGGACCGTATGAACAGTACTTCTTCTTCCATCATGGACTACGCCCGTTTCAACTATGTGGCACAACCGGGTGATGGGGTTACGGCTCTTTCTCCACATATCGGGCCATATGATTTGTTCGCCATAGAGTATGGTTACCGTTGGTATGGTAAAGAAACACCGGAAGCGGAGAAAGACTTGCTTGCCGATTTTCTGAATTGTCATACCGATCGTTTATATAAATACAGTGAAGCGCAGGATGTTCGTGATGCTGTTGACCCCCGTGCACAAATTGAAGATTTGGGTGATGACGCTATCCATTCTTCTTTATTGGGTATTGAGAACCTGAAACGTGTTGTTCCTCAAATTATCCGGTGGACGACAACCGGAGAAAAAGGGCAGACTTACGAGGAAGCTTCTCGCTTATATTATGCAGTGATCAATCAGTGGAATAATTACCTTTATCATGTACTCGCTAATATCGGTGGCATTTATTTAGAAAATACTACGGTAGGTGATGGACAAAAGACCTATATATTTGTAGAGAAAGAAAAGCAGCAGGCTGCGATGAAGTTTTTGCTCGATCAGGTGTTGACTTATCCAAAGTGGCTGTTTGATGCGGAAGTAGGGGAATATACTTATTTACTGCGCAACACTCCATTGGGTGTAGTAGAGAATGCACCGACACAAGTATTGAAGAATGCTCAGTCATATATTCTTTGGGATCTGTTATCCAATAATCGTCTGATGCGTATGTTGGAGAACGAATCGGTGAATGGCAAAAAAGCTTTTACGGTGGTTGAATTGATGGATGGTTTGCATCGCAGCATTTTTGCCACTACAGAGCATGGAATATTGCCCGATGTTATGACACGTGCTTTGCAAAAGAACTTTGTAGATGCACTTATTACTGCTGCTGCCGAGAGCGAAGGGGTGAAGATAAACAGGAAACTGATGAATTGTCATTTTTTATTGGATAATCAGATGCCTCTTTGCAGTTGTGATGAGCAGCATATGCACCGAATTTCTGACCGGATGGGAGCTCCCCGTGAGTTAAACTTCTATGGTTCGCAAATTAATCGTGTTTCTGATGCCATTTCTGTGAAGCGTGGCGAATTACTGCGTATCAAAGATTTGCTGCAGAGTCGTTTGGGAATATCGGATATAGCAACAAAGTATCATTATAAAGATTTGATTTTACGTATAAATACAGCTTTGGGGATTAAATGATAATTTAGTATAAAATCATCAAATTATCATTTGTCAGTATTCATTTCTATAAAGTATTAATTTAATTTTTTACTGTAACGCATGGAAAAACGTTTATTAATTATGTTTCTATGCCTTGTAGGCACTGTGTCTTCAGCCTTTGCTGTAAACAGGCAGATACAGGGTGTGGTAATATCTTCAGAGGATAATCTTCCGCTTATCGGTGCTTCCGTTTATATAAAGGCAGAGGACTTGACAAAAGCCGGAAGCACTCAGACAGCGATTGGAGTTATCACTAATGTAGATGGTCAGTTTTCTATCAACATTCCTCCGGGCGTGACTCGCTTTTTTTGTAGTTACGTAGGTTATGATGAACAAGAAATCAAGCTTGTTCCGGGAAAGGACCGATATGAGATAATCCTTCACACTTCTTCCCAAATGCTTGATGCAGTAGTTGTAACAGGTTATCAGACTGTGGAGCGTCGAAAATTGACGGCAGCCGTATCAAAGCTGAATATATCGGATGAAACCATTGGTGCGGTAAAAAGCATCGATCAGGCACTCGCCGGACAGATTGCCGGACTTTCTGTTACTTCGACCTCCGGTGCACCCGGCGCTCCGGCAAAGATACGTATCCGTGGCACGGCTTCATTGAATGGTACGCAAGATCCTTTGTGGGTATTGGACGGTATTCCATTGGATGGTACAGATATTCCTAAATTGGATGAGTTGAATGATGTGACTAATATGAAGCAGTCTTCGATAGCTGGATTGAATCCTGCCGACATCGAGAATATCACAATATTGAAAGATGCTGCCGCTACTGCTATCTATGGTGCTCGTGCTGCGAATGGTGTGATTGTGATCACTACAAAGAGAGGGAAGGTTGGTAAACCGGTTGTGAACTTTTCATCGAAATTTACTTATACCCCTACATTGAGCCTTGATAAATTGAATTTGCTGAATGCCACCGAAAAGGTTGGATTGGAGCTTGACATGATTCGTAATGACTATTCACCGAACAATCAAAAAGGGGGAGTTTGTAATATTCTTGCCAAGTATAATGAACTTTCTGCTTTCCAAGCGGGTGGTTGGGACGCTTTGAGCGTTGAAGCGCAGGCGGGTATCAACCGTTTGAAGGAAATCAATACAAATTGGGGTGATCTGCTGTTTCGTGATGCCTTCAGTCAGGAATATAACCTGAGCCTTTCCGGCGGTACGGAGAGGGTTACTTATTATACCTCTTTCGGTTATTTTAAAGAAGATGGAAATATAGACGGAGTCGGTATGAACCGTTTTAATGTTGTTGGCAAAACTTCTTATAAAGTGAACGGAATGCTGAAACTGGGTGCTTCTTTGTTTGCCAATCGGCGCAAAAATACCAATTATCTGACGGATAAGTATGGTATGTCTAATCCTGTATTCTATTCGCGTAAGGCTAATCCGTATTTTGAACTCTATGACAAGAATGGTAATTATAACTACGACTATGATATTCAGAATAATACAAGTACAGATCTGGGATTCAATATTTTTGAAGAACGTCAAAATACATCCAATGAAGGGCTTGTGAATTCTTTTTCATCTATATTTGATGCGGAACTGCGTTTCAACGACAAACTGAAACTCACTTCTCAATTTGGGTATCAGTTGGAGAAGACTTCCAGAAAGGAAATTGCTGATTGGGAAAGTTATGCAATGCGTTATTATTATAAAATGAGTGAATATGGCACAGGAGGTGAAACAAAACACTTTTTGCCTGAAGGAGGAATGCAGAAATCTTATGAAAACTCTAATTCGCAAATTACATGGAAGGCTATGGGGGAATATCGTGACAGTTTTAATGATATTCATGAATTGGAAGTAATGGTAGGTACAGAACTACGTAAGACTTGGTATGAAACATTGTTTTCTGCAGGATATGGGTTTGACCGTAAGACATTGACTACTAAGCCTGTTATTTTTCCGAATGAAAGTTATGCTGCTACTTTCCCACTTCATACTACGACTTATAAAGAAAATGCATACGTGTCTTTTTATTCTACGGCCTCTTATTCGCTGCTGAATCGATATACGATAGGAGGAAGTATCCGTTTTGATGGTTCTGATCTTTTCGGTGTGGATAAGAAGTATCGCTATCTTCCTTTATATTCTGTCAGTGGGTTATGGCGTTTGTCACAAGAGCCCTTTATGAAAGGGGTAAGATGGATAGATAATCTGGTATTTCGCGCTTCTTACGGTTTGCAAGGTAATATTGACAAGAATACCTCTCCATTCCTGTTGGGCACGTATAGAGTTGAAAGTATTTTGCCCGGTGTATCGGAAGATATGATTATAATCAATTCTGCGCCTAATAAAAAATTGCGTTGGGAAAAAACACAGTCTGTGAATACCGGTTTTGATTTTTCTGTATTGAATCAGGCTATCAATCTGAGTATGGATTATTATTACCGTAAAGGTAGTGATCTGATAGCTTTGCGTATGCTTCCGCTTGAAACAGGTTTTACATCTATGAATATAAATTGGGCAAGTATGGAAAATAAGGGCGTTGAGATTAGTTTGTCCACACGTAATGTGACGACAAAGAATTTCTCTTGGTACACTAATTTTAATTTTGCATATAATAATAATAAAGTATTGCAGGAGAATATTCCGGAGCAGCAGACTATTCCGGGACGCGAAGGCTACCCGGTAGGAGCTATTTTTGCCTTGAAAACTGCGGGGGTGGATGAGAAGACTGGAAATATGATGTTTTACAATCCGAAAGGAGAGAGAGTTACATTGAAGGAGCTATATCGCTTGAAGGATGAATGGGGGATAGGTATTGCTTCTTCTGACGTTACACCAGCCGAAGAAAGGACATTTTATTCTTATATCGGTAGTACAGATGCCCCTTATACAGGTGGTTTTATCAATACTTTTGGCTATAAGAATTGGGAATTGAGTGCTAATTTCTCTTTGACATTTGGTGGATATGTGCGTACTCAGCCTTCCTACGATATAATTAATCCAGATTATGGCAAGAACTATAACCGTGATGTCTTGCATCGTTGGACGCCGGAAAATCCGAAGGCCGAATTCCCAGCATTTATGACAAGTTCCGCTAATCCGGAAGAATACTCTTGGTATGATGCTAAGCCTATTTGGAAAATGCTGGATATTTGGGTAAAGAAGCTCAACTATGTTCGTTTACAGAATTTACGTATCGGTTACCGTATTCCGGAATTGCTGACCAAGCGTTTAGGCATGAATTCGGCTACGGTATCTGTTGAGGGGCGCAATCTGTTGGTGTTCGGTTCGGGATATAATAACTATATGGATCCGGAGTCAATGTATAATCCTTATGCAACTCCTGTGCCCAAGTCTGTTACATTTAGTTTGAGTTTGAATTTCTAATTTAAAAGGATAGAAATATAATGAAGAAGATAATAACTCTGATGATAGGCTGTGTGTGTTTGTTTGCGGCCTGTGACAATTACCTGGATATACAGCCTATTGGTAGTGTCATTCCGAATTCATTGGCTGAGTATAGGGCATTGCTTGTTCGCTCTTATAAGGATGTAAGTAATTTTGGTGACCGAGGTCTGGCTTGTTTTCGCTCTGACGAAATGCAGATCAGGGATGATGAATATGATCAGAACTATTATATGGATATAGAGTGTTGGAATGATCTTTCACCTAATTCATATACTGTGTCATTTGAGTGGGCAAAGTATTACAATGTTCTTTTTATAGCTAACCATGTTATAGAGAACAGGAATGATATTGGTGAGGGGACTGAAAAAGAAATCAGTCAGTTAGTGGGAGAAGCATATATGCTTCGTGCATATATGCATTTTTTGCTGGTGAATCTTTATGGGCAGCCTTATACAAAGCCGGGTGCTTTGAATACTAAATCCGTACCCTTGAAGTTGGATACAGACTTGGAAAAAGTGTTGAAATGTAATACGGTGAAAGAGGTTTATACTTCCATTCAGTCTGATATTGACGAAGCCCGTAAACTTATTACAGAGACTGAATGGGAACAAAAGTTCGTTTATCGTTTTAATATGGCCTCAGTAGAAGCGCTTCAATCTCGAGTGTCCCTTTATAAGGGAGAGTGGGAAGCTGCATGGGAGGCGGCAGAGATTGTGCTTGCCAAGAAAGCGGCTTTGGAAGATTTGAATGATGCCTCTGCCAATTTGCCCAACAGCTATAAATCCATTGAGAATATTACTGCACTGGAAATGCCTTTGAATAATTCGGTGAGTAAAGCTTCTTTGGCTGCTCCTTCTTTTCTTGCGCTTTACTCTGAAAGCGATCTTCGTATAGATAAATATTTTACATCTGCAGATGAAAATGGTTTCCGGAAGAATAGGAAGGCGGGTAATAACAATTATCTGTGTTCTTTCCGAGTTGGTGAAATGTATCTGACATCCGCTGAGGCTGCTGCCCGGATAGATAAATTGCCTCAGGCACGTGCCCGTTTGTTGGAATTAATGCAGAAACGCTATACTCCGGGAGCTTATTCGGTTAAAGTTGCCATTGTCAGTGGAATGAGTAAGGATGCTTTGTTGCAGGAAATATTGAATGAACGTGCTCGTGAACTGGCATTTGAGGGACATCGCTGGTTTGATTTAAGACGTACTACTCGTCCTCGGTTGGAGAAGGTACTTAGAGGCAAGACTTATATACTCGAAGCAAATGATGCTCGCTATACTCTTCCCATTCCGAAAGAGGCAATTGAGGCCAATCCTGGATTGCTGAATTAGCAATGACTATTAATCCTTTTTCCTTCTGAACCTCTGGATTTCTATAAAAAGATGGAGGGAGGAAGGATATTTATTATTTAAAACAAGAGAAGCTCTTTTAGTCTAATTTGAATTTTATATATAGCACAAGTTCCTGATTGGAATACCAATCAGGAACTTGTATTTCAGTGGAGCGTATCGGACTCGAACCGATCACCTTAACACTGCCAGTGTTACGCTCTAGCCAGATGAGCTAACGCCCCTTTTACAACGTTTGCGGGCCACTTTGTTTTTGATGGCGCAAATATAATGCATTATTCTGAAATAATTGCTATGTTTGCGAAACAAATTGAAAAAATGCGTTATGCTGATATATAATACAACTTATCATGTAGAAGAAGGACAGGAAAAATACTTCCTGGTGTGGATGCAGGAATATTATCTTCCTGAAGTAGCGAAGAACGGAACATTGACTGCTCCGCGTATCACCCGTATCTTGAGCCACATAGAAGAAGGTAGTATCTGTTTTTCCGTGCAGTTTGAAGTAGAAGACTCTGCCAAACTGCATCGCTGGCATCAGGAACAAGGTGTGAAACTGAACGAGGAACTGCTGAAAACTTTTAAAGACAAAGCTATTGGCTTTCCTACATTGATGGAGGTAATAGAGTGATACATCCGGTAAAGGAAAAAATCATTTTGGGCATTGATCCCGGTACTACCATTATGGGCTATGGAATTCTCCGCATAGTGGGAACAAAGCCTGAAATGATAGCAATGGGCATTATTGACCTCCGTAAGTTTGGCAACCATTATCTGAAGTTACGCCATATTCACGAACGGGTGTTGAGCATTATTGAAAGCTACTTGCCGGACGAACTTGCTATTGAAGCTCCATTTTTCGGGAAGAACGTACAATCCATGCTGAAGTTGGGGCGTGCACAAGGAGTAGCTATGGCAGTTGCTTTAAGCAGAGACATTCCTATTACCGAATATGCTCCCCTGAAAATAAAGATGGCGATTACCGGAAATGGTCAGGCGTCCAAAGAACAGGTGGCCGACATGCTACAGCGCATGCTTCGCTTTCCTAAAGAAGATATGCCGACCTTTATGGATGCCACCGATGGGCTTGCCGCCGCTTATTGCCATTATCTGCAAATGGGACGCCCTGCTGTAGAAAAAGGCTATCACGGCTGGAAGGACTTCATTGCTAAAAATCCGGATAAGGTGAAGAAATGATAAGATAAGAAGATAATAACATTAAATCTGAATTATATTTAATACTTAAAAATAGTATCATGAAATTGAATGAACTTGCCATTATTGGAGTTGCTGCGACAACAGTCGTAAGTTGTGCTCCTGCGAAGAAAGAATACACTTCGTATGAACTTTATCCCGTTCGTTCGGGCAGCTTGACGGAAATGGAATATACTCCTGCTGTTACACAATTTTCCTTGTGGTCACCTACAGCCGATGAAGTTCGTTTGATGTTGTTCGACGCAGGAGACGGCGGGCATGCATACGAAACTGTAAGTATGGAGCCGTCGGAAGATGGAACCTGGAAAGCTAAAGTCGAGAAAGACTTGAAAGGTAAATTCTACACATTCAATGTGAAGATCAATGATAAGTGGTTGGGAGATACTCCGGGTATCAATGCTAAAGCCGTAGGCGTGAATGGTAAGCGGGCAGCAATTCTTGATATGAAGTCCACCGATCCTGAAGGTTGGGCAAATGACAAGCGCCCCGCATTGGCTTCTCCGGCAGATGTTATCATCTACGAGATGCATCATCGTGATTTCTCTATCGACCCCTCATCGGGTATTAAGAATAAAGGTAAATTCCTGGCACTTACCGAGCAAGGTACAGTGAGCCTTGATAATTTATCTACGGGCATCGATCACCTGAAAGAGCTGGGCGTAACTCATGTTCATATTCTTCCTTCGTACGATTACGCTTCGGTGGATGAAACGAAACTCGATGAGAATAAATATAACTGGGGATATGATCCGCAGAATTATAATGTGCCCGATGGCTCGTACTCTACCGATCCTTATAAACCGGAAGTTCGTATCCGTGAGTTCAAGCAGATGGTGCAGGCTTTGCATAAGGCAGGTATCCGTGTCGTATTGGATGTAGTGTACAATCATACTTTCAACACAGCAGATAGCAACTTCGAACGTACCGTTCCCGGTTACTTCTATCGTCAGAAACCGGATGGCACTTATGCCGATGGTTCGGCTTGCGGTAATGAAACAGCCAGCAACCGTGCTATGATGCGCAAATACATGGTAGAGTCCGTACAGCATTGGATTAACGAATATCATATCGACGGCTTTCGTTTCGACTTGATGGGTATTCATGATATAGAAACGATGAACGAAATTCGCAAGGCTGCAACGGCTATCGATCCTACTATCTTTATATATGGTGAAGGTTGGGCGGCTCAGGCTCCGCAGATGTCACAAGACTCTTTGGCAATGAAAGCCAATACATATAAAATGCCGGGTATCGCTGCTTTCTCCGATGAAATGCGTGATGCTTTGCGTGGTCCGTTTAATGACAATCATCAGGGTGCTTTCCTTGCAGGACTTCCCGGTGGAGAGGCAAGCATCAAGTTTGGTATTGTAGGAGCTATCAAGCATCCGCAAGTAGACAATGATTCGGTAAATTATAGCAAGGCTCCATGGGCTGAACAACCCACGCAGATGATCAGTTACGTATCTTGCCATGACGATATGTGCTTGGTAGACAGATTGAAATCAAGTATTCCGGGCATTACTCCTGAAGAATTGTCTAAACTGGACAAACTGGCACAAACGGCTGTCTTTACTTCACAAGGTATACCGTTTATCTATGCCGGCGAAGAAGTGATGCGTGATAAGAAGGGCGTACACAACAGCTTCGAGAGCCCCGATTCTATCAATGCCATAAACTGGAAAGGCAAGATGGAACATGCCGATGTCTTTGCCTATTATAAAGGTTTGATACAGCTTCGTAAGAATCATCCCGCTTTCCGTATGGGGAATGCCGACTTAGTACGTAAACATCTTGAATTCCTGCCCGTTGATGGTAGCAATGTGGTGGCCTACCGACTGAAAAACCATGCAGGTGGCGATGTGTGGGAAGACATTGTAGTGATTCTCAACGCCCGCAAGGAGTATGCCAAGGTATCTCTGCCTGAAGGCAAATATACGGTGGTGTGCAAGGATGGTTTCATTAACCAGCAAGGTTTGGGCACACTTTATGGTGGCGAGGTAGGTGTTCCGGCACAGTCGGCGCTGATTGTGGTGAGGTGAAGCAATGCTTTGTCCCCTGTCTTCCGAAAACTCTGAGACACTCAGTGTGATAGGGAGATTACAATATAGCGGGAGGGAATATAGTGAGACCCTTTAAAAGCCTATTAATACACTGTTAAAAGCCTTTTAATGGTGTATTAATAGGCTTTTAATGTGACCCCACTTGCAGACCCATCCCTACTACGTTTATAGGTATCCCGTTTCGCTGTCATATCCAACGTCCCTTCCCTTGCTTTTTGTAGATTCCTCCTAAATGCAAGAACCCTGTCAAGGTTTGCCGACCATTATCCGGAATGTGCATTTGTCGGCTCCGCCCAAAACCGTACCGACCATTTCGACGGAAATGTTCCTCATCGGAAACAATTCGTGTAGGATGTACAAGATGCTCTGCCTTGAACATTCACAATGTGCTTGGGAGGTTGCGAAGCCCATGTCGTGCATAAAGCACAAGCATCTTGGATAGCCCATTTCGTAAATGTGTCCCTTTTCTACAACCTTCTGAAAGGAGTATTCCGAATTCTCCTTCTCGGAGAAGAACAAGTCCATGTCTCCCCCGCAGTTTTCGTATCTGTTTCTGAGAAAGGGTAATACGGTATTGCTGACGCAATGGATGGCGCATTTCCTGAACACATGACCCTGTTGCTCTGCGGGCAACGTGGCAATCTGTTGCTCAAGGTTGCTATAAAAGCTTCTTGCCTGATTAAGATTTTCTTCGTTCATGGTGGTATGATTTGAATGATTGTTGATTGTATCATATTTCTTGCTTAGGAGACACAAAGATAGTCATTTGTACAACCGATGAACAGAAAAGGAGTGAAAATGTATCTGCCCTATGGAATAATTCCGTAGCTTTGTCTCGCAATTCAAACTGTATTATTACAAGATGTACGAACAACAATATACAATTTGCCTTTGTGGAGGCATAGCACGCAATTCCCAAATACAACTGGCAACTCCTGCCAACCTTGATATTCTGAATGGCGAACACCTCGCCATCGTAGGTCCTAACGGATCTGGAAAAAGTCTTTTCATCGACTTGCTGACCGGTAAATACCCTCTGCGTGAAGGAACGATTAGTTATGATTTCACTCCTTCACTCACCACTACCGCCTACGACAATATCAAGTATATTGCTTTCCGTGATACCTACGGCTCTGCCGATGGCAGCTATTATTACCAACAACGCTGGAACCAGACGGAGCAGGATGATGTGCCCTTGGTGCGTGACCTGTTGGGTAAATCCGAAAATAGGACCGGAGGCGGAACCGATGCCGGGTGTGAAGCCTTGAAGCGTCGGCTATTCGACCTTTTTCGCATAGAGCCGATGCTTGACAAGAAAATCATTTTGCTTTCCAGTGGTGAACTCCGCAAGTTTCAACTGGTCAAGACGCTGCTCACCTCTCCCCGCATCCTGATTATGGACAACCCTTTCATCGGACTGGATGCCGTCACACGTAAACTGCTGTTCGGTCTGCTTGATGAACTTTCACGCATGGAGTCCCTGCAAATCATTCTTGTTCTCTCCATGATGGATGATATTCCCTCGTTCATTACCCATGTAGTGCCTGTTGCAGACATGAGGGTAGGAGAGAAGATGGAGCGTGAAACCTATTTGACTGCCTTTCGCATCCGCAACGAATCTCTTATCCGTGAAGAATTTGCCTCAATGGAGGCATTGCGGCAACGTATCCTTGACCTGCCGTATGATAACATCAATTATACCTCCGCTGAGGTGGTGAAACTGAACAAAGTCAGCATCTGCTATGACGACCGCATCATCCTGAAAGAATTGGACTGGACCGTGATGCGTGGCGAGAAGTGGGCATTGAGTGGCGAGAACGGTGCGGGAAAGTCCACCCTTCTTAGTCTGGTCTGTGCCGACAACCCTCAGGCTTATGCCTGCGACATCAGCCTCTTCGGGCGTAAGAGGGGGTCGGGTGAGAGCATCTGGGAGATAAAAAAACACATCGGCTACGTCAGCCCTGAGATGCACCGTGCCTATCTGAAGAACCTGCCTGCCATAGAAATAGTAGCTTCAGGCCTGCACGATAGCGTTGGGCTGTATAAGCGTCCTCGTGAGGAACAGATGGCTGTTTGCGAGTGGTGGATGGACATCTTCGGCATTGCAGAGTTGAGGGACAAGCCTTTCCTCCAACTCTCCAGCGGAGAACAGCGATTGGCGTTGCTGGCACGCGCTTTTGTCAAAGACCCCGAACTGCTAATTCTCGATGAGCCGCTTCATGGACTGGATACTTACAACCGCCGCCGGGTGAAGAAGATTATAGAAGCCTTCTGTCATAGGAAGGACAAGACGATGATTATGGTGACCCACTACGAGAACGAACTGCCTGATACCATCAGCAACCGCCTGCACCTGATACGTAACCGATAATCCGTAGAAACCATGAAGCCAGGAGTATGTCATATCTTGTTTATCTTTCTCTTGCTGACTTCTTGCAATGATCGGCATGAGCAAGCTGTAATGCCTGTGGCTGATTCTGCCCGTGTCTTCAGATTTTTTTACCAAAAAGCATGGGTGGCACATTCATCGGACAGCATATTGCGTTATGCTGATTTGGCAGGCTGTTACCTCTCGTCAGAGGAGCAGCGTGCACACCTATATTATAATGTGGCTTCCCGTTGCATGGAAGTTGGTGATACGGTACAGGCTTTGTCCTGTTACAGAAAAGCAGGATTCGGGGCTGATACTTGGATACAAGAACGGATTTGCTTGAGTGTGGCAGCGATATATGCCCGTGCGGGAAATTATCTTCGGGCGGTTCGTTGCCTGGATTCTATCCGTAGCAGTCGAATATCCCGTTCGGTTGTTCCTTACTATTGTCTGGCGAAGGGAAACGTGTTTGTGGCAATGGGTGCTTCTGACTCGGCGCTGCATTATTACGAAATAGCGGCCCGTTCTCTTAACCGTTTTGTGGCGGGAGAAGCTTTGCATCGTTTGGGTCTCTTGTACGCTTTGCGTGGTGAAGATAGTTTGGCTTACGGTGTGGCACTGGATGCAGATAAACTGTTACAGGCTGAGATACAGAAAGTGGAATCTGATGAGAGTCGCGAAAACTATGAAAAAGAAAAGATGAAGAATGAACTGAACTCCTTGAAGATAGCCAAGCAACAGCAGGAAATCATGCTTCTGTCGTTGGGGATGTCTTTCATTGTCATTGGCTTTATCTTTTATTTTTGGTGGCAGAGACGCAAAAGGCGGACGAACAATTTGCTACTGTGTGAACAGGCACTCCGGCTGGAACAGGCGCAGCAGTTACTGGAGCAGGCAGAGGAGTTGACCTCCCTGCGCGAAAAAGAATCGCAATTGCGTGAGTCTTTATTTCGTCGCATGAAATCATTTCATAAGATACCCTCTTTGGAGGAGCAGGCAGAGGAAGACTCTGACGAGGCGGTGAAGGATGGTAAACGCATTGCTCTGTCATCCGAAGAATGGGCAGATATACGCCAGACAGTGGACAAGAGTTATGATGATTTTACCGGGCGTTTGCGCAAGGAATTCCCTTTGTTGACGGACAAGGATATCAACTTCTGCTGCTTGGTGAAAATTGGCGTCAGCATTAAAGATCTTTCGGATATATATTGTATCAGCCGTCCGTCTGTAAGTCGCAAGAAGCAACGGGTAAAGCGGGAGAAGTTTGGATTGACCGCTGAGGATGAGACACTGGATGCTTTTCTGCGGAGATTTTAGAATTGTCTATTGCACTTGTCTATATGTATGCTCTTGTTTATATACTTTTATAATTGATTAATAGGTGGATAACTATTTTATGATACTTTCGTATTGTCTATGGAAAAGTTTGTGATAATGCCTGTATCGCATTACTTTTGCCATATATTTTTAAACTAAAAGAGTATGAAAAACAAGAAATTGACGGCAGTTTATTCCTTATTATTAGTAGGAATGGCTTTATGTGGTTGTAATAATGCAAGCAAGCGGGCGAGTGACGGTCTGGCGGAACAACCGGTGGTAGGTTCGGTAAAAGTGGTGGATGGCGATTCCCTATGGGTATGCGATTTTTCCGCTTTGAAAGATACGGTAATGCTACCGTTGAGTATGTTTACCGAAGATTTGCAGATTGTGAAACTGGATGGCAGAGATGAGGCTTTAACCCCAACGGGAAATGCAGTGGTTTCGGAACATCATATTTTGGTCTATGGTAAGCAGCAAACTCCTTTTAAACTCTTTGACAAGACAGGCAAATTTCTTTGCAACGTCGGTTCTTTCGGGCAGGGACCGGGAGAATATCAGTTGATATATGATGCACAAATAGATGAGGAGTCAGATCGCATCTATCTGTTACCTTGGAATGCCAGGGCATTGCTTGCCTATGATATGCGGGGGCAATTCGTGCAGGGTATTCCCTTGCCTACTTTAGTGCCGAAAGGAGTGTTTAAGGCTGATACAAAAGATTCACTTTTATCCGTATTTCTTCTGCCCTTCAATACATTGCCTTATGTGGCATGGACACAGAACTTCATTGGCGAAGTGAAAGACACGATTTCTGCACGTCATCTTGCACTCCAGCCAGATTTCAGCAACGAAGTGGTGAGCAATAAGAACAGTAATGCTTTTGACGTCTCTCTGTTCGTTTTCTTTGAAAGGCGTCCTGATACGCTCTATCATTTCAGTAATGGGCGACTTGCTGCACATTTCACAATGGATTTTGCGGGTAAGGAGATTCCTATTCATGATTTCCAGGAGTTGCCAAATCACTTTTTGGGTAACATGAGCATAGCAAAAACAGCTTTCGGAGAACTCGTATGGAACGGAAGAACCAGCGGACTATGTAATGGACAAACATACGCTGAAGGGGGCTTTTTATAAGATTCATAATGACTTTTTGGGAAACATGCCGATTTCTTGGTTCCCTTCCTACTGTAAAAACGGGTATTATGTGAATAACCTTGATCCCTCTGCTTTAAAAGAAAACTTGGGAAAATATCTGTCGGAAAACAAGGAAATGCCGGTCAAAGAGCGTGAACGGTTGCAGAAATTGGCAGATGGCATTCAAGAGAATGACAACAACTATATATTATACGCCAAACTGAAATAAAAGGGATTATAAGAGACCATGGTGTAGTATAAATCGTTATATTTGTGCGTTAACCCATTAAAAATATTTATACCATGAAGTTTTTTATTGATACAGCCAATTTGGATCAGATTCGGGAAGCCTATGACATGGGCGTGCTTGATGGAGTGACTACCAATCCTTCATTGATGGCAAAGGAGGGAATTAAAGGCGTAGGAAACCAGTACAGACATTATGTGGATATCTGCAACATCGTGCAGGGAGATGTTAGCGCCGAGGTCATTGCTACCGACTACGAGGGTATGATTGAGGAAGGTGAAAAACTGGCAGCCTTGAATCCGCATATCGTGGTGAAAATACCTTGTATTGCCGATGGCATTAAGTCTATCAGATACTTTTCGGAAAAGGGTATCCGTACCAACTGTACGTTGGTGTTCTCGGTAGGGCAGGCATTGCTTGCCGCCAAGGCCGGTGCAACGTATGTTTCCCCATTTGTAGGTCGGCTTGATGACATCAGTGAAGACGGCATTGCGTTGTTGGGTAAAATCGTAGAAATGTACCGTTATTATGAGTATGCCACTCAGGTGCTTGCCGCTTCTATCCGCCATACGGCGCACATCATCCAGTGCATAGAGGTGGGTGCGGATGTGGCTACTTGTCCGCTTTCAGCCATTAAAGGTTTACTCAATCATCCGTTGACAGAAAGTGGGCTGAAGAAGTTCCTTGAAGACTATAAGCGTGTGAACGGCTGATCCTGAATATCCTATAAGTCTATCTTTCACTGTATTTCTTACCTGATAATGGTGGAAATTAGAATAAAAAGATTTATTTTTGTACCTCATATTATTAAGACTAAGATACTGATGAGAGAGAGGCTTATAGGATTTATCAAAACATACTGTTTGTTCATCTGCATTTTTATATTGCAGAAACCTTTGTTCATGTTGTATTATTATTCGTTTTATGGGAATTGTTCGTATGCAGACTGGTTCAGTGTAATATGGCATGGATTGCCGTTGGATTTGTCTTTGGCCGGTTATCTGACCGTCATTCCCGGTTTTCTTTTCGTAACTTCGGTATGGACACTTTCCACAGTCCTTCATCGCATCTGGTGCGGCTACTATCTTGTCATTTCTATTTTGCTTTCCATAGTCTTTATTGTTGATTTAGGACTGTATGCATATTGGGGTTTCCGGTTGGATACCACACCGCTGTTCTATTTCTTTTCTTCTCCTAAAGATGCGGTTGCCAGTGTTAGTTTTTGGACGGTTTTGGGAGGTATTGCTGCGATGGCTGTTTATGCAGTGCTTCTTTACAGTATCTTTTATAATGTTCTGTTGCGGAAGAAATGCTTGTTACGGATGAAACTTCCCTATCGGCGTCTTACAGTGTCCGGGCTACTGTTGTTATTTACAGGCTTGCTGTTTATCCCTATCCGTGGTGGTTTTACGGTATCTACCATGAATGTAGGCAAAGTATATTTCAGTCCTGACCAACGGTTGAACCATGCTGCCATCAATCCGGTATTCAGTCTGATGGAGTCTCTTTCCAAGCAGAAGGATTTCAGCAAGCAATACCGTTTTATGGAGGCGGCTGAGGCCGATCGTATCTTTAAGACGTTGCTTGATCCGGAAGTCTTAGGAGCACAGACTGGAACTCCGGATTCCTTGCGGCAGGCAGCAGACTCACTGCATTCTTTGTTCACTACCCGGCGTCCGGATATACTTTTTATCATTATGGAGAGCTTTTCTTCCAAGTTGATGGCTACCTTAGGTGGAGAGCCGAATGTTGCTGTTCATCTGGACAGTCTGAGCTGTGAAGGCGTGCTATTTACGAACTTCTATGCCAACAGTTTCCGTACAGACCGTGGATTGGTGGCTATTTTGAGTGGCTATCCTGCACAGCCCACTACCAGTATCATGAAATATCCGCGAAAGACACAGTCCATTCCTGCCATTGCCTCCAGTTTGAGAAAAGTTGGTTATGAGACCAAATACTATTATGGCGGTGACGCCGACTTTACCAATATGCGTTCTTATCTGATGTCATCGGGATTTGAAGACATAGTGGCTGACCGGGATTTTCCTGCTGCCGAACGTTTGAGTAAATGGGGAGTGCATGACCATCTTGTTTTTAAGCGTCTGTTGGGGGATTTGAAGAATGAGGCTGCCGGAAAGGATGTACATCATCCCTCTTTTCGTGTATTGCAGACCAGTAGCAGCCATGAACCTTTTGAAGTTCCATTCCATCGTTTGGAGAATAAAAGTTTGAATGCCTTTGCTTATACGGACAGTTGCATCGGTGATTTTGTGAAGCAGTTCCGTAAGTTGCCACAGTGGAAAAATACCGTTGTCGTTCTTGTGCCCGACCATTTGGGAGCTTATCCTGAAGATATCAGTAATTTGACGGTAGAACGCTATCAGATACCTTTACTCTTGTTGGGTGGGGCTATCTGTAAGCCCGGCCGTGTGAAAGTGTATGGATCTCAACATGATATGGCCGCTACATTGTTGGCACAATTGGAGTTGCCTCATGGAGAGTTCACTTTTAGTAAGGATATGCTTAATCCCAATTCACCTCATTTCGCTTTCTTTACCGTGCCTGACGCTTTCGGTATGGTGACGAAAGATAACCGTGTGATATTCGATTGCCAGGCAGGTAGTGTTGTAATGGATGAAGGAATGGTGAAAGGAAAGAATCTTCCGTCAGGAAAAGCCTATCTGCAAAAATTATATGATGATATAGATAAACGATAAATATGATACTATTAACGGATGCCCTCCAAGGGCTTGTCAATGCGGACACTGATGTATTCTTTTTCTTCAACGGGGTGCACAATGAGTTTTTTGATTACTTTATGAGCGCATTTAGTGGTAAGTGGGAATGGATTCCATTGTATGTGGCTCTTGCCTATGTGATGTTCGCTAATTTCTCATGGAAGAAGGCTTTGTTGTGTCTTGTCGGTGTGGCACTCACCATTACTTTTGCCGACCAAGTTTGCGCCACACTGATACGTCCGTACGTTGCGCGTCTTCGTCCGGCCAATTTGGACAATCCCATTTCGGATATGGTGCATATAGTGAACAATTATCGGGGAGGGCGTTATAGTTTCCCTTCATGTCATTCGGCCAATACGTTCGGTCTGGCGTTTTATATCTTTTTCGTATTCCGCAATCGGTGGCTTACATCTTTTATGATGATATGGGCATTGATTACTTGTTACTCGCGTATATATCTTGGTGTTCATTATCCGGGAGATCTTTTGGCGGGAGCTATCATTGGCTTGGCAGGTGCATATCTGATGTATCGTCTGTTTGTTAAGGCAAGTGGTTATAAGCGTCCTGAACATACCATCCGTGCCGATATACCCATTTGGATGGGAGTGCTGACAATAGTGGGAATGCTGGTCTATGCAACTGTGCAATAAAAGATTGCCATTTGGGAGCCGTGAAATCATAGAATAGAAAAGCTTGAAAACATCTGCATAGCTTTACTGTATTTATATCGAACGTTATTTGTGAACTCTCCCGGCAGTGAATCAGAGCATGGATTTGATTGTTAACCAGCTTGAGCCTACTGCCTATACCCGTTCAGATTTATTTCTTTTCCTGCAATAATGAATGGAAAGAGTATGAACGCATCCAATCCGATATTCTTGACCATTTATTGGTAATGGTGCAGAAGTTTGATTTGAAATTATATCAATATCCCGGTTTAATAGATTAGCCGAAACTCTGTCCATACGGGCAGATGATCGCTATATCCTGCTTGGTATTTCATTCCATAATAAGTGCGGAAAGGTTGCTTGCCTCCATATTTCTTGTCTTCTGTCAACAGAAAAGGACGTTGGAATACATCTGCTTTTGCTTCACTGGTATAAAGAGGGTAATTGGGGTCCAGTAGATTACCCGAAACGATGATATGGTCCAGCAATCCCCATTCTCCCCGGTATTTGTAACTTCCGAAATCTTTTTGGCAAATGGCCTTGTTTGCCAATAAATGATAGAGCTTTCGGGGATGTAAAGTGCCGGAGGCGGGTGGCGGAACTTCCGCTTGCAGTATTTGCCGTATAGACTTGTCGGTGGGATAATCATTGAAGTCTCCTAAAATTAGGATTTGTGCATGTTGTCGTATCCGGTAAAGGCTGTCTGCTGCAGCTTTTAATCTTTTTGCAGCAGTTATCCGATAAATTTCGGATTCTTTTGCTCCACCTGATCTGGATGGAAAATGGACTGCAAATACATCTAAAGTATCTTTATTCAATAATAATCCGCAGACATGAAGAATATCTCTTGTAGGGCGACTATCGTTTTGAGGTTTGGCTACCAAAAGGCTTTGAGAAGAAAGTAATTTGAAACAATTGCGTTGATACAGTAACGCTACATCTATTCCTCGCTCATCGGAAGATTGTGTCATCACATAGCGATAGCCGGATTCTCTTAAAACGGAGTATTGTGTCAGGTCACGCATCACACTGTCATTTTCTATTTCGCACATAGCAACGAGTGCCGGTGGAGTCCATTCTCCTGCAGCAACAATAACACGGGCTATGTTATCCAGTTTCTTCCTGTATTTTGCGTAATTCCAGTGTCGTACGGCATCAGGTAGAAATTCATAATCGTTTTTCAAGCTGTCGTGTTTACAGTCAAAAAGATTTTCCACGTTATAGGACATAACACGGAAAGTAAGTGTATCCTTTTTCTCTTGCCCGTACAGATAGATGTACGGGCAGAAGAAAAGGAATGTGAGCAATATCCTATTTAGTCGGGACATGTTTCAGTATATCCAGCAAGTGATTCCAGAATTTCTCAACGGTGGGAATCAGCATCCGTTCATCGGGAGAGTGCACACCGTGCAGGGTGGGACCGAAGGAAATCATATCCAATGAGGGATATTTGTCGAGAAATAAACCACATTCCAAACCTGCATGAATGGCTTTTACTTTGGCTTCTACTCCAAAAAGCCGTTTGTAAGATTCGGTGGCAATTTCCAGAATTTCCGAATGCGGGTTGGGTTTCCAGCCGGGATATCCGTCACCGAATGAAACTTCGGCTCCAGCCATTTCAAATACTGTACGCACCATATTGGCAATGTCTTGTTTGGAAGAGGTCGTAGAACTGCGTTGACTGGTTTCAATTCGGATTACATGGTTTGGCTTCATTTTGATGGAAGCCAGGTTTGTAGAAGTTTCCACCAGTCCCGGAATGTCCTGGCTCATGGCAAACACCCCATGAGGAACTGCGTAGATAGCTTGTAGTAAACGTTTGGTAGTATCTTTATCGATTGCTTTCTGATGGGATGTTTCTGATTCCAGAATAAATTTTAAATCAGGCTCAACCACTGCATTCTCGGCTTCTGCTTCTGCGGCAAAGACATTGAGGTCGGTACGCAAAGCATGCTTGTCAGCTTCCGGAACAGCGATGATTGCATGTGCTTCACGGGCTATGGCATTGCGCAGATTGCCACCATCTATTTCACAAAGATACATGTCATATTTTTTGAGAGTCTGACTCAGGAAGCGGTTCAATAGTTTATTGGCATTGCCGCGTCCCAAATGGATGTCTCCACCGGAATGACCACCCTTCAGCCCTTTTACCTGTACTTTGCAGAAGAAGTAACCTGCAGGTATTTCTACCTCTTTATAAGTAAATTCTGCCACAGAGTCTATGCCACCTGCACAGCCGATGAACAGTTCTCCTTCGTCTTCTGAGTCGAGGTTCAGTAAGATGTCTCCATTCATGAAACCTTCTTTCAGTGCAAAAGCTCCGGTCAGTCCGGTTTCTTCGTCTATGGTAAACAGACATTCTATCGGTCCGTGCTCAATGCTGTCATCGGCAAGAATAGCCAGTTCAGTTGCTACACCGATACCATTATCAGCACCGAGGGTAGTACCTTTTGCTTTCAACCATTCACCGTCTATTTCCGTTTCTATGGGATCGGTGAGGAAGTCATGTTTCACATCATTGTTTTTTTCGCATACCATATCCACATGCGATTGAAGTATAACGGTTTTACGGTTCTCCATGCCTGGAGTAGCAGGTTTCTTTATTAAGACATTACCTACTTCATCAGTCAAGGTTTTCAACTTATGCTTTTCTCCGAACGCTTTTAGATAAGCGATAATCTTTTCTTCCTTTTTGGAAGGACGTGGCACTTGGCAAATTTCTTCAAAGAAATGAAATACGCCGGCTGGTTTTAAATTTTTCTTTTCCATAATTTATAATTTCTGATACTGTACCCAATTTGTACAAGTTTATTTTGTTTTCAAATCACAGTTTATTAACCTCTTATCATTAAAGATAGTTAAATGAGTTGACTATTTTATTCCCCTTTCTTTTTTTTAGAGTAAAAAAGATGAGTTAGTCCGATCAAAGCCCTATATTTGCACCCACAAAAATAGTGTAAGCTAAGAGTAAAAGCAAAATTAATCATTACTTTTGCGGGGATGCAATCTATTTTCGTGTAACAAAATTAATGGAAATGCTCGATACTGTATTGATAACTTTGTTAATAGTTGCTATTTGCATAGTTTTATTAGGTGTGAAAGTCTTTTTTGTGAAAGGCGGCAAGTTTCCCAATGGTCATGTCAGTGGTAATAAGGCAATGCGTGATAGGGGTATCGGGTGCGTGCAGTCACAAGATCGGGAAGCTCAACGTAAGTCTCGTTTTTCTATTGATGAACAGGACAGAACCTTAAACGATAGTATGAACTAATTATATTAAAAAACAATATTTTATCAAATTATGAAGAGATTAAACTACCTCATGAACGGTTTGGCAGTTCTTGCTATTATCGTTTTATTTTCTCAATGTGCCGGTAATGCAGATAAACAGGCAACGAATGCTCCCGTACAGGCTGGCGGATTATCTGAGATGAAGATTGCTTATGTTGAGATAGATACACTTTTGGCAAAATACAATTTCTGTGTTGATTTGAATGAAGCTATGGTGAAAAAAAGCGAAAATGTTCGTTTGACATTGAACCAGAAAGCTCAAGAATTAGATAAGCAGAAACAGGAATTCCAGACGAAGTATCAGAACAATGCTTATCTTTCTCCGGAAAGGGCACAACAAGAGTATAACCGCATTGCAAAGTTGGAACAAGACCTGCAAACCTTGAGCAATAAGTTGCAGTCCGAATTGATGAGCGAGAATGAAAAAAACAGTTTGCAACTGCGCGACTCCATTAACGCTTTTCTTAAAGAATATAATAAAACGAAAGGTTATAGTATGATCATCAGTAATACCGGTTTTGATAATCTGTTGTATGCCGATAGTATTTATAACATTACCCGTGAAATTCTGTCGGGGCTGAATGCCAGATATTCTTCTCCGACAAAGAAATAAAGTGAAACAAAAAACTCTCCGGATATCCGGAGAGTTTTTTGTTTCACACGGAGATTCTTATTTTACTTGAATAATATCATAATTCAGGTCGCTTTCTGCTTCCTGCAAGCTGTCATTTACTAATCTTAAAGTCGTATCGTTGACCATAACAAAGTAAACAGGTTCTTCGCCATTATCCGGAATCAGTTTGATAGCTGTCTTTTTCTTACTGTTGGCATCTTTGCTGATAACTTGTTTCTTTCCTTTGGTGGTAAAAGTCTTATTCTTTCCTTTACCTTCTGCATCCAAGTAAGTAGTTACTAATGTATAACTGCTTTCTCCATCAGGATTTTCATTCTCCATACTTAACACATACCTGATACCTGGACCATCGGCAGCAGGAAGGATTCCTTCATATACAGTTACGGTAGAAGAATCATTGCCTGCAACAGTCATTACCCCTTTATCCATAGCGGTGCTGGTGCTGTTGTTTTGATTTCCTTTTGAATGGCATGACACCAATGCGGCAGCGATAGCCACAATCATCATTACTTTTTTCATTTCTTTAATTGTTTAAGTTTATTAAAAAGACACCGATAACGGTGCGTCAGTAATCTTCATGTTCTCTTTTGATCACAAGTAGTTTGTCCACTCTGCCACGGTCCATGTCCATTATCTCAAAATTCAGATTTTTATAAGTGAATAAATCACCGGCTTTGGGTATCCTCCCTATAAGAAACATGGCAAGACCGCTGAGGGTAGTGAAGTCTCCTTCTTTCAGGTCATCGTAATTCAGAATACCCATCGCATCCATAAAGTCATCTAAATTCATGGAGGCTTCTACTAACATGGAACCATCCTGCCTTATGATGATTTCTTCTTCTTCCGTTTCGTTCTCTTCGAGGATGTCCCCGAATATGCTTTCTGTCAAATCATGCAGAGTGATGATACCTTTCGTATTTCCATACTCATCTACAACAATTCCGAACTTATTTTTGTTCTTCTTGAATAGCTCTAAAACTTTTTTTGCGTATAGATTTTCTGGTATAAAGAGTGCTGGACATGCTATTTTGCGTAAATTAAAAGGCTGTTCGTTTCCCATCATGAGTATAATGTCCTTTACGGAAACCACTCCGATAATTTCATCATTACCTTTTTCTGTCAGCAGATATTTGCTGAAATGCTGTTCGCGGATGATGCGCAATACTTCTTCAAAAGTGTCGGTTGGGTGTAGCATGACGATATCGCGCCGATAGGTCATCAAGTCATTGGCTCTTTTACCGGAAAAACGGAATACATCGCGCAACATTTCCGTTTCATCTTTGTCGATGATACCTTGTGCAGAACTTTGACGTAGGATCATTTTTAGTTCCTCCTGTGTCATTTGCCGTTCTTTGTCTTTGTTCAATCCGATAATCTTATTCATTAACTTTGTGGATGCGCTGAGAAGCCATACGAAAGGATAAGAAATTCTGGTCAGCACAATCATGAAAGGACTGAGCATGATTGCCCATTTTTCCGGGTTGGCCAATGCAATGGATTTAGGTACTAACTCTCCGATTATAAGTGACAGATAAGTGATGACAGCTACTACGGTAATTATAGAAAGAGTGTCGGCGTATGCGGTTGTTTCCGGAATTATAAGAAATAAAGGTCGTATATCATCGGCAATGGTAGCACCTCCGTAGGCGCCGGATATGATGCCGATCAACGTAATGCCTATCTGGATGGTAGAAAGGAATTTTTCTGGTTCTTCCAGTTGTTTTAATACTCCTTTGGCCCTTTTGTTCCCTTTGCCAACAAAGGTTTCAAGGCGCGCTTTGCCAGATGACACTAATGCAATTTCATACATGGCAAAGATGCCGTTTAAAATAAGTAAAGACAGGATGATAATAAATTCCATAATAGGATTTCGGATAGTTAATGGAGCAAAGATAATGTTTTTTGAGTATTTATTATTAATATTGCCTCCTGTTAGAATAATAAAAACAATGTAGAGCATGGAAAGAAAGGTTATATTTTGTATGTTGCTATGTCTGTATATGGTCACAATACAGGCTGCACGTGTGGATACGGTAATGGTGAAAAGTCCTTCGATGAATAAGGAAGTGAAAGTAGTGTATATATTGCCGGATAAGGCAGTTGATAAAGAAGCATGTCCGGTAGTTTATTTATTGCATGGTTATGGTGGAAATGCACGTAGTTGGATTTTGCTTAAACCTGAGCTGTCGCAGATTGCTGATGAAAAAGGTATCATTTTTGTCTGTCCCGACGGGAAGAACAGTTGGTATTGGGACAGTCCTAAAAATCATTCATATCGGTATGAGACTTTTATTTCTTCAGAACTTGTGAAATATACGGATAGTCATTATTCTACTATTTCGGACAGGCAAGCACGTGCCATCAGTGGTTTGAGTATGGGGGGGCATGGAGCTTTGTGGAATGCCATCCGTCATAAAGAAGTATTTGGTGCGGTTGGAAGCATGAGTGGCGGTGTAGATATCCGTCCATTTCCAAAGAATTGGGAAATGAGCAAACAATTAGGTGAATATGACACCGAAAGATCTGTTTGGAACGCACACACGGTAGTCAATCAGTTGGACAAGATTGAGAACGGGGATTTGGCGATTATCGTGGATTGTGGTGAAGTTGATTTTTTTCTTGAAGTGAACAGGGATTTGCACAAGCGCTTACTTGAAAGGAAGATAGATCATGACTTTATTACTCGTCCCGGTGGACATACGGGAGAGTATTGGAACAATTCAATAGATTATCATATCCTCTTTTTTGATAAGTTTTTCGATAAAAAGTAGGTTTCGTGAGTCTTATTCTATTGTATAATTTATAGTACGGACATAGTTTTTACCGTAGCTGTTTGTAACTTCTTTGCATGAAGTCACAATACCACGTTCATCGGTGGTATATGAATAACTGACGATTTCTTTGCTCTCAGCATTCCCGTCTGGAATGATTTGGGCAGTTAATGCCGGAAGCGGTTCTCCCAATATTTTGCCGTATAGGGCTGCCGGGTGCAATGATAGAGGATAAAGCTCAGACAAGAACAGGATGGGAATTTCAGATAAATTTGCAGTTTCATTGCCTGATGAAATTGTAGTTGCCGTGTAAGCCTGTTCGTAAGAGGCATCCACTTTCCAAGTGATGCGCAGGGAGTGAAGATCATTACAGTCTATGTCAATGGAAGCATAGGTTGTTCCATCTTCTTGTATTTCGGTAATATTTGTCAGGTAAGATTTATTGTTTTTGGTGTCTGTAAGATAAGAGAAGGTATATGTGCGAGTTCTTCCACCGGCTTCCTGTCTTGTACAGACTGTGGCATACCCTTTATCATTCAGAATATAGGTAGATATGTTGCCGAAATCATCGGTTATCGTTGCTCGATGGTCAGTATAGACGATGTCGGTGATATTTTCCTGCTTTATATCTTCTTCAATTGCCATATAGCTTTGTATGGTGCTGTGGCTTTGCAGCCAGCCTGAGGGAAAGAAAACGTAGGATTGTGTAATGGTGACGGCTTGGGCGTCATCGTGTCTGGTTTCAGACAATTGTATTTTGGACAGTGAGGTCTTTGCAATGCCTTCTATGCCTGTTGTCCGCATTGTGTCTTCTTTGTCATTGCAGGCTGCTATAAGGAGACAGAATATAATGCCTGTCAGATAGTGTTTTATTCTCATTTTTTCTTGTTTAATTTCACGGAATGGTTGGCACGGCGCTCAATGGAGTTGTTGATGACAGCCGTTTTCGGAGAAGTATTAGTTGTGGATTTTGTGACAGTACCTTTGGAAATCAGTTCCAGTGCAGTAGCTAACATTATCTCATTGGTATTTCCGAAAGGCAGAAAACGGGCCATGTCATTGTTCTCGCTGACTGAATACTGCGGAGTGAATCCTGACTCATAATCAGACTTTCCTTCAGAATTATAAATTTTGCAGACAATCGGACTCATGGTTATTTTAAGGTCCGGATTGGAGAAGGTGAGAGAACCCACATTCTTTCCCACCGTAGTGGAGCCTATAATAATTACGTTATTCATCAAAGGTTTGAGACAATTGATTACCATTTCCGAAGCAGAGGCTGTCTGGTTACTGGTGAGTACATATAAGGTACTCAGGTTGAGGTTTGCACCATTTTGTATCAGTTCTTTATTCAAAGTGAAAGGTACGTTGCGCGGATTGGTGCGGTTATTGAATTCTAAATATCCGAGTTCTTGTCCAAATGCCGATGCAGGGGCAAGCATGGCACACAGCAGTTCGGCACAGCTCAGCAGGCCTCCGTTGTTGTAACGTAAGTCCAGGATGAATTCGCTGACTCCATGAGATGAAAATTCACGGAATGCTTTGCGCAAGTTGTTGTTGTATTCCTGGCTGCTTTCCGTGACGCCCGAACTGAAATGATTGTAAACCAGATAGCCGATTTTCTTGCTGCCACTGGTATATACATTTGTATAATGCACGGGATTATCATTGATGCTGCGTGCTGATACAATCTGCCTCGGTTCGTTATAGGCCACAATCGTGTCATTGTCTGCGTCGTAATAACCCACTGTAAGTTGCATGGCAGCGCTGCCATAGAGTTTGGCATAATTCTTTGAGGTGATGGGTTCACCGTTCATGTCCATAATCCAATCACCGCGTTTCAGATTGATGGCAGATGCGGGACTTTCATCGGCAACATAGAGCACATGGGCATATAGGGCGGTGTCATTGCCTTCCACCCGGTTTGTTGTGAACTGAAATCCGTAGCTGTAGTCTGTATAGGGGATGCTGCGGGTGGAAACAGCACTTGTCAAGCTATCTATGCTGGAGAACTTGTCGCTTGAAGACAACAGCGAAGTGAAAAAAGTAGATGGGGCGGAGAAATAGTTCAGATACTTGCTGGCAGGCATATTTTCATTCCAATAGTACCACACCCGCATTGTGTCGTCAATCCATAGGTCTGTTTTGGTTTGTTCGGCATAGGCTGCCCATCGGTCTTCTCCGCAGGAAGCCAGATAAGCGGGAAAAATCAAGGCTCCCAATATGAATATCAGTATATTTCTTGCTTTCATAGCCGCAAAATTAGAAAATAGTTTGTTTATCTACCACAAATATGGTATAAAATTCCCTATCATGTGCCATAGGTTGCATCAATACTTCCCATTATCTTTGCAACATCAGAATGGAAAGAAATTATTCACCTATAATACAAAAGACAATGGAAGCAAAGAAATTGCACTTTGAGACTTTACAAATTCATGTAGGACAAGAGCAGCCAGATCCGGCAACAGATGCTCGTGCCGTACCCATTTATCAGACTACCTCGTATGTGTTCCGTAATTCGCAACACGCCGCTGACCGTTTCGGACTTCGTGATGCAGGAAATATCTACGGGCGTCTGACAAACTCCACACAAGAAGTTTTCGAACAGCGCGTGGCCATTCTTGAAGGTGGAGTGGCCGGACTTGCTGTGGCTTCGGGAGCAGCGGCTGTGGCATACGCTTTACAGAATATTCTTGGTGTAGGTGACCATATTGTGGCTGCCGACAACCTGTATGGCGGTTCTTTCAATTTGATCACACATACATTGGTTTCGCAAGGTATTGAAAATAGCATAGTCAATGTCAACGACCTTCAGGCGCTCGAAACTGCCATCCGCCCCAATACAAAAGTGGTTTATGTGGAGACTTTTGGAAATCCCAACTCTGATGTAACCAACCTTGATGCAGTGGCTGCTGTAGCTCATCGTCACAATATACCTTTGATTGTGGATAATACTTTCGGTACTCCTTATTTGATCCGTCCCATTGAGCATGGCGCGGATATTGTAATCCACTCGGCTACGAAATTCATCGGCGGACACGGAACCAGCTTGGGGGGTGTCATTGTGGATGGGGGAACGTTTGACTGGAAGGCAAATGCAGACAAGTTTCCTACGCTTGCCAAGCCCGATCCCAGTTATCATGGCGCTGTTTTTGCCGATGTTGCAGGAGTTGCTGCGTTCGTCACCCGCATACGTGCTGTCGTGCTACGTGATACCGGCGCCACTATTTCGCCTTTCAATGCTTTCATTTTATTGCAAGGTTTGGAAACATTGTCATTGAGGGTGGAACGTCATGTGGCGAATGCGTTGAAGGTGGTAGATTTCCTGAGAAAGCATCCGAAGGTGGCAAAGGTGAATCATCCTTCATTGCCCGACCATCCTGATCATGTACTCTACCAAAAATACTTTCCAAATGGAGCCGGCAGTATCTTTACCTTTGAGATAAGAGGAGGAGAGCAGGAGGCATGGAAATTCATAGACTCTCTGCAAATCTTTTCGTTACTGGCCAATGTGGCAGATGTGAAGAGCCTTGTAATTCATCCCTACACCACTACTCATTCACAAATGACACCGGAAGAATTGGCGCAGCAGCACATTACACCTTCCACCGTGCGCTTGTCGGTAGGAACTGAGCACATTGATGATATTTTGGAGGATCTGTCCCAGGCATTTGATAGAATTTAGAGATTATAGAATGAATATTGCAGTATTATTATCAGGAGGTGTCGATAGTTCAGTGGTCGTGCATCTTCTTTGTGAACAAGGTTACCGTCCTTCCCTATTTTATATAAAAATAGGGAAGGACGATGCTGATTATATGGATTGCGCTGCGGAGGAAGATTTGGAAATAGCTTCTGCAATCGCCCGTCGTTACGGATTGCCATTGGAAGTGGTAGATTTGCATCGGGAGTATTGGGATAATGTGGCTGCTTATGCTATTGATAAAATCAGCCGGGGGCTGACTCCGAATCCGGATGTAATGTGCAATAAACTCATAAAGTTCGGTTGTTTTGAACGTCGGGCGGGGAAAGATTTTGATTTTACCGCTACCGGCCATTATGCCACTACGGTTCTTCAGACCGGCAAGATATGGCTGGGAACTGCTGTGGATCCGGTAAAGGATCAGACCGATTTTCTTGCGCAGATAGATTATCTGCAAGTTTCCAAACTGATGTTTCCTTTGGGTGGACTGATGAAACATGAGGTTCGTGACATAGCACTGCGTGCCAAGCTGCCCAGTGCCAGACGCCGTGACAGCCAAGGAATCTGTTTCTTGGGAAAGATTAATTATAATGACTTCGTACGCCGTTTTCTCGGAGAGCGTGAAGGTGATATTGTGGAACTGGAGACAGGCAAAAAAATAGGCAAACACCGTGGATATTGGTTTCATACCATTGGCCAGCGAAAAGGATTGGGATTGAGTGGTGGTCCTTGGTTTGTCGTTCGCAAAGATGTGGACGGTAATGTGGTTTACGTCTCTCGTGGATACAATACGGAGCAGCAATTTGGTAATGAATTCTGCATACGCGATTTTCATTTTATCACGGATAATCCGTGGGGGGATGTGGAAAATGACATAAAGGTCACTTTCAAAATACGTCATACTCCGGAATTCATAAAAGGACGGTTGTTGCGGGAGGAAGGAGGCTATCACATTGTTTCGGATGAAAAATTGCAGGGTATTGCTCCCGGACAGTTTGGAGTGGTCTATGATGTTGCTTCACGGCTCTGTATCGGTAGCGGTGAAATTTGTTTGTGAGAATATCCGTAGGGATAGTGCTATATGTAATATTCTACCAGATCCACTATGCCTGCTTTCATCGCATATTTGGTGGCTTCATGTGCGTTGTTGACGCTCAGCTTCCGGAAAATGTTTTTCCTGTGACTGTTTACTGTATGGAAGCTCAAATTCTTTTCGGCTGCTATTTCTTTGGTAGTTTTTCCTAAGGCAATTTCTTTCAATATACTTCGTTCGGCGGCTGTCAGCAAGTCATTCTTAACGGGTGGATGGATAGGGGAGGAATTGCCGTTGCCCGAAAGCAGCAAGTTACTGACATGATTGCAGATGAAGCGTTCTTTTCTTGACGCGCATTGCAGTGCCGTCAGGATTTCCTCTTTGGAGCTGTCTTTCAATACAATTCCGAATGCCATACTGCTGAATAATATTTGTCGCAGGAAAGATATGCTCAATTCATCGGAAAACAGCAGCCAATCCGATTCTTTGAAGCGTTCATGCAAAACTATCAACTCCTCTGCTCCGGAAAAATCAAACAAAGTATAATCCAAAACAACGACTGCGGCAGGATGTATACGCAATTGTTGTATTAACTCCGCCTTGTTGTCTGCTTCCAGCAACAGAGATGTGTCTTTCTGATTGCCCAGCAGAAACAGCATACCTGCTTTGGTGATATCTTGATTGTCTGCTATTATGAATTCTCTCATGAAAGTTGGTGCTTAATAAAAAAACGTTGCAAATGTACACTTTTTAAGCGATTTGCAACGGAATGAGGCTATATAATTTGTAAGGGACCTACCAGAAACGTCCTTTGAATATGTTGGATCGGCCTAACGGAATCAGTCTGCCGCTTAATGTCATGTTATTGTGCTTATGCATCTATGCGAAGCGTAGATCATCCCCTGAAATGGCGCACATTTGCGTCATTTATTCTCTTATCATTCGCCCCCGATTCTCACGTGCTTCAAATTGGCGGTTTTCAGATTGAGAGAATAAGAGCTAAAAGTTCAATTGGGGATTCTACTTATTAATTCTTCTCCAAACATTGCTTCTGGTGCAATAACTTGTTCAAACTCTCTATCCTATATAAATAGACTTGTTTCAAATTGGATACAGATGAATGAAAGGAGGTGAAAGTATCAAAGCGTGCAGGGTCTTGTCCTTTCCATAGTTGTTCATCGGCAATGGCTGACTTTTCAATCAGTGCCTGCCAACGGTCTATGTCGTTTGTCAAGGCTCTGAATCGAGGCTCCAATTTGTGCCATCTTTCCTTTACCCGTGTCAAGAACTGTTTGTCTTGCAGAAGACAGTCATACCAGAGGGCACGACGGTTATAAATGCTGTCACCCGTCAGCAGTACAACATCTGTTCTATTCAATCGTGAGGGACGAATGTCTCCGCCTTTATCCAAGCCAACAGAGATGAAAGCCAAGTCGAAGTCCCATACCGGACCGGCTTTCAGTAATCCCTCCTTATCCTTGTACATATAGCAACTTCTCGGTCCATTAGGTTCTGCATTCTGTGCCAGTTCGTGCACCAGCCACCAATCGGCAAAAGTATCCATGTCAATGTAATCTCTGTAAAGCAATGTCAAGTCTGAAGTAGTGTCACTATATAGTATATGCTCAATTTCATTCATATACTTCTCTATAGATGCCATTTGCCTTTAATAATCTCATATTCCTTAAAAATCAATTTTCAAACCCGCCATTACGGTTGCACGTGGCATCGGGTATCCTGCATTAATTTCATATCGCTGTGCAAGCAGGTTCTCTCCACGTAACCATAAGGCAACTCCTTTGGCTGCCTGATAGGAGCCTCTGACATTCCACAATGTAAAGTCTTCTTTTGTTTCGGGTGAGGTGGATGTATAAAGCCCTGCCACATATTGTACCCCGGAAGAGACAGACCAACGCCCTTGTGTATAGTTTGCTCCTGCATATAATTTATGCTCGGGTGCAGCCACTACCGGATTTTCCATGTGCAGGAAACTGTAATTGGCATCTACCGACCAGGCCTTGCTGATGCGATAGCCCGTCTGCAACTCAAATCCCGAATGATAAATCTTGCCTGAGTTCTGATTCAATCGTCCGCTACCATTGGGATTGGGCAATGTCAGAATCAGATTCTCGCCATCTATATAGAAGATATTGACACCATAGGAAAGTCTTCCGTCGAGCAATCGCTGAGAGAAAGCCAACTCGTAGTTCCACATACGTTCGGGCTGCAAGTCCGGGTTCTGTGGCGGGAACATATACATCTCACGGATAGTGGGATAGCGGAATCCCTTGCTTGCAGAAACCTTTACCTCAATGGAACTTGGCAGGTGGAATGAAACACCTGCTTGCGGAATCCACTCTGTGCCGATGCGTGAATGGTGGTCGATACGCACTCCGGCATCCAGTGTCAGCCAAGTCTTTATGTCCTGACGGAAATCCAGATACCCCGCGACTTCATTTTCGGCTTTATCCACAATATTCGTGCGCTTTCCATCCAGAAATTTGTTCCACGCTTCACCTCCGAAACGGAAGTAATCTGCACCTGCTGTCACCCGATTGCCTTTAAAGAAAGCGGCACTTTGATAAAGAGATACACCCATCATGTTGTCAAGTGAGTTGAAACGGTAGTCCAACGGTTCTTCTCCCTTGTCGGAATTGTAACCGTCGTTTATCCAATGTTTGCCCCAGTTATAGAAGAAGCTCAACGCACCCGATGTGCGGTCTGACTTGTTCTCAAGTGCAAAAGAAGTCATGCCACGTGTCACACGCTGGTCGGCATCAGTCAATGGAGCAGTAGTTGCACCCGGCTGCGAAGCGTTGAAATGAGTAATGTTCACATCGGCGCGCATATTCCAGACATTTGAAAGTTCATAGCCCAATTTGGCATAGCCACCAACTTGTTCAAAGTTCATGTCGGTACGGTGTCCGTCAGTACGGTTGTATGAACCGCTGACCACACTCGAAAAGCGTCCCTTGCGAATACGGTTTGTTACCTCTGTCTCCAACGTATTGTAAGAGCCATAGCCGATATTGACACCCGTCTTGATGCCGTCTTCCAGCATCCGGCGTGTAACAATATTGATAACGCCACCCATGGCATTTGAACCATAGAGCATGGAAGCAGGGCCACGCAGCACCTCCACCCGTTCAGCCATAAGCGACTGATAAGCATCCGAGATAGGATGCCCGAACATTCCCATATATTGCGGATGTCCGTCAATGAGAGCCATGAGCCGTCCTTGTCCACCACCAAGACCACGAAGTGAGATTCCTCCTGCCGCACCTCCTGAGACTCCGTACCCCAATACACCACGTGCAGTGGTAAAAAGGCCGGGTATCTGTTCGGTAAGGATAGGCAACAGGGCAGATTGGTGCGCCTGTTCAATACTTTTCCTATTTATGACCGAAACGGTTTGCGAGAGGTGACGCACATCCGTTTCAGTGCGTGTGCCCGTCACTACCACCTCGTCCAATGAATAACTCTTCTGTGACAGAAGCGCATCTTGTGCTTGGGTTATTGTCGGGATAAGAATAGCCGCTATTGCCGTAGTAATAATTTGCTTTTTCATCCTTATTTTATTTGTTTATTCTATTCTTCATTATCGATATATCTGATTACTCGTCTGATTTCTATTTTACATGAATCAGTTCATAGTCTCGTGAACCCACATTGAGTTTCTGTGCCCAATAAAGGATACGTGTGCCATGTCGAGATACAATGCGTTCCACCAAGTCACGATTTCCTTCATCGTTGCTGTTGAACACCATATCCACACATGCTTGGTCGATGGCAACAGGGTCGAGACTTGCAACAATACCCACGTTTTTCATCTTTGGTTCGGCAGGATGAGAATCGCAATCGCAATCCACACTCAGGTTGTTGATGATATTGATGTACAAAATCTTATCACCGAAATGATTGATAATGGCACCTGCCGATTCAGCCATGGCGTCTTTGAACTCATCCACCCCACAAAGGTTTTTGCTCCAAGTGGCACTGTTCAGCACTTCATCTTTGCCACCGGTATGGATGTAAGCCTTGCCGTTGGTGCTGGCACAACCGATAGAAATATTTTTCAATGCACCGCCAAAACCGCCCATGGCATGACCTTTGAAATGGGACAGCACCACCATGAAATCATAATTCAGCATTCCCTTGCCCACGATGTCTTTTTTCAACAGATGAGAACCTGCCGGCACGTCAATGACCACTTCGCCAAACTCGTCCATAATATCCACTTTGGCAATCTTGTCAAAACCATGATTGGCGATGGTCTGTCGATGCTTGGCAGTCTCTTGACGTGACCCCCCATAGGCCGTGTTGCACTCCACAATCGTACCGTTCATTTTCTTCACCAGGTCTTTGATGAGTTCGGGCTTCAGATAGTTGTTGCCCCCTTGCTCGCCGGTGGAAATCTTCACCGCCACACGTCCGTTTGCCTCTCGCCCCAAGGCTTCGTACACTTTGATAAGGCTTTCGGGCGTGATGTCTTCTACAAAATAAACCTTGCTTTTATCCACACGCTTGGCGGTGGCATTTTGTGCCATGCAATCAACCATTGAAAGTTGAAGGATGACGATACTCACAAAAAATAAAATTCTTCTCATTGTCGTATGTTTTTTAAGTTACTCTTTTATGCTTTTAATAACCTTTGCCGGCACACCGCCAACAATCATATTATCAGGTACGTCCTTATTGACAACTGATCCGGCTGCAACGATGGCATTTTCACCAATGGTTACACCGCCAAGGATAGTACAGTTGGCTCCAATCCATACTCCTTTTTTAATCACGATGGGTTTATGTGTGAGATTCTGGCGTTGTTCGGGAAGGAAACCATGGTTCAAAGTGGCCATCACGCAATTGTGCCCTATTAAGCATCCATCGCCAATCCATATACCGCCTTGGTCTTGGAAATGGCAGCCGGCATTGACAAACACATTCTTGCCAAAGTGAATGTTCTTGCCAAAGTCGGTATAGATGGGTGGAAACAAGCCAAAGTTATCATCTATTTCTCTACCCGTGACTTCACTCATTAATACTCTGATTTCTTCAGGCGTATGATACTTGCTGTTTATCTCGAAAATAATTCTTCGAGACAGGTCGCTCTGTTTGCGCATGAAGGCAATCATCTCTGATCCTTCAAGCGGAGCTCCATCGGCTATCTTTTGCTGAAATTCTTCTATGGTCATCATTTCAAGTTACTTTTGAAGAACTGTTCTATCTTATCAAATGTAATAGTAACATCTCCCGAACCTACAGCAGTTGCTAATCTTTGCGGATTATCTATCTTTCCTATTCGGGTATAGCTATATGAGGAAACGAAAGTCTGGTAGAACAGCACAATACAAGATGTGCCATAGAGCATGAGATCACCTTCTTGGATGGTTCCCGGAGAATAGGTTGCCGTAGGAAGGCTGTTTGAAAGATAATGATACTTTTCATTTCCTCCCAATTCTTTCATTTGTATCGTCAACGGAAGAAGAGCCAAAAATGCTTTTCCTGTTGCATTATCGTCTATTGTAGCTGTAAAAGCATCCGTTCCTATCGATATAGATATTTGCCTATTTTTCATATTATCTTCTTCAGAAGGATTATCCGTTGGATTGTCTTCTGTTGTTTCTTCTGGAGGTACTATTTCTTCAAAAGAATCTTCTTTGTTACAGGAAGAAATAGCAAAAGAAAGAATGCAAGTCAGAGATAATGCCAAAAACTGCTTATTGAATTCTCTTGCCCAGTTCATAAGCCTCTTTCAATGACGGATGCCCTTCAATATCACCTTTATCGTTTACGCCTCCTGCAAAGACAACCTTTTGCAAAGTTGCTTTGGCAAAACAATCCACCCATCCCTGAGTAGCTTTCACACTACCTTCCACTGTGGTGGGCTCATCTTCGGCAGCGGTAGCCAGCAGGTAGATGTCTCGGAATTTGTAGTCCATGCCGTAAAGCGGATTGGCACGGTCAATCATTGTTTTCATCTGACCACTGATGCAATAGTAATAAACGGGTGTTGCCCATACGATTACATCGGCATTCAACATCTTCTCGCAGATTGCCACGGCATCATCTTTGATTACGCAACGCTGTGTTTTCTGACAAGTGAGGCAGCCACGGCAGAACTGAATGTTCTTTCCCACAAGGCTTACTTCTTCTACATGATTTCCTGCCTCCGTTGCACCTTTGATAAACTCATCTGCCAAGCGGTCGGAATTGCCACCTTTACGTGGACTGGTTTTGATAACAAGTACGTTCTTCATCTTTATTTCGTATTTATTTGAATTGTAGTTGATAAGCAGCCGGCGATATGCCGTAGCGTTGTTTGAATAGTCCGCTGAAATGGGTGCGATTTTTGAATCCCACCTCATAATAGACGGCAGATGGTTTTACTTTTGTATCCCGAAGCAGACGACAGGATAGTTCCAGTCGTTGCTCGTTGAGCCATTTTTGTGGTGATCGGTCGCTGAATTTGGCAAAGTCGCGCTTGAAAGTGGCTAAACTTCTGCCTGCATAAGAGGCAAATTCCTCCATGGTCAAATCTTCCATGTAATGCTTTTCCATGAACTCAGGTAAGTCAATTTTCCAGTCTTCGTAGAAATCGAACAGCGTAGGGTACATCCTTTCATCAATATCAAGAAGACAATTGATGGCTTCCGTCTGTTTCTGACGGATTGTTTCTTCATCAGGATCTACACCCTGGTCGGCATAAGGTTGCAACGACATAAACAGACTATCTACCTTTATATGATGTGGAAGTAGAACCGCTGGAGAATAAACTGGATTTAAATTCATAGGCATTCTTTTCCCAGATAACTTCTCACTGAAATAGTCGTGTAACGTCTTATTGTCAAGTGATATGGCAATAGAACGAAATGGAATGTCTCCATCCGACATCTTCTTCATCCCTGCCAAACAGTTGCGATGCCAGAAAATATAGTCTCCGGCTCTGGCTTCGACATGTTCATTCTTGGTTTCAATGGTTAAGACACCCGAACACACCATCATCAAACCATGTTTTGGCAACCTATTATCACAAAACATATCATGCGTTATTTTACTAAAGAATATCGCATTTCCACAGTTGCGTATGTTGATAGAATCAGTCATATACCTACTATAATAGAATTATTTATGCTGCAAAAATACAGCTTTTCTTTTCTGTAAATGTCGCTCATGGGCTCAAATACTGTCTCTGCGTAGAAAACCTCCATTCTTGTTGTAAGAACAGAGGTCTTCAATTTATGTGTAACGATATCAAGGTTTATTTGAATGAACGCTCGTAAATGCCGAAATAATCTTCATCGCTCAATGGCAACGGGTCGGCTGTGGTGTCACCACCCAGCACTTCATGAATATGTTTAGGCCAGGTTGCGATTTCCTCTTTCGTGATACCATAATCGCTCATCTTCAAATCCTTGCAACCTATCGCTTCAATCAGCGCATCGAGAGCTGTGATAAAGTCTTTGCCACTTGTGGGATTTTCCACCCCCATTGCACGAGCCATCTTTATCATCGGTTCTTCGCTTGCCTGACGTTCCGCAAAGAAGTTGAAGTATTCATGACTGATCATAATCAGACCTGCACCGTGAGGAAGGCTGTCGTGATAAGACCCCATGACGTGTTCCATTGTATGCTGAGAAGTACAAAGCATGTAGTAACCTGCCAACGAGTTTGCCAATGCCATATTCGCACGCGCTTCTGCATTTGAGCCTTCCTTGTAGGCAACAGGCAGATTCTTCGCTATCAACTCGATTGCTTTCAAGGCAAACATTTCGCCCATTGGATGTTCTTTCGTATTGATAACACTCTCTGCTGCATGGAAGAACGCATCCATACCTTGATAGGCCGTGAACGTTGGCGGCACGCTCATCATCAAATCCGAATCCACTACCGAGATGGTCGGGAACATGGAGATGTCGAATACTCCTGTCTTCTCTTCCAATTCATCATTTGAGATAACCGAGAACATATCCACTTCCGAACCCGTTCCCGCACTGGTCGTAATGGCTATCAATGGAACGCTTGGTGTCTGGAATGGCTTGTGCCCGCCTTTCTGCGAGAAAGCGTAATCCCAAAGGTCGCCCTCATTCACCATCATCAAGGCAATGCACTTGCTGGCATCCATTACAGAGCCGCCACCCAAGGCTACCACAAAATCGCAACCGTTGTCCTTGGCTCTTTTGGCCCCATCCATCACGTTGTCCTTGGTAGGATTGGGACGGATCTCATCGAATACGACATACGCCACATGAGCCTGTTCCAACTCTTGCTGAACGGCATCCAGATAGCCATATTTCTTGGTACTCTGTCCGTTGGATGTTACTATCAAGGCTTTCTTGCCCGGCATTGTCTCCAAATGTAAGTTCTTTAATTGTCCTGCGCCGAAGAGAACTTTAGTCGGCATGAAAAATTGAAAATTGTACATAATTCTACTTGTTTATAGTTTTTCCACCTCTGTCATACGCTTACCTTCTTTGAGGTTTGCGCTGCAAAGATACGGTGATTATAAACAAGGCGTTTTTCTAAAACGTCAAAAGAGATTTTTCTAAAACGTCAATTTCGGCAATGGAAAAACAGGCGGGAGTTATGACGCGTAGTAAAAAGAAGGAGCGGCTCCATACTCTTTCTTAAACGCCGTAGAGAAATGGCTGAAATTCTTGAAGCCCACTTTAGGATAAACATCAGAAGGCTTTGCCTTTTTGGATTCTATCAGGTATTTAGCTTCCTCCAGACGCTTTTTGTTTATCCAACGGCTTGGAGTCATCCGGAACAATTTAAAGAAATCGGTCTTGAATGTAGAGAGACTTCTCCCTGTGAAATGAGCGAACTCTTCAAGAGATAAGTCGCATTTATAATTCTTCATCATGAATCCTTCCAAATCAATTTTCCAGGGGTCGGTAAAGTCAAACAATACACACGCTATTTCAGGCTTGACTTGCAGCAAAGCAAATACGGCTTCCTTCAATTTTATATTCATCAGTTCCTCAGATGGATACTGCTGTATGCTGAAATATTGTTCAAGAGAGGCAAAAAGTCCTTGAAGAAATGGATGCTTAGGCAAAATGGTATAAGACGCAGATGCTTGAGCCTGTCCGTTCATGGGGATAGCTATCTGAACTTCGGACATCAATGATTTCAGGAAAGGCCGTTTCAGTTGGAGAAACAAGCCCTTGAAAGGCTCTCCATCTTTTGACGGATGCTTAATCTTTCTCATCATGTGGTCTTTCTTTATAAAGAGATAATCGCCTTTCTTGAGCTTATAGGTTTTCTCCGGAGCAATCAGATCCATCTCACCGGAACATATATAGACAAGCATGTGGTCAGTAACCATCTCTTCGCAAAGACGGTCTTTATCTACATGGCAACAATAGAAAGTATCCATGCAATTATAGATGATTATATCCGAATTCATAGTTTTTCTTCTGAATTTTTCTGCAAAGATAGATGCTTTTCTTAAAAGTCAATATGACTTTTGTTTTTTCTACTTTCGTTTTTTGTTATAAATACACTCTTTGCCCCAAAATCCACAAGCATAATGCACTCGTTTAAATCCCCTTGAAAAATGGGAAGTACATTGTTGGATTTGAGAGGTAATTGGCTACTTTTTACATGGGTTGTACTGACTTAAATAAGGCAGAATTTAGCTTGTCAAGCCAAGTTGCCATAAATAAAAAAACTCCTGTAACCAAAAGCATTACAGGAGTTTATCTATATAGAGTAACTTAAATTACTTGCTCAAAGCCTGAGCCACGTCAACTGCACAAGCTACTGTACATCCTACCATCGGGTTGTTACCGATACCGAGGAATCCCATCATTTCCACGTGAGCAGGAACTGATGAAGAACCAGCGAACTGAGCGTCAGAGTGCATACGGCCCATAGTGTCAGTCATGCCGTAAGAAGCAGGGCCGGCGGCCATGTTGTCCGGGTGAAGCGTGCGACCTGTACCACCACCTGATGCTACTGAAAAATAAGGTTTACCGGCCAATGTGCGCTCTTTCTTGTAAGTACCTGCAACCGGGTGCTGGAAACGAGTCGGATTGGTAGAGTTACCTGTGATAGAAACATCTACGCCTTCTTTCCACATGATAGCTACACCTTCGCGAACGTCATCGGCTCCATAGCATTTTACTTTGGCGCGAGGACCGTCACTGTAAGCGATTTCCTGAACAACTTTCAATTCGCCTGTGTAATAGTCGAATTGAGTCTGAACATATGTGAAACCGTTGATACGGGAGATAATCTGTGCAGCGTCTTTGCCCAAACCGTTCAAGATACAACGCAAAGGTTCTTTACGTACCTTGTCTGCTTTGGCAGCAATCTTGATTGCACCTTCGGCAGCAGCGAATGACTCGTGACCGGCAAGGAAGGCGAAACATTTGGTCTCTTCGCGCAACAGACGTGCAGCCAGATTGCCATGGCCTAAACCTACTTTGCGGTCATCGGCTACTGAACCCGGAATGCAGAATGCTTGCAAACCCAGACCGATAGCTTCGGCGGCATCGGCAGCAACCTTGCAGCCTTTCTTCAAAGCGATGGCACAGCCTACTACGTAAGCCCATTTGGCATTCTCAAAACAGATCATCTGCGTTTCTTCGCAGGTCTTGTAGGGATCCAAACCTGCCTTTTCGCAGATTTCGTTGGCTTCTTCGATAGAAGCGATGCCGTTCTCATTCAAAGCAGCGATAATCTGCTTCATGCGGCGGTCTTGACTTTCAAATTTTACTTCTCTAATCATATTCTGGATCCTCCTTTTATTCTTTACGTGGGTCAATAGATTTAACAATTCCCTGTTCCGGCTTCGTACGTCCGTAAGTACCGGTAACACTCTTCAGAGCTTCGTCGGCAGGAACACCTTTCTTGATGGCATCCATGAATTTGCCCATGTGGACGAATTCGTATCCGCAAACTTCGTCATTCTTGTCGAGGAACATCTTGGTGATGTAACCTTCGGTCAGTTGCAGGTAGCGAGTACCTTTCACTTTTGTTCCATACAGAGTACCTGTCTGGCTGATAAGCCCTTTACCTAAGTCTTCCAGACCTGCGCCGATAATCAGACCGCCTTCTGAGAAAGCCGACTGAGTACGTCCGTAAACGATTTGCAGGAAAAGCTCGCGCATTGCTGTATTGATAGCGTCGCAAACAAGGTCGGTGTTCAGTGCTTCGAGAATGGTCTTTCCCGGAAGGATTTCTGATGCCATGGCAGCAGAGTGAGTCATGCCGGAGCAACCGATAGTCTCAACCAGACATTCTTCGATAACGCCGTTCTTCACGTTGAGGGTTAATTTACATGCACCTTGCTGGGGGGCACACCAGCCGATGCCGTGTGTCAAACCAGAGATGTCAACAATTTCTTTAGCTTTTACCCATTTACCTTCTTCGGGAATAGGAGCCGGTCCGTGGTTAGGACCTTTCTTCACAACACACATGTGTTCCACTTCGTGTGAATAAGTCATAATTAGCTCTTTTTTTAAGTGATATAATTTAAAAAACGTAATTCCACTTTTATTAGTCGGTTGCAAAGTTAGTGGTTTTATTGCTTTCTGCCAACCGTCTGATTTGACTTTTTTATTAAAAATGAGTAATAGCTTGTGCCATTTTGGTGGAATGTAAAGTAGAGTTTGCAGTTATTCGGATTCCTTTGTGTTCTATGTCGCGGTGGTGGGGGAGATCACAGTGCTTCTCTCTTCTTCAGAGCATCGGTCGGTTCGGAGGCGGTGCAGACTGTGATGGACTTGCAGTTTTCACTGTTTTGTAGTGCTTTCGTATTATCGGAAGAACAACTGCATAACAGTAAAAGCAATATCCGGATGAAGAATTTGTTTTATGGTTCTGATGTTTTGGTTGGTACAGCAAAAATACTTGCTTTTCGATATATTTTTGTAGATATTCTGTCTTTCTATGTATAATTATTAACCCAAAGCTTTAACTTTGTGGCATAATCAATAGAAGTAAGTTTATGATAGAAGTAACAGATACAGACTTGCGCCGATCGGCAAGCGAGGGGATGGATGCATTTATTAAAGTCTTTACCGACAGATATCAAGAGGTGACAGGCGGAAAATTGACAGCCGATACCATGCCTCTGCTTACAGGTGAGCAGCATTCGCTGCTCGCTTATCAGATATTCCGGGATGAGGTCATGGAAGGTGGCTTTTGTCAATTGATACAGAATGGCTATGGAAGCTATATTTTTGCCAATCCTTTCGCCAAAGTGATGCGTCTTTGGGGAGTTGGAGATTTGAGCAAACTGGTATATGCGGCAAAAAAGATTTATGACGAGCATTGCGAGGACTTGGAACGTGAGCGCACTGACGAAGAATTCATGGCTATGTACGAACAGTATGAGGTATTTGACGGATTGGAGGAGGAATTTTTAGAAAAAGAAGAAGAATATACGGCATTGGTAGCCGGATATGTAGATGAGCATTTGGACCTGTTTGCGCGAATTGTGTAATGCAGAATCCGAAAAACAGAACATTTGCATCTGCTTCATGATTTCTCCCTACCTTCTCCCTACCTTCTCCGTATCTGCTCCTTGTATCTTTGCTCTCTATAGACACGGAGCAGATAGGGAGCAGATGCGGAAGAAAAGAGAATCAGAACAAAAGAAAGATGAAGTATCTAAACTGTTTTCTATTAAATAGATGTTAAAATAGTGTTGGCTGTGCAGTATTTAGCTTAATCTTTCATTTAGTCTTAAAAACAATGAAAAAACGAAGCGGGTGCTTTATTACTCAATTCTTTTATCTAAATTTGCGAACTCTAATATTTATAAGGAAAATGAAACAATTAAAATTCTTGATGGTTGCCTTGACTTTGCTGATGGGCGTTACTCTAACTTCTTGTCTGAATTCATCAGATAACACACCTTCTTATAATGCGGTTATAGGAAGATGTATTTCCTCATATCCTCCTACGTTCATGACTGTTGATGGAAAACAGTTGAAATTATCCGGTTCCTCGACTACTTTTACAGAAGGTGGAATTTATAGCTTTTATTATACTGTTCCCGAGGGACAATCTACCGAAGGCACATCTTATACAGTAGCTTTATATAACGGTAATGAGCCAACACAACTCAACGCCAAAGCTACTGAGGGGCCGTTTAATGCTGCTTATATGCCGACTACTGCCAATGCTCCATTGTATGTATTGTCTGGAAATATATCTCTTAATGGTTATTCTTCGTCTGTCGATCCGGCTGTCTATACATTTGGATCTTATAGTTATCTGTTTGTTACACCATTTTTCTGGTATAAATCAGAAAGCACACAAGATGCAATGACCAAAGAAATTGCTAAGCATGCTATTGTGGTTACATATAACTTAGCTGATTTGAAGTCGGGAGATACGGAATTGGTATTGACGGTCAATCATGTTGTAAGTGACAGTGATACGGAAACTGTAACGCGTAATGTTTGGGGATATATTACAGGCAAGGCATATAGCTTGAGTGAAGCAATGTCTGCTTTTGAAAGTAAAACAGGCAATAAGCCGACCAAGATAAGAGTTGAAGCACAGACGAACTCTCAATCAAACTCTTTGATAGCGACTGAGGGCGCTACAACTCAAAGTTGGACATATACATTTAAATGATATTGAATTACAAAGACTTATTTCATATAGCCCTTTTACTGATTTCCTCTCCGGCTCACGCTTGGGAGGAAATTAGTTTAGAGGATAGGCGAAAGGTGTTTACGGCTTTTGTCTATCCAATGATTGGTTTATGCGGCTTGTCCGTCTTCATTGGCTCTTTGGTGGCTATGGGGTGGGGAGAACCACAAAGTTTTCAGTATGCCATGACGCGATGCTGCGCAGTGGCGGTATCTTTGTTTGGAGGATATTTCTTGGCTGCCTATTTTATCAACGGGTTGCGTGTCCGTATGTTCAGAATGGGTAGTGACATACCGTTGACACAACAATTTGCGGGTTATTCATTGGTAGTGGTGTTTTTGCTGAAGATTATTATCGGCATATTGCCTGATTTCAGCATTATAGCATTATTACTTCAATTTTATGTTGTCTATGTGGTGTGGGAAGGAAGCGTGAAAATGATGCAAATGTCAGAAAAAGATCGCTTGCGATTTACTGTTCTTTCTTCTATTTTGTTAATAGTATGTCCGTTGGTCATTGAGTGGATATTCAATAAACTGACGATTGTGCTGAACTGATGAATTAATTTATGAAACAAGCTCCTGTAAATATTAAAAACAAGCGTGCCACGTTTGATTACGAACTGATAGATACCTATACGGCGGGTATCGTACTCACAGGCACGGAGATTAAATCGATCCGTTTGGGAAAAGCAAGTCTTGTCGATACGTTCTGTTATTTTGCCAACGGTGAACTGTGGGTGAAAAATATGCATATTGCCGAATACTTCTATGGCTCGTACAATAACCACAATGCACGCAGGGAGCGTAAATTACTGTTGAATAAAAAAGAACTGGATAAATTGGCACGTGAAACGAAGAGCCCAGGTTTTACAATAGTTCCTGTACGTATGTTTATCAATGAAAAAGGATTGGCAAAGGTTGTGGTAGCCCTTGCCAAAGGTAAAAAGGAATATGACAAGCGGCAGTCTTTAAAGGAAAAAGAGGACAAACGTGACATGGCACGGATGTTCAAAAAATGATAAGTATGGCTTCTATAGAAAAAATAGTGCATGAGCGCATCCTCATTCTGGACGGTGCTATGGGTACTATGATACAACAGTATAACTTAGAGGAAAAAGACTTCCGGGGTGAGCGCTTTTCGGATATTCAGGGACAGTTGAAGGGTAATAATGACTTACTTTGTCTGACTCGTCCGGATGTGATACAGGATATTCACCGTAAGTATCTGGCAGCAGGTGCGGATATTATTGAGACTAACACCTTTAACTCCACTCGTGTCAGTATGGCCGATTATCATGTACAGGAGTATGTACGTGAAATAAATTTTGCTGCTGTAAGACTGGCACGTGAAATTGCCGATGAGTTTACTTCTCTTACTCCCGATAAACCTCGTTTTGTAGCAGGCTCTGTAGGGCCTACGAACAAAACCTGTTCCATGAGCCCTGATGTGAATAATCCGGCGTTTCGTGCTTTGACCTATGATGAGCTTGCAGCCGATTATTGCGAGCAAATGGAAGCATTATTACAAGGTGGAGTGGATGCGCTGTTGATAGAAACCATCTTTGATACATTGAATGCGAAAGCAGCTATTTGGGCTGCGGAACAAGCGATGAAAGCAACGGGAAAGCATGTGCCTTTAATGCTCTCTGTTACCGTATCCGATACTGCCGGACGTACTCTTTCCGGGCAAACTTTGGAAGCATTTCTTGCCTCTGTACAGCATGCCGATATTTTCTCCGTCGGATTGAACTGTTCATTTGGGGCTCGTCAGCTAAAACCTTTCTTGGAACAATTTGCATGTCGTGCTCCTTATTATATCAGCGCTTATCCTAATGCGGGATTGCCGAATAGCTTGGGAAAGTATGATCAGACTCCTGCTGATATGGCGCATGAAATAAGAGAATACATTCGTGAGGGGCTGGTAAATATCATTGGAGGCTGCTGCGGAACTACTGATGCTTATATTGCTGAATATTCTGCCTTGGTTGCAGGTGTGGTTCCCCATGTGCCGGCTTCGGCCCCAGATAATCTTTGGCTTTCCGGACTTGAACTTCTGGAGGTGAAACCGGAAAACAATTTTGTGAATGTTGGTGAACGCTGTAACGTTGCCGGTTCGCGCAAATTTCTGCGTCTGATCAATGAAAAGAAGTATGATGAGGCTCTTAGTATAGCCCGTCAGCAGGTGGAAGATGGTGCGCAAGTCATAGATATCAATATGGACGACGGTTTGTTGGATGCACGGGCTGAGATGACCACTTTTCTTAATCTTGTAGCGTCAGAACCTGAGATAGCCAGGGTTCCGGTCATGATTGACTCTTCTAAATGGGAGGTTATTGTTGCCGGCCTGAAATGCTTGCAGGGCAAGTCGATTGTCAACTCTATTTCTTTGAAAGAAGGTGAGGAGAATTTTCTGGAACATGCCCGTACTGTCAGAGAGTATGGCGCTGCTGCCGTGGTGATGGCTTTCGATGAGAAAGGTCAGGCGGATACATACGAACGTAAGATTGAAGTCTGTGAACGGGCTTATCGCCTTTTGGTGGATAAGGTCAAATTCAATCCTCACGATATAATCTTTGACCCGAATATACTTGCCGTAGCTACCGGTATGGATGAGCACAATAACTATGCGGTCGATTTTATCAATGCTGTCGGTTGGATAAGGAAAAACTTGCCCGGTGCGCATGTAAGTGGTGGTGTCAGCAATCTTTCATTTTCATTCCGTGGCAACAATTACATCCGTGAAGCCATGCATGCCGTATTCCTATATTACGCCATTCGCGAAGGAATGGATATGGGAATAGTCAATCCTGCTACTTCCGTACTTTATACGGATATTCCGGCCGATATATTGGAACGTCTTGAGGATGTGGTATTGAATCGTCGTCCGGATGCCGCCGAACGTCTGATAGAAACCGCCGAGCGTTTAAAAGCGGAGGCGGATGCTGCCAAGGCATCGGGTACGGGCAATGTACAGCCTGTAAATTCCCAACTTTCATGGCGTGAGAACTCAACGGTAGAAGATCGGTTGAAGTATGCTTTGACCAAAGGCATTATTGATTATCTGGATGAGGATCTTGCACAGGCTTTGGAGCAATATCCTAAGGCTGTGGACATTATTGAAGGACCGTTAATGGCTGGTATGAATCATGTCGGCGATCTTTTCGGCGCCGGGAAGATGTTTTTGCCGCAGGTGGTGAAAACAGCCCGGACTATGAAAAAGGCGGTTGCTATTCTTCAGCCTGTTATTGAATCCGAGAGAAAGGAAGACTCGACTTCCGCCGGAAGGGTGCTGCTTGCTACGGTGAAAGGAGATGTTCATGATATCGGCAAGAATATTGTTTCTGTTGTAATGGCATGTAATGGTTATGAGATAATAGATCTTGGTGTGATGGTTCCGGCAGAAACCATCGTGCAACATGCGATTGAAGAAAAAGTGGATATGATCGGACTTAGTGGTTTGATAACTCCTTCATTGGATGAAATGGTACATGTGGCCATCGAATTGGAAAAAGCCGGTTTGGATATACCTTTATTGATAGGTGGAGCTACCACCTCGCAACTTCACACGGCGTTAAAGATTGCTTCGGTCTATCATGCTCCGGTAATTCATCTGAAGGATGCCTCTCAGAATGCGACTGTGGCGGCACGCTTGATGAACCCGAAGCAGAAAGAAGAGTTGGTGGAAGATTTATCCACAAAATATCGGCAACTACGTGAGAAGAATGGAGAGAGACAAGTCTCTACGGTTTCTTTGGAAGAAGCAAAGAAAAATAAGTTGAATCTGTTTTAGCTTCTTTTCTTGTCGTCATGCGAAACCAGGTCTGCGGATGAACACTGAATAGTTGGGAAAGTGATATCTGTTTGCCATATTTTCGGATATATTCATCATATCCTTCTTTGGTCCACAGATAAGATGTCCTTTCGCTCTCATCATTGATGAGAGACTCCTTTGCTACGAAAAAGCATACAATACTTCTGCGACTGTAGTTTTTAATCTTTTCCCTGTCTATTTCTTTACCGTCGAGGAATATCCGTTTGTTTTTGTCGTTCGTACAGCCTTTCCATTCGTCCACATTCGGGCTTCGTAATTTCCACGGATTTAGAGGGGATATGATGTGAATATAATGCAGTTTCCGTTGTTCTTTAGTCATACGGATATAAAGAGGAAATAGTGTTTTGAGATCATCCTTAGATATTTCCTTTGATTTCCATATAAATTTTCCGTCTTCTGCAATTTTATCAAAGTATTTGGATACAATGTTTGAGTATTGCTCCATCTCTGCTTGGGAAACTCCGCTTTCGGGTATAATGATGGTATCCATGTTTGGAGAAGGTTGCTCGTTCGTGACGAAAGCAGATATAGGTTCAATGGCATCCTCGGTAACAGTTTCTGTAGAGAATACGTTACCGGCAATCAGAAAAGTTGGGATTAAAGCTGCTATCTTGATAAGATAACGACTTCTGGAAGTTGTCTTTGTCATCATAATTAATCGTTTTTTAGTAATTGAGTAAGTTAAACTACTTGTTAATGAGAAGTTGCAACGATTGGATGCTTTGCCTATCAATATCATTTGATAGGCAGAGATGTCCTTCGTATTATCAATTACTCCTTTGTCAGCCAGAAACTCATGATTGAGTTTTATTGTCCTTCTGTACAGATAAAGAACGGGGTTGAACCAGAAGAAAGTAATTAATAATTCCGTAAACAACACATCGGCCGAATGTTTTTGCTTAACGTGAATCAACTCATGAATCAATATTTTGCTTTTAAGACTATTGTCTTGGTAATCGCTCTTTGAAATGAATATATAATTGAAAAAACTGAAGGAACTCTTTAGCGTCTCTATGATAATAAGATTGCTTTGCTCGTATTTTATGGCAATGCCTTTTTGTGTTAACTTTAGCAGGCAAGACAGATTGTAGATGAAACGTATTAGTAGCAGGGATGTCACAAGGATATATATTCCGATAATTATTCTTCCCCACATGTTTCCCGGTTCTGATGAGGTATCATTGATACTTTGCAGACGGTTTTCTTTCAGATTTATTTCATTTGAGAAATCTTCTGCTTCAGAAATAGGTGCGTTGGGGAGCGATTGCCGCATTGATGGTTTGCTGATATACCTCTCTGCTATTCCGTCTATTGAAGGAGTAAACTTTAAAGTATGGGGAGTGCTGATAAAAGGTATAAGTATGGAGAATACTAAGACTGCCAAGAGAAAATATCTTTTGAACTTGAGCATACTTTCTTTTTCTATCAGGAAATGATAGATTATCCAAAAGAACAGCATACAGCATATTGATTTTACAATGAAGGAAATTATCATTTCTTTTTCTTGTTTAATTCTTGTTCTACAATATTCTTTAAATCTTCAAGTTCGTCGGCTGTCATATTACTGTTTTGAGTAAAGAATGATGCAAATTGCAATGACGAATTATTGAAATAGTTTTGAATGATTTCTTTCAATCCTTTTGAGAAATACTCCTCTTTCTTTATCAGCGGATAGTATTGGCGGGAATTGCCGAATAACTTATAGCCAATGACATTTTTGTCTTGCATTCTCTTCAAGAGAGTGGCTACAGTGGTTGATGCGGGTTTGGGTTCAGGATAATTATCGATAATCTCTTTGAAAAAAATCTTTTTATTTTTCCAGATAATATCCATTAGCTGCTCTTCTGCTTTTGATAGTTTCATATAGTTTATATAATATGTTCTACATTTAAGTTTCTTTGCTCTACGTATTGTTTTTATTATTCTACAAATATAGAACACGAATACGTAGATATATATTCTAACGGTGTTTTTTTAGATAAGTTTAACAAAAAATACGGATAGTATTCTCTTGAGGATTTGTGACTTTATCCCTTAATTTTCTTTTTATATTGTTCAAATCGTGATGTTATATCCCTCACGAAATTATAAGTTTCTATTCCACGGAAATAACCGTTTTTACAGACTGGATCGGTAAAATACTCTTCATTGCTTTTCAGCAGGATGAAATTTTCTACATTATCGCGCCATACGTATTTGTTCTTTCCATATTTTTCAGCCAAAGCCATGGCATCCAGAATGTGTCCGATTCCTGAATTATAAGATGCCAGTATAAAATTGATACGTTCTTCTGTGGGCACTTGTGCGAAACTTTTGGCAGTAGCAGCTATATATTTTATGGCGGCTTTGATGCTTTCTTCCGGATCTTGCTCTTTTCCTGCTGGTACTCCCATGGCTTTTGCCGTGGCAGGCATCAGTTGCATCAATCCTTTGGCTCCTGCCCACGATATGGCATTGGTATCAAAGTTTGATTCCGTATAGGCAAGAGAGGCAAGCAAACGCCAGTCCCAGCCAATCTCCGGAGCATATTTCTTGAATAGTTTGTCATAGTGAGAAATTTTCCCTTCACGCAAAGAAAGGATAGGTGAGTGGGGAATAGCTTTGCTGATTTCGAAATATCGCTTCATGCTGGCCGTGTAGGCCGGTGAAGTCATATTTTCTTTATGCCACTTGTCGGCAGCGGCAGCCAGTAGCGGGCAGTCTTTACGGACAGCCCATGATGCGCGTTGGTCAAAGCTGATGGACAAACCGGTATTCAGGTTGGAATAATAAGTGGTATTGAGTTGTGCTACATCATTGTCTGCTACGGTATAGGGAATTTTGCCTTGCGATACCTGCATTATCAAATCTTCTACGCTGATGCTGTCGTCCGTGACTTTATGGATGTGGATGCCACCTCCTAATTCTTCATCCAGATTTGTCAGCCGGTCATAATATTTTCCGGGCTTTACATATATGTCTTTTCCTATAAGTTCAGTCACATCTTTCAAGGGTTTGGAGCGTCCGTCAATGCGCTGAACGATTACTTGGTGGGTGATGACCTCTTCTCCGCAATAAATCAGGCTGTCTTTCCATTCTTTCGTAATGGGCAGGTTATAAGCAATCAGATCTCCTTTACCAGCCGATAGCTTTTCTATCAGTTCATGTACCGTTTTTGCAACTTCCACGCGCAATTTCACGCCCATGTTTTTGGCAAACTGTTCGCTCAGTTCGTACTGAAATCCCATGTCTTGTCCTCGGTAAATGAAATAAGAAGTGGAACTGTATAATGTTAATACAACCAATTCTCCACTATCTTTTATCTGTTGCAAGTCATCATTGGTTTTTTCATCTTCCGCACGATGACCTCCACGGCATCCCCAAATGCAGCAAAGCAGCAAAATTATTGCGATAAAAAAATGACGCTTGACAATTGGCATATATCTTGATAATCGGTTATCGTAAATGTTTCTTGATATACATGGTTAATATATCAATTGCCACTTGGTTGTTTCCACCTTCTGGAATTATAAGGTCGGCATAACGCTTGCAAGGTTCTATGAATTGCTGATGCATGGGTTTCAAAACGCGGGTGTAACGCTCCATCACTGCTTCGGCAGTGCGTCCGCGTTCTATTATGTCACGTTGTATTACGCGGATCAGCCGTTCGTCCGGGTCTGCATCGACGAATATTTTGAGATCCATCATGCTGCGCAGTTTTTTGTCGCATAAGGCAAGAATCCCTTCAATGATGATAACTTCTCTTGGTTCGATATGAATGGTTTCGGGCTGGCGGGTGCAAGTCAGATAAGAATAGGTGGGTTGTTCGATGCTTTTCCCTTCACGCAATATGGCGACATGCTTGGAGAGGAGGCTCCACTCAAATGCATCCGGGTGGTCGAAATTAATGTTCTGTCGCTCTTCTACGGGAACGTGGCTACTATCTTTATAATAAGAGTCTTGCGGCAACAATACCACTTCGCCGTTCGGGAGGCTTTCAATGATTTTACGTACAACGGTGGTCTTTCCCGATCCAGTTCCACCTGCAATTCCTATTATTAACATCCGTTTATGTGTATATTTAAAACAAAACAAGTATTTTTGCAACTGTTAGACAGCCTGTTCGGCTGACAAATATAGACATAAATCATTTAAATAACAAAGTTATGATAAAGCACATTGTATTATTTAAGCTTAAAGACAATGCTTCTGCTGACGAAAAGTTAGTGGCAATGAATAATTTTAAGGAGGCTATTGAAGCACTTCCTTCTAAAATCTCCGTTATTCGCAAGATTGAAGTAGGACTCAACATCAATCCGGGTGAAACTTGGAGCATTGCACTTTATAGCGAGTTCGATACTTTGGATGATATAAAATTCTATGCTACTCATCCGGATCATGTAGCGGCAGGCAGGTTGATTGCCAATGTGAAGGAAAATCGTGCTTGTGTGGATTATGAAGTGTAATAGCCAGCTTTTATTTTATTAATTAATATATTAAAACGACATGAAGAAAAGCATTTTTTCTGTTTTACTGTTGCTTCTTACCATGGTGGCACAGGCACAAATACATGAGCCGGTTAAATTTAAGTCTGAACTGAAGACTTTATCGGCTGGTGAAGCGGAAGTGGTTTTTTCCGCAACCATTGAAAAAGGTTGGCATGTCTATTCCACGGATTTGGGTGATGGCGGTCCTATTTCAGCAACTTTTAATGTCGATAAACTTTCTGGAGCTGAACTGCTTGGTAAATTGAAACCGATGGGAAAGGAAATCGCTTCTTTTGATAAATTGTTCGAGATGAAAGTGCGCTATTTTGAGAATACTGCTAAATTTGTACAAAAAATAAAGCTGATAGGTGGTACGTATCAGATAGAGGGTTATCTGGAATATGGTGCTTGTAATGATGAAAATTGCCTACCGCCTACTCAGGTTCCGTTTAAATTATCCGGCAAGGGTGAAGGTACGGCAAGAGCAGGCGGGGCGGAAATTGAGACAGACTATCAGCCTGCCCAACAGGAAGTTGTTGTTGATACGGCATCTGTTGGCAGTGGTACAGATGTTTCCGGCAAGATTGATTCAGGAAAAGAGACGGATCTTTGGAAGCCGGTCATTAATGAGCTGAAAACTTTGGGGGAGACAACTTCTCAGGAAGATATGTCGTGGGTTTACATCTTTATTACCGGATTTGTCGGAGGATTGTTGGCGTTGTTCACTCCTTGCGTATGGCCTATCATTCCGATGACTGTCAGTTTCTTCTTGAAACGCAGTAAGGATAAGAAGAAGGGAATTCGTGACGCATGGACATACGGTGCATCCATTGTGGTAATCTATGTGACATTAGGCTTGGCAATTACTCTTATTTTCGGGGCCAGTGCATTGAATGCACTTTCCACGAACGCTGTATTCAATATCTTGTTTTGCCTGATGCTGATTGTATTTGCGGCTTCTTTCTTCGGGGCATTTGAGATTACATTGCCTTCCAAATGGAGTACGGCAGTAGATAGCAAAGCTGAAGCCACGGGGGGATTACTGAGTATATTCTTGATGGCATTTACTTTGTCGTTGGTTTCATTCTCGTGTACAGGTCCCATTATCGGTTTCCTTTTGGTGCAAGTTTCTACAACAGGAAGTGTAGTGGCTCCGGCCATCGGTATGTTGGGCTTTGCCATTGCTTTGGCATTGCCGTTCACTTTATTTGCATTGTTCCCTTCTTGGTTGAAGTCAATGCCCAAATCGGGGGGCTGGATGAATGTTATCAAGGTCACACTTGGTTTTCTGGAATTGGCGTTTGCTTTGAAGTTCCTTTCTGTTGCTGATTTGGCTTATGGCTGGCGCATACTCGATCGTGAAACATTCCTTGCTCTGTGGATTGTACTGTTTGCATTGCTCGGTTTCTATTTGTTGGGTAAAATCAAATTTCCTCACGATGATGATAATACAAAGGTCAGTGTGCCCCGTTTCTTCATGGCAATGGCTTCACTGGCATTTGCCGTTTATATGGTTCCCGGTCTGTGGGGAGCACCATTGAAGGCTGTCAGTGCTTTTGCTCCTCCTATGCAGACTCAAGATTTCAATCTATATAACAATGAGGTACACGCCAAATTCGATGATTATGATCTCGGAATGGAATATGCCCGTCAGCATGGTAAGCCCGTAATGCTGGACTTCACTGGTTACGGTTGCGTAAATTGCCGTAAAATGGAGCTTGCTGTATGGACGGACTCGAAAGTAAGTGACATTATTAATAATGATTATGTACTTATCACTCTCTATGTTGATAATAAGACTCCACTTCCCTCTCCGGTGAAAATCATGGAAAATGGTACGGAACGCACCTTGCGTACGGTAGGTGATAAGTGGAGCTATTTGCAGCGTGTTAAATTCGGGGCCAACGCACAACCTTTCTATGTGCTGATAGATAATGAAGGAAAGCCGCTTAACAAGTCTTACTCTTACGATGAAGATATTCCGAAGTATATAGACTTCCTGCAAACAGGATTGAAAAATTATAAAAAAGAGAAATAATAGATAACAGGCTCTTTTCTGTTCTTCCTAATGAGAAAGGGAACGAAAAGAGCCTGTTGAATTTTTATTTATATATGAAACACATCATTGATATTGAAAATTGGGAGCGCCGTGACAATTATGAATTTTTCCGCGGTTTTGCAAATTCGTGGTACTCTGTCACTACGGAGATTGATTGTACAGAAGCAAGTGCCGCTGCCAGAGCTGTGGGATGTTCTTTTTTCCTTTATTACCTTTATGCTGTGGTGCGTTCGGCCAATGAGGTAGATGAACTGCGTTATCGCATGGATAAGAACGGGCAAATAATCTTTCATGATCAGGTAGATATAATTTCTCCGATTGCTGTCCCTGGAAAAACTTTCTATACAGTACGTATTCCTTATCATGAAGACTTCAGGCATTTTTATGCTGAAGCCCATGCTTTGATAACCAATATTCCGGTGGATGGTGATCCTTATGGTGCTGAGAAAGAACTGATAGCCCAAGGGGACTATGATGTGGTACATTTGAGTGCTGTCCCCAAGATGTATTTCACGGCTACTACATATACATTGGCTGAAGTTGGTAATGCTTGCAGTTGGCCTTTAATGACATCAGGAAAAGTAGTCAACCGTGAAGGACGGTTGGTCTTTCCTCTCTCCATCTATGTGAATCACGCCTTTGTGGACGGTTCGCATCTGGCCTCTTTTTTTCAGAGGATAGAAGAACATTTAAGGGTAATTGCACAAAAGTGAAATCTGAAATCACTATATGTATGCAACAGAAGTTCTTAGAGATGAGCATGTACTTGTTCTTGAAAGAACAAATTCTGCCACATGCTGCGGATTATAGCAATGATACGAGGAAAAAATATTGGCGAACGATTTGAGGTCGCTTATCTCCGGAGCTATGCAACGGCTGACATCTCGTCAGCGTGAAATATTTGCTATGAGCCGTGAGCAACAAATATCTCATAAAGAGAAATAGTCGAAACGTTGGGCATCTCAGTCAATACGGTGCAAGAGTCTATATCCGCTTCGTTGAGGTCACTTCGCTCTTATTTGGAGAAGCATTCACTTGGTTATTGTTTGTTTAAACTTGTAATTTTATATCCCTTTCGTACTCCTTTCATTCTCTTTGCCACTTGTTGTCCCATATCTCTGTAAGTTACACAGTATTGCATACCATTGCTTTCTGCTTTTATTTTTTTGGTTGTTTTTCAAGAATGTCCATTAATGTCTGTGAAATTTCTTCGCCCCGAATATCACGGGCAGCAACTGTACCGTCAGGAGCGAAAAGTATAATTGTCGGAATTCCCTCTATTCCATATATTTCAGTCGGTATATCTCCACCGTCGATTATCTGGTTCCATTGCAGCTTTTCTTCTTTGATTGCTTTTAATGTGGCATTGCGTTCGTCCCAAACGGCTACACTTAACACATCGAAATTCTTGCCTTTGTACTTTTCGTAAGCCTTCTTGATGTTAGGTATCTCTGCGCGGCAGGGACCGCACCATGAAGCCCAAAAGTCAACAAGTATATACTTGCCTTTGCCTACATAATTACTAAGTGAAACCTTCTTACCATCTAATGTACCGTTCTCAATTGTAAAATCAGCAAACATCTTACCGATAGCTGTATTCTGCTGCTCTATCTTTCTTTTACGGCTTTCTTTTATTGTTGTTGGGTAGTCAACGGAGTTCTCCTTTCCATATATAGCTTTTATCATATCTTCTATGATAGAATTTTTATTTTCGTTGATGGCTTTTTCAAATGCCGCATTATATTCATCTGTGAGTGGTTGCATAATTGCCAATATTGTTTTTTCATCGACATTGGATTTGTTTTCTATCAGTTTTTGTGATGCTTCACGAATTTTCATCTTCAGTGGGTTCAGCTTGTCGGTAATGGCATAAAGTTTATCATTATTTTCCGTACCGGATACTCGGCTGCCTTTTTGCCTCATCTGTACTGTAATATTGCCTTTTTCCACTAATACTATTGCACTCATTTCCAACTCATCTTCGGAAGATCCGAGCATCAGATAACCGTAAGTGATGGAATCGACAACACCTTTAAATTTAAATTTTCCATCAGTAATAGTTGTCGTATCAATACGCGTTCTTGTCGGGATGGCTAAATAAATTGTATCTCCGTCATTACTACCTTCTGCTGTTCCTGCAATCACATAATTATTCTGTACTGTCTTATTGCATGCAGCGAATGCCACTACCATTGTTAATAATAAAATTTTCTTCATGAGCACATTCCTTTATCTTTAGTTTGTTTCCTTCGTTATTTCTATTAAAGACAGTGCATTCTTAATTTCTCTTTACTGCTTACTGGCTAAAAAAAGTTAATAATATCTTCGCTTTTCTTTTTATAGGATTCTGCACATACCGATACTCTTGACGAACTTGATTTTGGCGTAAGTTGTACGGCAAACTTACTCGTATCTTGAGCATGAACAATATAATAAGGGAGGTACGTTGGTTGTTGAAGTGTATAGGGCATAGAAAATGCACTTGGTTTCATCGTGTTGCCGAACGATATTTCTCTTTTAGAAGCGATAAGGAAAGGTGATGAGCAGGCCTTTGAGCGCCCTTTTAAAAGTTATTATCCCCGGTTGACAGGCTATGCGACACGTTTTGTCGAAGATAGGGAAACTGCGCATGACATTGTTCAGGAATGCTTCCTGAAATTTTGGGAGAAGCGTAATTTACTTTCTTCGCTTTCTATTACTTCTCTACTTTTTGCAATGGTTCGTAATGCTTGTTTGAATCATCTGAAGCATTTTTGTATCGTAGAAAAGCATAAACTTGAATATTTGGCAAAATTTGATGGAGAAGAACGCCTTTATCATGCGGATTTCAAATATCAGACTGATGAAAGGCTGCTTTATGACGAACTTCAAGAACAAATAAAAGTTGTCATGGAAAAATTGCTAAAACGTTGCCGTGAGGTATTCTTAATGAGCCGTTTTGAAGGCCTGAAGAATATGGAAATTGCTGAAAAACTGAGAATCTCTACTTGACATGGTTGATAGGTTATTGTTACATCTAAATGAGAAGTTCAATTTTTTGCTTCTGTTTTTTTGTAAAAGGAAATATCAGTATAATGATTCTATCCGTACAATTTTTGGGCTGGATGTGTTTGCTGATATGGTAGCGTGTTATAACAATGCGTATCTGATGGCTGAAAACACGAAATTGGAAACACATGCTAAAGAATTCAGGATGATTTTTGCACTTATTCTGTTGGCAATCCTGTCTTTATTTTCGGTGATTTATGCCATTGTGCGTCGCCGGACTATCAGGCGGTTACGTGTCGAACAAGATGCTGCGGAGGAAGCGCGAAAGAAGGCTGAACAGGCCGATCGTCTAAAATCAGCGTTTCTTCAAAATATGAGTCATGAAATTCGGACACCTCTTAATGCAATAGTGAGATTCACGGATATATTCAGCAGTGATAGTGTGAATATGTTTTCAGAGGTAGAGAGAAGTAATTTTCAGAGAATTACCCGTGAAAATGCTTCTTATTTGCTTGCTTTAATCAATGATGTCTTGGATTTGGCTAAGTTGGAAAGTGGAAACTATACACTGAAGAATGAATATGTAGAGATAAATGGATTATGTCATACGGTTGTTTCTTCTGTACAGTCTTGCGTTGCATTTGGTGTGTCGCTGACTTTTGAACCTTCACCTGTTTATGGACAGTTGGTAATTCGTACCGATGAGTAAAGAGTGGGGCAGGTCTTAACACATTTCAACCGGAGATGCGTGAGGCGATTTTTCAACGTTTTGAGAAATTAGACAGTTTTAAGTCGGGAATGGGATTGGGATTGAATATCTATAAGCAAATAGCTCTCTTGATGTACGGAAGCGTATCGCTTGATACAGAGTATGTGGGCGAGGTTCGTTTTTTGTTTAAATTTCCGGTGAAGATATAATGGTAATATGCTGATACTATGATAATATGTTGTAAAACATGATATGATTTCTTCTTGATAATAAATAAATTATCTTTCTTTGCACCGGGATGGCTCAGCATAGTTAGAGAGCCTTTTATACTTATAGTAATCAGTTGAACTATTTTTAGCATGAAAGTGATTTTTGGACAACAGATGACAAAGGTTAAGCAATTGGCCGACCTGATAAGCAGTGATATCTCAATGGGTAAATATAAGATGGAAAGCGCTTTGCCTTCCATAAATCAGTTAAGTCATGAGTACAAAGTGTCCAGAGATACAGTATTTAAAGCTTTTATTGATTTGAAAGAACGTGGAATAATTGATTCTACTCCCGGCAAAGGTTATTTTGTGGCTAATAGGCAGAAAAATATTTTATTACTACTTGATGAATATTCTCCTTTCAAAGATAGGCTTTATAATAGTTTTGTAAAGCGTCTTTCAACTAAGTATAAAGTTGATCTTTGGTTTCATCAGTACAATGAGGCATTATTTAACACTATACTTCGTGAATCTATAGGTAAATATAACAAGTATGTGGTGATGAACTTTGATAATGAAAAGTTTTCTCCTTATTTGTATAAAATAGATTCATCTCGTCTGTTGCTGCTTGATTTTGGAAGATTTGACAAGAAGGAATTTTCTTATATCTGTCAAGATTTTGGCGAATCTTTTTATCAGGCAATGGTCCAATTGTCTGAGAGATTGCAGCGTTATCATAAGATTGTACTGTATTTTACAAAAGAGAGTAAGCATCCCAAAGATACTTGCAGGTATTTTGAACAATATTGCACAGACTATCATCTGAATTATGACATTGTAGAAAATATGGATGAATTGGATGTACATTACAGTGTAGTTTACATTGCCATTCGCCAAGTGGATGTAGTAGAAATCATTAAGAAAAGCCGTAATGCCGGACTTGTTTGTGGTATGGATTTTGGATTGATAGCCTACAATGATACACCGGCTTATGAGGTGATTGACAAGGGTATAACAGTTATGAGCATTGATTGGAATAAAATGGGTACAATGACTGCCGATTTTATTCTTACGGGTAAATCTGTACAAATTTACTTGCCGACAGAAGTTCATTTAAGAGGTTCTCTATAACTTTTTATGAGCAGAATTCAGCATAGTTCAGCATGATATATTACTTTTATTAACTAAATAGGAAAATATGAAAAAGTATCCGAAAATTGGGATTCGTCCTACTATTGATGGTCGTCAGGGCGGTGTCCGCGAAAGTCTTGAAGAAAAAACAATGGGATTGGCTAAAGCTGTAGCCGATTTAATATCTTCTAATTTAAAGAATGGTGATGGCTCGCCAGTGGAGTGTGTTATTGCTGATTCTACTATTGGACGTGTGGCGGAAAGTGCTGCTTGTGCTGAGAAGTTTGAACGTGAAGGTGTGGGAGCTACCATTTCTGTAACTTCTTGTTGGTGTTACGGTTCAGAAACAATGGATATGAATCCGTATTGGCCGAAAGCTGTATGGGGATTTAATGGGACAGAACGTCCAGGAGCTGTTTATTTGGCCGCAGTGTTGGCTGCCCATGCTCAGAAAGGCCTTCCTGCTTATGGTATTTATGGACATGATGTCCAAGATCTTTCAGACAATACCATTCCGGTGGATGTGGCCGAAAAAATTCTGCGTTTTGCGCGTGCTGCCATGGCAATGGCTACGATGAGAGGGAAAAGCTATCTAAGCTTCGGTAGTGTGGCTATGGGCATAGCCGGTTCAATCGTTAACCCGGATTTCTTTCAGGAATATCTCGGCATGAGGAATGAAAGTGTAGATGAAACTGAAATCTTGCGCCGTATGGATGAAGGTATTTATGATCATGAAGAATTTGAAAAGGCCATGGCTTGGACTGAAAAATATTGTAAGTCCAACGAAGGAGAAGATTTTAATTCGGTTGCCAAAGTAAAGGACAGAGCCGGCAAAGATAAAGATTGGGAGTTTGTAGTGAAGATGACTATCATTATGCGTGACTTGATGATTGGAAATCCGAAACTACGCGAGATGGGATTTAAGGAAGAAGCTTTGGGACATAATGCCATTGCTGCCGGATTCCAGGGACAGCGCCAATGGACGGATTGGAAGCCGAACGGAGATTTCTCTGAAGCTTTACTTAATACATCATTTGACTGGAATGGCATTCGTGAGGCTTTTGTCGTAGCTACGGAGAATGATGCTTTGAACGGAGTTTCCATGTTGTTTGCTCATTTGCTGACCCATCGTGCTCAAATATTCAGTGATGTTCGTACATATTGGAGTCCGGAGGCAGTGAAGCGTGTCACCGGTATGGAGTTGACCGGCGATGCTAAAAATGGTATCATTCATCTTATCAATTCAGGAGCTACTACTCTCGATGGTTCCGGACAAAGTCTTGACGCAGAAGGAAAACCTGTGATGAAGCAAGCTTGGGAGATGACTGAAAAAGATGTGGAAGCTTGTCTGAAAGCTACTACATGGTATCCTGCCAATCGTGATTATTTCCGTGGAGGAGGATACTCCAGTAATTTCCTGTCTAAAGGTGGAATGCCTGTTACGATGATTCGTACTAATTTAGTGAAAGGACTTGGCCCGGTGCTTCAGATAGCTGAAGGATGGACGGTTGATATTGATCCGACAATTCATAAAGTGTTGAATGAACGTACAGACCGTACTTGGCCCACTACATGGTTTACTCCACGCCTGGATCCGAAAAAAGATGCTTTCAAAGATGTATATAGCGTGATGAATAACTGGGGAGCCAATCATGGAGCTATCAGTTATGGACACATTGGCGCTGATTTGATAACATTGGCTTCCATGCTTCGTATTCCTGTTTGCATGCATAATGTAGAGGATAAGGATATTTTCCGTCCGGCTGCTTGGAATGCGTTTGGTATGAATAAAGAAGGTGCTGATTATAGGGCTTGTGCCACTTATGGACCTGTTTATAAATGATTTGAATACTCTAAAATCAATATTCATGGTCAATAGATTTATTTTAAACGAAGTATCCTATTTCGGGCCAGGAGCGCGTGAAGTTCTTCCAAAGGAAATTGCTCGTTTGGGGTTACATAAGGCTTTTGTTGCCACTGATAAAGACCTCATTAAGTTTGGAGTGGCTGACAAAGTGCTGACTGTGTTGAGGGACGCCGATATTCCCTATGAGGTATTCAGTGAAATAAAACCTAATCCTACGGTAGGAAATGTTAATGCGGGAGTTAAAGCTTTTGCTGCATCTGGGGCGGACTTCATCATTGCTATTGGTGGAGGTTCTTCAATGGATACGGCAAAAGCTGTCGGAATCATCACTAATAATCCGGAATTCAGCGATGTAGTTTCATTGGAGGGTGTGGCCGATACAAAGAGGAAATCAGTGCCTATCATTGCTCTTCCTACGACGGCAGGAACAGCGGCTGAGGTTACGATCAATTATGTGATTACCGATGAAGCGAACGAGAAGAAAATGGTTTGTGTTGATCCTAATGATATTCCGGTAGTAGCTATTGTTGATGCTGAATTGATGTACACTTTGCCCAAAAGCTTGACGGCATCTACCGGTCTTGATGCTTTGACTCATGCTATCGAAGGTTTGATAACCAAAGGTGCTTGGGAAATGAGTGATATGTTTGAGATTAAGGCTATTGAAATGATCAGCCGCTATTTGGAAACTGCCGTCAACGAACCGTCAAATGCAGAAGCTCGAAATGGTATGGCTGTGGCTCAATATATTGCAGGAATGGCTTTTTCTAATGTTGGTTTAGGGTTGGTGCATGGTATGGCTCATCCTTTAGGGGCCATTTTCGATGTTCCTCATGGTGTGGCTAATGCTTTGTTACTGCCTATTGTGATGGAATTCAATGCGCCTATGGTACTTGACAAATATGTGGATATTGCAAAAGCGATGAATGTTTATAGACCAGGCATGAGTAAGGAAGAAGCGGCAAAGGCTGCTGTTGATACCGTTAAAGCATTGGCTGTCCGTGTGGGCATACCACAACACTTATCAGAACTTGGTATTAAGCCTGAAGACCTTGAACGCTTGACCACCGCCGCTTTTGCCGATGTGTGTACACCTGGTAATCCGCGCGAAGTGAATAAAGAATTGATTCTTGAACTTTATAAGAAAGCATTATGATAATGGATTTACATATTGAAGAGTTTTTGAGGCAGGCTCACAGAGTGGGGGATGCTGACCTTACTGTCTGTAGTAGCGGTAATATTTCTTGGCGTGTTGGCGAGGATGTATTGCTATCAGGTACAGGATCATGGGTCCCTTCCTTGCCGAAAGAGAAAGTCGCTGTTTGTAAGTTGGCTACTGGAGAGGTGTTGAATGGTGTGAAGCCTTCCATGGAGAGTGGTTTTCATATGGGTGTGATGAGAGAGCGTCCTGACGTGAATGTAGTGCTACACTTTCAGTCTCGCTACGCTACAGCCGTGGCTTGTATGAAAGAAACACCCATAAACTTCAATGTTACCGCTGAAATTCCATGCCATGTGGGGCGTGAAATTCCGGTGATTCCTTACTATCGTCCTGGATCACCCGAATTGGCTGCTGCCGTAATCGAAGCCATGAAAGGGCATAACTCGGTTTTACTGTTGAAACATGGACAAGTGGTATGTGGAAAAGATTTTGACCAAGCCTTTGAGCGCGCTATGTTTTTTGAGATGGCTTGTCGTATCATTGTGCTTTCCGGAGGTGACTATACTGTACTTACTTCGGAAGAAATCGATGACTTGGATACATATATATTAGGTAAAAAAACACATTGATGGGTACTTATTTAGCTATAGACCTTGGTGGTGGAAGCGGTCGGGTGATGGCCGGTTCCATCTATCAAGGAGTTCTGACACTGGAAGAAGTCTATCGTTTCCCTAACAGGCAGGTGCACATGGGAAATCATGTCTATTGGGATTTTTTATTTCTGTTTGAGGAAATGAAGAATGGACTTCGGCAAGCGGTCCTGAAAGGGTATTCTATTAAAAGTATCGGCATTGATACCTGGGGAGTAGATTTTGGCTTGATTGACAAGGATGGAAATTTGTTGGGAAACCCTGTTTGTTATCGTGATGTACGTACCGATGGGTTACCTGAGGAGCTTTTTGACGCTTCTGCTTTGTCCGAGCATTATGCCGAAGCAGGTATTCAAGTTATGGCCATTAATACACTTTTTCAACTTTACAGTATGAAGAAAAGTGGTGATGTGCAATTGAAGGTTGCTGACAGACTGTTATTTATACCTGATCTTTTGAGTTATTATCTTACTGGAGTTGCCAATAATGAGTATAGCATTGCTTCTACCTCAGAGTTGCTGAATGCTCGTACATGTGACTGGAACTATAATTTGATTGATAAATTGGATTTGCCTCGGCATCTTTTTGGTGAGATCGTGATGCCGGGAACTATACGTGGAGAATTGAAGCCGGGAATTCGGGAAGAATTGGGATTGTCGGAGGAAGTGGATGTGATTGCAGTAGGGTCGCATGATACAGCAAGCGCTATCTTTGCAGTTCCTGCAACGGACAGTAAACATAAAGCCTTTTTAAGTTCAGGTACATGGTCGTTGTTGGGCGTTGAAGTGCAGCAACCCATTCTTTCTGAAAAAGCACGAAGAGCAGGTTTTACAAATGAAGGTGGCGTAGGAGGTAAAATTTGTTTCTTACAGAATATTACTGGATTATGGATGTTACAGAGACTTATTGCTCAATGGAAGGAACGGGGAGAGGAAACCGATTATGAGTTTTTGGTTACTGCTGCCGAGCAAACGGACATAACTTCAGTGATAGATGTTGATGATAAAGTCTTCCAGAATCCGGCGGATATGGAAAACGCTATTGCAACTTATTGTTGTAAGCATGGTTGTCAGATACCTGTTTCGCAAGGAGAGTATGTGCGGTGTGTGTTGCAGTCGTTGGCACAGCGATATAAACGTAGTATTGAACAAATGAACAATTTACTTCCTACCCCGGTAGAGCAATTGCATATTGTAGGAGGAGGATGTCGTAATCGGTTGCTTAACCGCCTTACCTCTGAAACACTGGGTATTCCGGTATATGCCGGACCGGCAGAAGCTACCGCAATAGGTAACATTCTTGTGCAGGCATTGGCCAAAGGTGAGATAAAAGACAGGAGTGAAATAAAAGAAATCATTCAAAAAGAATAGAAAATAATGGAATCAACTTTCAAAAGTTATCGTGTTAAGGAATATAATCAACCGGTAGAACGTTATTGCCGGACATTGGACTTGCGAGATAATCCTGCGCTGATAGCGGAATATCGTCGTCGCCATGACCAAACGAACATTTGGCCTGAGATATTGGCTGGTATCCGTGAAGTTGGAATTCTTGAAATGGAGATTTATATTTCGGGCTCCCGGCTATTTATGATAGTTGAGACTCCTTTGGATTTCAATTGGAATGAAGCAATGGAGCGCCTTGCTGCTTTGCCCCGTCAGCAGGAATGGGAAGATTATATGGCTGTTTTTCAATCAACAGAGCCTGGCAGCACGTCGGCAGAAAAATGGCAGCCTATGGAGCGTATGTTCCATTTGTATGATAAATAACTAAAAGAGTCTTTTGATCCATGAATAACACAAAAAAAACTTCTATTTTAAGTAAGGATGGCATAAGCTATCTGATACCTTTTATATTGATAACAAGCTGTTTTTCCCTTTGGGGATTTGCTAATGACATAACTAATCCGATGGTGAAAGCTTTTTCTAAAATTTTTCGTATGAGTGTCACAGACGGCGCTCTGGTGCAAGTTGCTTTCTATGGCGGTTATTTTGCAATGGCTTTTCCGGCAGCTATGTTTATTCGTAAGTTTTCATATAAAGCAGGGGTACTCTTGGGATTAGGCATGTATGCGCTTGGTGCTTTTCTGTTTTTTCCTGCTATGCTGATAGGTAGTTATTATCCATTTTTGATTGCTTATTTCATCTTGACGTGTGGATTGTCTTTTCTCGAAACGAGTTGTAATCCTTATATCCTGTCAATGGGGACAGAGGAAACTGCTACTCGTCGGTTGAATTTGGCTCAGTCTTTCAATCCGATGGGATCTCTACTTGGAATGTACGTGGCAATGAATTTTATTCAGAATAGATTGGATCCGATGGATACGGCTGAACGTAGTGGATTGTCAACTGCTGAGTTTGAATTGGTACGTGATTCTGATTTGGGTGTATTGATTGCACCGTATCTCATCATTGGCATTGTTGTTTTGGTAATGCTCCTACTGATCAGAATGATGAAGATGCCTAAAAATGCAGATCAGTCTCATAACATAAACTTTATTCCTACCTTGAAACGAATTTTTTGTATCAAGCATTATCGGGAAGGAGTCATAGCCCAATTCTTTTATGTCGGAGCCCAGATCATGTGCTGGACTTTTATCATACAATACGGTACACGTTTGTTTATGGATGGAGGAATGGAAGAAAAAGCTGCGGAGGTATTGTCACAGGAATACAACATTATTGCAATGATAATTTTCTGTATCAGTCGTTTTGTCTGTACTTTTATTCTACGCTATCTCAGTCCGGGATTATTGTTGAAAATATTGGCCGTTGCAGCACTGATGTTTACAATCGGGGTTATTTGCCTGCAAAATATATGGGGCATGTATTGTCTCGTTGGGATTTCTGCTTGTATGTCGCTGATGTTTCCTACTATTTACGGAATTGCTCTGCAAGGATTGGGGGACGATGCTAAATTTGGAGCTGCAGGATTGATTATGGCTATTTTAGGCGGATCGATTTTGCCACCACTTCAAGCGAGTATTATTGACCGGCATATATTATTGGGAATGCCTGCTGTAAATCTTTCGTTTATATTGCCTTTAATTTGTTTTATTGTGATTATCATATACGGACATCGTTCATATATGCGTGAAAAAAGAACTAATTAAAAACTGTCATGAAGAAGATTATCAATCCATGGAAAAATATGGAAGGTTACAATTGCTTCGGTTGTTCTCCTGACAATGAAGCTGGTGTGAGAATGGAATTTTATGAGGATGGTAATGAGATAGTAAGCATCTGGAAACCACGCCCGGAATACCAAGGGTGGTTGAATACTTTGCATGGTGGTATTCAGTCTGTGTTACTGGATGAAATCTGTGGTTGGGTAGTGTTTCGCAAATTACAGACTGGTGGGGTGACTTCCAGGATGGAGACTCGCTTTCGCAAATCTATATCCATAAACGACACTCACGTTGTATTGCGTGCTTTCCTTAGCGAGCAAAAGCGCAATATTGCTGTTATAGAAGCGCGTTTATACAATAGTCAGGGGGAACTCTGTACAGAAGCTACCTGCATTTATTTTACTTTTCCGAAAGAGAAGGCTGAAAAAGAGATGTATTTCCACCATTGTGATGTAGAACCGGAAGAAATATTACCGTTACTATAGAAGGAGCGATATGGAAGTTGCTGAAATGAGAGCTTGTATTTCAATAAAATGAGAAAATGAAAGAAAAAATAAACTTTTCATGATAAATATTTGGATGCTTTAAATGAATAGTTTACTTTTGTCGCATCAAAACGGAAAATATGAAGAATATCGTAGCACATCATCACCATCATTATCCTGACGAATAATCCGGTGGGCGTATGAGTGTATATGTGGATGTAGAACATAGAATAACGAGGCTTGCCGATATTGGTAAGCCTCGTTTTTGTTTTCTGGAAATTTGGAGATATAAAGAATAAATCATAAATTGAGAATCTTATGTTGCTAAGAATTGCAGTGCAAGCCAAAGGTCGTCTATATGATGAGACAATGGCATTTTTGGGAGAATCAGATATTAAATTGAGCGCCATGAAACGTTCGTTGCTGGTGCAATCCTCGAACTTTCCTTTGGAAGTGTTATTTTTGAGAGACGATGATATTCCACAATCTGTGGCTACCGGGGTTGCAGATATTGGTATCGTAGGTGAGAATGAGTTCATTGAGAAAAAAGAGGATGCGGAAATAGTTAAACGATTGGGATTTAGTAAATGTCGTTTGTCATTAGCCATGCCAAAGGATATTGATTATCCGGGAGTACAGTGGTTTCACGGAAAGAAAATTGCGACATCCTATCCGGGTATTCTTTCTCGATTCTTAAAAGAAAACGAGGTTAATGCCGAGATACACGTCATTACGGGCTCAGTAGAAGTGGCGCCAGGCATAGGATTGGCAGATGCTATTTTTGATATCGTCAGTTCAGGTTCTACTTTGGTGAGCAATCGTCTGAAAGAAGTGGAAGTGGTAATGAAATCGGAAGCCTTGCTGATCGGAAATAAGAATCTGGGAGAAGAAAAACAGGAAATATTGCGAGAGCTTCTGTTTCGCATGGATGCTGTGAAAACAGCGGAGGATAAGAAATATGTACTGATGAATGCCCCGAAGGATAAGCTGGATGAGATTGTAGCTGTACTTCCGGGAATGAAAAGTCCGACGGTGATGCCATTGGCGCAGGAAGATTGGTGTTCAGTACATACGGTATTGGACGAAAAGTGCTTTTGGGAGATTATCGGTAAGCTGAAAGTATTGGGAGCAGAAGGAATATTGGTGCTTCCGATTGAGAAAATGATAATTTAAAAAAAGTCTAATTATGATACAGATAACCAATCCTGACAGATCACAATGGGAGGAAATACTGAAACGCCCGGTAATGAATACAGAAAATTTGTTCGATACAGTACGGAGCATTATTGAACATGTGCAAGCCGAAGGTGACCATGCCATTTTGGAATATGAAGAAAAGTTTGATAGGGTGACTCTTGCTTCACTTGCCGTATCGGATGAAGAATTGGCAGAAGCGGAAATTTTGGTGAGCGAAGACTTGAAAGCTGCCATTCGTTTGGCAAAACGGAATATTGAAGCCTTTCATGTTTCACAACGTTTTGAAGGTAAAAAGGTAGAAACACAATCGGGTATTTTCTGTTGGCAGAAAGCTGTTGCCATAGAGAAAGTGGGGCTATACATTCCGGGAGGGACAGCCCCTCTGTTCTCCACCGTATTGATGCTTGCCGTTCCTGCCGGAATTGCGGGATGCCGGGAAATAGTGCTTTGCACGCCTCCGGGTAAAGATGGGAAAGTGCATCCTGCCATACTGTTTGCAGCTAAGGTTGCTGGTATAAACCATATTGTCAAGGCAGGTGGTGTGCAGGCCATTGCTGCTATGGCTTACGGTACTGAAAGTGTGCCCAAAGTATATAAAATATTCGGTCCTGGCAACCAGTATGTTATGGCGGCCAAACAATTGGTAAGCCTGCGCGATGTTGCTATCGACATGCCTGCAGGACCTTCCGAAGTTGAAGTTCTGGCGGATGAAACAGCCAATCCTGTATTTGTTGCAGCCGATTTGCTAAGTCAGGCCGAACACGGAGTGGATAGCCAGGCCTTGTTGATCACTACCTCGGCCCGCTTGCGGCAGATGGTAAAAGAAGAAGTGGAGCGTCAGTTAGCCGTGTTGCCGCGTAAGGAAATCGCTGAAAAATCATTGGCAGGAAGCAAGTTGATTGTAGTGCGGGATATGGCTGAAGCCATTGAACTGACAAATACCTATGCCCCCGAACATCTTATCATCGAAGCTGCGGATTATATGTCTGTTGCAGAGAAAATAGTGAATGCTGGTTCTGTCTTTTTAGGCTCCCTGTCACCAGAAAGTGCCGGTGATTATGCTTCGGGGACTAATCATACCTTGCCGACAAATGGTTATGCCAAAGCATATAGCGGTGTTAGTCTGGATAGTTTCGTCCGCAAGATTACCTTTCAGGAAATCTGTCCGGAAGGAATGCGGAATATCGGACCTTCCATTGAGGTGATGGCTGCCAGCGAGCATCTGGATGCGCATAAAAATGCCGTTACCGTTCGGTTGAAATCATTATAAAATATAATCTTGAATATTGAGTATGAAAACATTGCAAGAATTGACCCGGCCGAATATATGGCGTTTGAAGCCTTATTCTTCGGCACGCGACGAGTATAATGGTGTGGCTGCATCTGTGTTTCTCGATGCTAATGAGAATCCGTATAACATGCCCCATAACCGATATCCGGATCCCATGCAGAGGGAACTGAAAAAGGAATTGTCCAAGATAAAGAAAATCAGTCCCGAACATATCTTTTTGGGAAATGGCAGCGATGAGGCCATCGACTTGGTATATCGTGCCTTTTGTGAGCCGCAGATAGATAATGTGGTGGCCATCGATCCTACCTATGGTATGTACCAGATTTGTGCAGAAGTGAATGATGTGGAATACCGTAAGGTACTACTTGATGAGAATTTTTGTTTTTCGGCAGATAAATTGCTTGAAACGGCAGATGAGCATACAAAGCTTATCTTCCTTTGCTCTCCGAATAATCCAACGGGAAATGATCTCCTCCGCAGTGAAATAGAGAAGCTGATTTGCGGTTTCAATGGTCTGGTTGTGTTAGACGAGGCTTATAACGACTTTTCAGAAGCTCCTTCATTTTTGGAGAATTTGGGAAAGTATCCTAACCTCATCCTTCTTCAAACCTTTTCCAAAGCGTGGGGATGTGCCGCTATTCGTTTGGGTATGGCTTTTGCTTCGCCACAAGTCATCGGTATTCTCAGCAAGATAAAGTATCCTTATAACGTGAACGAACTGACACAGAAACAAGCAATGGAGATGCTTCACCGCTATTATGAAATAGAACGCTGGGTAAAGACCTTGAAGGAAGCACGTGAGGATTTGGAAACAGAATTTGCAGCCTTGCCCTGTACCGTAAAATTATTCCCTTCGGATGCAAACTTCTTCTTGGTGCGTGTGACAGATGCCGTGAACATCTATAATTATTTGGTAGGAGAGGGTATTATTGTTCGTAACCGCAATTCTGTTTCACTTTGCGGAAACTGCTTGCGTGTGACGGTGGGGACAAGGATGGAAAATGAAATACTGATAGAAGCATTAAAGAAATACCGATGAAGAAAAAAGTATTATTTATAGATCGTGACGGTACTTTGGTTATTGAGCCGCCCATAAGCTATCAATTGGACTCATTGGAGAAGTTGGAGTTTTATCCGAAAGTAATGCGTAATCTTGGTTTTATCCGTAGCAGATTGGATTTTGAATTTGTGATGGTGACAAACCAAGATGGACTGGGCACTGCTTCATTTCCGGAAGAAACATTTTGGCCGGCACATAATCTCATGCTGAAGACGCTGGAGGGTGAGGGCGTTATATTTGATGACATTTGTATTGACCGAAGTATGCCTGAAGAGTTTGCTCCAACTCGGAAACCCCGTACGGGTATGCTTACAAAATATCTGAATAATCCAGAGTATGATCTGGAGAACAGTTATGTGATAGGTGACCGTCCTACGGATGTGGAACTGGCATTAAACTTAGGATGTCGTGCTATATTGCTGCAAGACGATACGGATCTTCCATGTGCACTTGTTACGAAGGATTGGGATAAAGTTGCTGAATTCCTTTTTGCAGGTGAACGGAAGGCGGAAATACATCGTATAACGAAAGAAACGGATATTTATGTATCCTTGAACTTGGATGGTGATGGAAATTGTGACATTCATTCTGGAATCGGCTTTTTTGACCACATGCTGGAGCAGATAGGAAAACATGGAAGTATGGATCTGATCGTTTATGTTAAAGGTGATTTGGAAGTGGATGAACACCATACGATAGAAGATGTTGCACTTACCTTGGGTGAATGTCTCTATCAGGCATTAGGTAGCAAGCGTGGGATTGAACGATATGGCTATGCTTTGCCTATGGATGATTGCTTGTGCCAAGTATGCCTTGATTTCGGTGGCCGTCCCTGGCTTGTATGGGATGCTGAGTTCAAACGTGAGAAGATTGGGGAAATGCCTACTGAAATGTTTCTGCATTTTTTCAAATCATTGAGTGATGCAGCTAAAATGAATCTTAATGTCAAGGCGGAAGGCCAGAATGAACATCATAAGATAGAAGGTATCTTCAAGGCACTGGCACGTGCATTGAAAATGGCAGTAAAACGGGATATTTATCACTTTGGGCTGCCAAGTTCGAAGGGAGTGCTGTAAAGCACTCCCTATCGTTCGCAATCGAACATTCTCACTGTCCGAAAATGAACACAACTCCCCTTTGAACTCTTTCTTGCCACTTGGCACGGTCTTTGTCTTTCTGTTGGTGATAATTTTAAAGACTGAACATGAAAAATTTTTTTTTACTCACAGCTTGTTTTTTACTGTCCTTGGCTGTTTCGGCAAAAAACGACACGGCGGAACGTGAACGCAGTATCACCTTGTCAGAGGCCATCGCTCTGGCACGTAGTCAGTCCGTGGATGCAGCCGTTGCTTTGAATGAGTTGAGAACCGTTTATTGGGAATATCGTACTTTTCGTGCAGATTTGTTACCGGAAGTGAATTTTACCGGAACATTGCCAAATTATAATAAGTCGTACAGCACTTATCAAAATTCAGATGGTTCTTATAGCTTCGTCCGTAATAATACATTAGGCTTGTCTGGTCAGCTTTCTATTGATCAGAATATTTGGTTTACAGGTGGTAAGTTATCTTTGGCTTCTTCTCTGAATTATCTCAAACAGTTGGGGACGGGAGGAGACAGGCAGTTTATGTCTGTTCCTATAAGTCTCGAATTGACACAGCCCATTTTCGGTGTGAATAGTTTAAGGTGGAATCGTCGTATCGAACCTGTACGTTATGCCGAGGTAAAAGCAGCTTTTATTTCGGCTACGGAAGAAGTAACTATGAAAACTATCACATACTTTTTTCAGTTATTGTTGGCTAAAGAAGCACTTGCTACGGCACAGCAGAATAAAAAGAATGCTGATCGGCTTTATGAGGTGGCCATCGCAAAACGCAAAATGGGACAAATTTCGGAGAATGATTTATTGCAACTTAAACTGAATTCCCTGCAAGGTAAGGCTGACGTTACGGAAGCGGAAAGTAATTTGAATGCTAAGATGTTTCAGCTTCGTTCTTTTTTGAGTGTATCCGAACAAGAAAGCCTGAATCCGGTATTGCCTGCTTCTGTTCCTAATATCAAAATGGAGTATGACTATGTCTTAAATAAGGCGCTGGAACGTAACTCTTTTGCACAAAATATTCGGCGGCGTCAATTGGAAGCGGATTATGAAGTAGCTACGGCACGAGGGAACTTAAGAAGCATTGATCTTTTTGCCAGTGTGGGTTATACTGGACAAAATCGCGAATTTTCCTCTGCTTATCAGGATTTGCTTGATAACCAAATTGTAAAGGTGGGAGTTAAGATACCTATCCTCGATTGGGGTAAAAGGCGTGGAAAGGTACGGGTTGCAAGGAGCAATCGTGAAGTGGTCTTGTCAAAACTTCGTCAAGAGCAGATGAATTTTAATCAGGATATATTTTTGTTAGTGGCGAATTTCAATAATCAGGCACAACAGTTGGGTATTGCTGAAGAAGCGGATATTATTGCTGAAAAACGTTATCAGACCAGTGTCGAAACGTTTATGATCGGTAAGATAAGCACATTGGATCTGAATGATGCACAGAATTCTAAGGATAAAGCGCGTCAGAAACATATTTCTGAACTCTATTATTTTTGGTATTATTTTTACCAGCTTCGCAGTCTCACTCTTTGGGACTTTCAACATAATACGGAATTGGAAGCGGATTTTGATGATATCATAAGAGGATGAATTTATTTTTCTTTATTTTTGCAGGAAACAAACGGTAAAACTAATTATGATATTGATAATAGACGATGATAGTGCTGTACGCTCTTCACTTAGTTTTATGTTGAAACGTGCCGGTTATGAAGTAAAAACTGCTCCGGGACCACGTGAGGCCATAGATATTGTTCGTGCTGAGATACCCTCTTTGATATTGATGGACATGAACTTCACCCTTTCAACGACCGGTGAGGAAGGTCTTACTTTACTAAAGCAAGTCAAAATTTTCCGTCCTGATGTACCTGTCATTTTGATGACAGCATGGGGAAGTATTCAGCTTGCTGTGCAAGGTATGCAGACGGGAGCTTTCGACTTTATTACCAAGCCGTGGAATAATGCCGCTTTGTTACAGCGCATAGAGACGGCTTTAGAACTGACTACTGCTCCGGAGAAGGTTGAAGGAAAAGAAAGCAACAACTTGAACCGCGGTCATATTATCGGTAAGTCAAAAGGTTTGATGGATGTATTAAATACGGTTGCCCGTATTGCCCGTACTAATGCTTCTGTACTTATTACGGGTGAGAGTGGAACAGGTAAGGAACTGATTGCCGAAGCTATTCATGACAATAGTCAGCGTTTGAAACAACCTTTTGTAAAAGTTAATCTCGGAGGTATCTCGCAGAGTCTGTTTGAGAGTGAAATGTTCGGTCATAAGAAAGGAGCGTTTACAGATGCGATTGCCGATCGTACAGGGCGTTTTGAAATGGCTGATAAGGGAACTATTTTTTTAGATGAAATCGGTGATCTTGATCCATCTTGTCAAGTGAAGCTGTTGCGGGTATTGCAGGATCAGACATTTGAAGTGTTAGGCGATAGTCGCCCCCGTAAAGTAGATGTACGGGTGGTATCTGCTACCAACGCTGATTTGCGCAAAATGGTTTCTGAACATACCTTCCGTGAGGATCTTTTCTACCGGATCAACCTGATAACCGTCAAACTTCCTGCTTTGCGCGAACGTCGTGAAGATATTCCTTTGCTGGTTCGTCATTTTGCCGACTGCCAAGCCGAAGTGAATGGTTTGCCACATACGGATTTTTCGGCGGATGCTCTGAACTTCCTTTCACGCCTGCCTTATCCGGGCAATATCCGTGAATTGAAGAATCTGGTGGAACGTACTATTTTGGTCAGTGGAAAGACGGTGTTGGATGCTGTTGATTTTGATGTCCAGTATTTACGTCACGACGAATCGTCCAAGGTTGCCGATGGTAGTTCTTTCTCTGGTATGACGTTAGATGAAATAGAACGGCAGACTATTTTGCAAGCTTTGGAGCAGCATAAGGGAAATCTTAGTCAGGTAGCTGTGACATTGGGCATAAGTCGTGCGGCACTTTATCGCCGTTTGGAAAAATACAACATTAATTATGAATAACTTCTGTGCGCATTAAATTCTTCTTTTTCATACTTGTCCTCTTTCTGCTTGGTTTGGGCGGATTGCTGTTTCATTTTGTCGATAAAATACATTTCATGCATTTGTATATTATCGAGGGGCTTATTGCATTTATTCTGCTTTATTTGATAGTATTCTACCGTAAGATCGTAAAACCGATGAATACGATTGGTTGCGGTATGGAGTTGTTGCGTGAGCAGGATTTCAGCAGTCGCCTGAGCCAAGTGGGGCAATATGAGGCAGATCGTATTGTGAATATATTCAACCGTATGATGGAGCAACTCAAGAATGAACGATTGAGGTTGCGTGAGCAAAATCACTTTCTGGATCTGCTGATTCAGGCATCTCCGATGGGAGTTGTCATTACGACTTTAGACGGCGAGGTATCTCAGGTGAATCCGATGGCTGTAAAGATGTTGGGTGTCCGTTTGGAAGAAGTGATAGACAAGCCTTTGGATCAGGTGGATTCTCCGCTGGCAACTGAATTGGCCGTAATTCCAAAAGACGAGACGGCTGTGGTCCGCCTGAATGATGCAAATATCTATAAGTGCACTCATTCGACTTTCATTGATCGTGGATTTAAACATCCTTTCTTTCTGATAGAACGTATGACCGAGGAAGTGATGCGTGCAGAAAAGCGTGCGTATGAGAAGGTAATCCGTATGATTGCCCATGAAGTAAACAATACTACTGCGGGTATCACTTCTACATTAGATACTGTGGAGCAAGCTCTTTCCGCCGAAGAAGGTATGGATGATATTTGTGACGTAATGCGTGTTTGCACGGAACGTTGTTTTTCCATGAGCCGTTTTATTACCCGTTTTGCTGATGTGGTGAAGATTCCTGAACCGACATTGGCATCTGTGCGGTTGAATGATTTGGTAGCTATGTGCAAACGCTTTATGGAAGGCATGTGTAATGACCGCAAAATTAGTTTGAGGCTTGAATGTGATCCGGAAATTGGTTCAGTTCGTTTGGATGCTTCCCTTTTTGAACAGGTATTGGTGAATATCATTAAAAATGCTGCCGAGAGTATAGACTCTTTTGTCGGAGAATCGGGCAGACGGGGGGAGATTATAATCAGAACAGTAGCTCCCGCTTATATAGAAGTGATTGATAATGGTTCCGGAATCAGCAAGGAGGTAGAGGCTAAGCTTTTCAGTCCTTTTTTTTCTACTAAACCGAATGGGCAGGGTATTGGTCTGGTGTTTATCCGAGAAGTCTTGATTCGCCATAACTGTACATTTTCTCTTCGTACCTATAATGATGGCCTGACCCGTTTCCGCATCATGTTTAATGCTTAGTTTTATGCTTTGCAGAGTTTTTTGCCGGATGTTTAAGCACTTTAGGACATTTATTCTGCAAAACCGATCTTTCTGAAAAAGTTTTCTTCCGTACCTTTGCATCCTGAATTTAGGAGAAAAATAGGTATGAGATTGTTTTTTGGGGTAGCTTTGTTCATACAATTGGTTGCCCTGCCGTTGAAGGCACAATATATGGTGCAAGGCGTTGTTACTGACTCGTTGACGAAAGAACCGTTGCCTTATACATCTGTTTATTTGAAAGGGACTACGGAAGGAGGAATGACTGATGATAATGGTTGTTTTTCCTTCAAGACCTACAGACTGGAAGCTACACTGGTTATCTCAACTGTGGGGTATAATGAATATATTCAGTTGGTGCATCCCGCCCAAAGCGTACGTCTGCATATAGCGCTTTCATCGGCCACGTATGCGTTGGCTGAAATTGTGGTAACCCCCAAACATGAACGTTACAGAAAAAAAAATAATCCGGCAGTAGAGTTTGTGCGGAATATGATAGAGCATCGGGATGATTATTCACCGGATGAGCATGATTTCTGGCAGCGTGACCGCTATGAGAAGATGACATTTGCCATCAATAACTTTGATAGCATAAAACAGCAGAAGTGGATATATCGTAAATTCAAATTTTTGATAGATTATGTAGATACGTCGGCTGTGACAGGTAGGCCGGTACTGGCTATTTCTAATCGTGAGTTGCTCGCAACGGACTATTATCGTAAGTCACCATATAGTGAGAAACAGTGGGTACAGGCTCGCAGGCGGGCAGGAGTAGATGAGATTCTGTCTCAGCAGGGCATGGAGCAAGCTATCAGTGTCACGATGACTGATGTGAATATTTATGAGAACAACATTTCTTTATTTACGAATAAGTTTGTCAGTCCGCTTTCTTCTCTGGGACCTTCTTTCTACAAATATTATTTAATGGATACCCTTTCCGTTGCCGGGAAGCCTTGCGTGGATTTGACGTTTGTACCGTTTAATTCTGAGTCATTTGGTTTTACGGGGCATTTATATGTCGTGCTTGACAGTACATATTTCGTTTGTCGTGCAGTCTTGAACTTTCCTCAGAAAATAAATCTGAATTTTGTAGATTATATGAAGATAGAACAAAACTTTGACCGTGCAAAGGATGGAACAAGGCAACTAACCGATGAGAGCATAACTACTGAATTCAAGTTGGTGGATAGCAGTGATGGTATTTATGCTAAAAGAGATGTGTATTACCGAAATTATAAATACGAAGCTGATGATAAAGCTCTGCAAGCATTCCGTAAACCGGAAAGAGTCATTGAAGCTCTGGAAGCTTCTATGCGACCGGAAGCGTATTGGGATGCAAATCGTCATGTGAAAGTCAGCAAGAAGGAAACTTCTGTGGATAAGATGATGGTGCAGTTACGGGCTTATCCTGTATATTATTGGACAGAGAGAGTGCTAAAAGTGCTGTTTACGGGATATATTCCTGTCCCCCAAGAGAAAGCACCTCTATTATACATTGGCATGATGAATACTACTATCAGTGGGAATACGCTGGAAGGTGTACGGCTGAGGGCGGGTGGCATGACTACAGCCTGGCTTAATCCGCATTTGTTTGGTAAAGGGTACATTGCATATGGTTTTCGCGACCAACGGGTGAAAGGGCTTGCAGAACTGGAATACTCTTTCAATAAGAAAAAGGAGTATGCCAATGAGTTCCCCATTCATTCGTTGAAAGTTGGTTACTTGTCAGATGTGAACCAGTATGGACAACACTATTTATATACCAGTCAGGATAATGTTTTTCTTGCCTTGAAGCGTCAGAAAGATGATCGTATCGGCTATCAGCAAAAGATAGAGTTGACTTATACCAGTGAGTTTCATTCCGGCTTCTCCTATCAGTTGGTTACCCGTTCGAGACGTGACGAGTCTTCTCCTCTTATTCCTTTTATTAAACAGGAAGTCACAGTTGATCCTGGCCTTGCTACTATGGACAATCATATCGGGAGTATTCATACCAATGAGTTGGAGTTAAAATTACGTTATGCTCCGAATGAAAAATTTTTCCAGACTCAATGGAATCGCTTTCCGGTTTCATTGGACGCTCCTGTTTTTTCACTTTCACATATAATGGCTGCAAAGGGCGTTTTAGGAAGTGATTATACCTATCATTATACGGAAGTCGGATTTCAGAAACGCTTTTGGTTTTCGGCCTTCGGTTATACTGATATTATCCTGAAAGCCGGAAAGGTTTGGAACAAAGTTCCTTTTCCGTTATTGATTATTCCGAATGCAAACTTGTCTTACACCATTCAGCCGGAATCGTATTCATTAATGAATGCAATGGAGTTTATGAATGATGAATATGCTTCTTGGGATGTGACTTATTATTTGAATGGTTTTATATTCAACAGGATTCCATTATTTAAAAAGTTGAAATGGCGTGAAGTGCTTTCCTGCCGCGGTCTGTATGGTAATCTGAGTGATAAGAATAATCCCGATTTGAGTGACGGACTGTTCCGTTTCCCGCTTTCAAGCACCGTAATGAGGCATATGCCATACGTGGAGGCGGGTGTAGGAATCGAAAACATTTTTAAGATATTACGTGTTGATTATGTGTGGCGTTTGACTTATCGTGATTTGCCGGATATTGATAAATCCGGATTAAGGATAAGCTTGCACATGACTTTTTAACCTAATTCTGACTAATAGGACATTAAATCTGATAAAAAGACTAATTCCAATTGAGTAAAATACTCTAAATTTGAGCAATTTTTTAAACTCTAAATATTACAATGGCAATGAAAGAAAACATTAAACCGGCAACCGGACGTCTTGGCGTGTTGGTAGTTGGAGTAGGTGGTGCGGTTGCAACCACTATGATTACCGGCACACTGGCTGCCCGCAAAGGGTTGGCAAAAGCTATAGGCTCAATCACACAAATGGCTACCATGCGGATGCAGGATGGTAAGGAGAAGCTCATCAAGGATGTAGTGCCTTTGGTAGATTTAAATGATATCGTTTTCGGTGGCTGGGATATTTTTCCGGACAATGCATATGAAGCGGCTATGTATGCCGAGGTCTTGAAAGAAAAAGACTTGAATCTTGTAAAAGACGAGTTGCAAACCATCAAGCCTATGCCTGCCGCTTTCGATCACAACTTTGCAAAACGCCTGAATGGTACGCATATCAAGAATGCCGCTACCCGTTGGGACATGGTGGAACAGTTGCGTGAAGATATTCGTAATTTTAAGGTTGCCAACAACTGCGAGCGTATCGTTGTATTGTGGGCTGCAAGTACGGAAATTTACGTTCCTCTGTCAAAAGAACATGAGTCTCTTGCTGCTTTGGAAAAAGCTATGAAAGAAAACAATACCGAAGTTATTTCTCCGAGTATGTGTTATGCTTACGCTGCCATTGCAGAAGGTGCTCCGTTCATTATGGGGGCTCCTAATTTGTGTGTAGATACCCCGGCTATGTGGGAATTCTCCAAGAAAATGAATGTACCCATTTCCGGTAAGGACTTTAAGAGTGGCCAGACTTTGATGAAGACCGTTCTTGCTCCCATGTTCAAAACTCGTATGCTGGGTGTAAGCGGTTGGTTCTCTACCAATATTCTGGGTAACCGCGACGGAGAAGTGCTCGATCAACCGGAAAACTTTAAGACGAAAGAAGTAAGCAAGTTATCTGTTATCGACAATATCTTCGAACCTGAAAAATTCCCTGATCTGTATGGTGATGTTTATCACAAAGTGCGTATCAACTATTATCCTCCTCGTAAGGACAATAAGGAAGCATGGGATAACATCGACATCTTTGGTTGGATGGGCTATCCGATGGAAATCAAGGTTAATTTCTTATGTCGCGATTCTATTCTTGCCGCCCCTATTGCACTTGACTTGGTTATTTTCAGTGATTTGGCAATGCGTGCGGGTATGTGTGGCATTCAGACATGGCTGTCATTCTTCTGTAAGAGTCCGATGCATGATTTTGAACATCAGCCGGTACACGACTTGTTCCAGCAATGGCGTATGGTGAAGCAAACTATCCGTAATATGGTGGGTGAAACTGCACCGAGTTATTTGGATTGATAATTAATGATTAATATGATAGGATGGTAAGATGATAAGGCAGTAAAGACTGTCTTACCATTCTGCCATCTTGTTGTTTTTGTTTATCTTACCTATTTTTCTCCCGGATTGTATGAAGAAACCTTCCCTTCTATCCGTTATTATCGGCACGGGCTTTGGCTCAGGCTTTTCTCCTTTTGCTCCGGGCACGGCGGGAGCTTTATTGGCTACGCTTGTTTGGCTTGGTTTGTCTTGTCTTGTTTCGAGTGTCATTTTGTTGTGGCTGACGGTGGCAATGATTTTGGCTTTCACGGTTGCAGGTATATGGGCGTCCGATTGTCTGGAGGCATTTTGGGGTGAAGACCCTTCTCGTGTGGTTGTTGATGAAATGGTCGGAGTCTGGATTGTTTTGCTTGCAGTGCCTGCCGGACATATATGGTATGCATCGGGGGCGTTTGCTCTATTCCGATTGTTCGATATTTTTAAACCGTTGGGCATTCGCAAGATGGAAAACCTGCCTGGTGGAGTAGGGGTAATGATGGATGATATCTTATCCGGTGTTTATGGCTTTATTGTTTTGATTGCGGCAAGATGGATAATAGGATGAAAGAAAAAAACAGAGAAACCAAATGCCGTCATTCTGTATGGGTCTTTCTAAAGGCCCAACTGTCTGCGCAATTTGCGAGTTTTGTTGATTTCCTGATAACCATCCTTTTGGTAAAAGCTTTCGGTATTTTTTATCTTTATGCTACGTTTACGGGTTCTGTGGTGGGAGGCATAGTGAATTGTGCCATTAATTACAGATGGGTTTTTCATGCTGCAAATGTGAAGAAAACACATGTTGCCGTGAAATACCTTTTTGTTTGGGGAGCCAGTATTGTGCTCAATACTTGGGGAACATTTGCCTTGACAGAATGGCTCACCGGCATGATATGGGTAAACGGATTGTTGGGCTATTATGTTGATAATGTGTTTATCCTGTCAAAGATAATAGTTGCAGTATTGGTTGCTTTCTTCTGGAACTATCATCTGCAGCGGGTTTTTGTTTACCGGAATTATAACTTCAGGAGGTTTCTGAAACACGATTTGGAGAATAAAAAAGACGAGTATGAATTATAGAGATTATTTACAACAGGTGATTTACAGAATTATCAATCCTGTGGTGCGTGGCATGATTAAGATTGGTATTACACCTAATTTCATTACTACCACCGGATTGGTGCTGAATATCATGGCTGCTGCTTTGTTTGTTTATGCAGGCATGTATAAGAGTGGGGAACTGACTTATGTGGGCTGGGGAGGCGGTATAGTGCTTTTTGCCGGACTGTTTGACATGATGGACGGGCGTGTGGCACGTGTAGGCAATATGAGTTCAACGTTTGGTGCTTTGTTTGATTCGGTGCTCGACCGTTATAGTGAACTCGTGACGTTGTTCGGTATATTTTATTATTTGATGTTGCAAGGATATCTGTGGGGCTCCATGATTACGTTCATTGCTTTAATAGGTTCACTGATGGTGAGTTACGTGCGTGCCCGTGCCGAAGGATTGGGACTGGAATGCAAAGTTGGTTTTATGCAACGTCCCGAGCGTGTTGTGTTGACTGCTATCGGTGCTATTTTTTGTGGAGTTTTTAGTGACTGTACGGCATTCGATCCGATGCTGATATTGATTGTGCCTTTGGCGCTTATTGCCGTTCTGGCAAATTTGACAGCGTTCGCCCGTTTGTCGCATTGCTATAAACTTCTGAAAAATAAGTGATGAGAAATTATTTGTTTCCCTCTGTGAAAGAGGCGGTCTGGGTTATTATCATTACGGCGCTTTTTTTGATTCTGACAACGGTCTGCATCGGACTCCGTCCGGAACATATCTTGATGGCAGGGATATTTTTGGTATTGTTCTTTGCGGGAAAGACAACCCGTAAGTTGGCTCTGGCATTATTGCCTTTTTTCGTATTCGGCATTTCGTATGACTGGATGCGCGTGTATCCCAATTATCAAGTAAATCCTATCGACATAAAGGGGCTGTATGAGGCTGAAAAATCTCTTTTTGGCTTATCTGTCAATGGTACTACTCTTATTCCTTGCGAATATTTTGCACTATATCATTGTTCGTTGGCAGATTTCTTTGCCGGGATATTCTATCTTTGTTGGGTTCCGGTTCCCATTATATTCGGACTATGGCTCTATTTGAAGGGCGACCGCAAGATTTACCTGCGTTTTGCAATGGTATTTTTGCTGGTCAATCTTATAGGTTTTGCCGGGTATTACATTCATCCTGCCGCCCCACCTTGGTATGCCATGAATTATGGTTTCGAGCCTATACTCGATACTCCGGGCAATGTGGCAGGTTTGGGACGTTTTGATGAATTGCTGGGCTGTTCTGTCTTTAATTCTATCTATGGGCGCAATGCCAATGTTTTTGCGGCAGTGCCTTCACTCCATGCTGCCTACATGGTAGTGGCTTTGGCCTATGCCGTCATGGGATATTGCAGGAAATGGTTGGTAGCTCTTTTTGCTGTTATAATGGTCGGTATCTGGTGGACAGCCGTTTATTCGGGACATCACTACCTGATAGATGTGCTGTTGGGCGTTTCGTGTGCCCTGTTGGGAATTCTGGTCTTTGAAAAAGGGTTGATGAAATGGGGAGCGTTTAAACGTTTCTTTGGAAGATATGGTGAATACATTGAATGATATTTGATTCGATAGTAAAATAAATACGAATATGAACAATTTCGTCTTTTATAGCCCTACGGAGTTTGTCTTCGGAAGGGATACAGAAATGCAGGTGGGCGCATTGGCGCGCAAGCAGGATGCCCGCAAGGTGATGATAGTATATGGCGGTGGTTCCGTTGTCCGTAGCGGTCTGTTGCAGCGGGTGAAGACCTCCTTGCAGGAAGCCGGTGTTCTGTATTGCGAAATGGGAGGCGTGCAGCCTAATCCCATAGACACGAAGGTTTATGAAGGTATCGAATTTTGCCGTCGCGAGCAGGCAGACCTGATGCTTGCCATAGGCGGCGGTTCTGTCATTGATACGGCAAAGGCCATTGCCGCCGGTGTACCTTATGAGGGTGACTTCTGGGATTTCTATGTCGGCAAGGCCAAGGTAAAGAAAGCTTTGAATGTGGCAGTGATACTTACAATTCCCGCTGCGGGCAGTGAAGGTTCGGGCAACTCCGTGATTACTAAAGTGGACACTCTCCAGAAATTGAGTCTCCGTGTGCCTGAATTGCTGCGTCCGGTTTTCTCTATCATGAATCCGGAACTGACCTATACACTGCCGCCTTTTCAGACGGCTTGCGGCATTGCCGACATGATGGTACATATCATGGAACGCTATTTCACCAATACGCAGCAGGTGGAAATAAGCGACCGCCTTTGCGAAGCTACATTGATGGCTGTTATCAAGGAGGCATACCGCGTCAAGCAGAACCCGGATGACTACGATGCGCGCGCTAATATCATGTGGTGTGGTACTATCGCCCACAATGGAACTTGCGGAGTTGGTTGTGAGGAAGATTGGGCTTCGCACTTTCTTGAACATGAGGTAAGTGCCCTCTACAATGTGACGCATGGTGCAGGATTGGCAGTGATTGTTCCTGCTTGGATGACTTTTATGGCTGAACATCATCCCAAGAAGATAGCCCAGTTTGCCATCCGAGTCTTTAATGTGCCCCAATCGGAGGATTTGGAAGAAACGGCTTTGGCCGGTGTTTCCCGCTTGAAGCACTTCTTCCGTTATATGGGACTTCCGGTAAACTTCAAGGAACTGGGTATTGTAAATCCCGATATAGACCGCTTGACAGATAGTCTGCATCGCAATAAGGGAGAATTTGTGGGCAATTATATGAAGCTGACAAAGAAAGACAGTAAGGAGATATACCGTCTGGCACTATAAAGAAACTCCGTCATTGTTTTAACCGCTTAATTCTGCTGCCCTCTTCTCATTATCTATCGAAAAAAGAACACTGTATACTAACAAAACTCCGTCATTGCTTAGGCATTGGCGGAGTTTTTTATTATTTCAAGGGAAGTTCTTCTTGTATAAAAAAGCAAGGCTGGCATTGTATGCAAAAATGATATAAAACAAAAGCCTGTAAGATTCCGTCATTATATTGAACCAATAGAAATAGTATTTAATAAAAGATGGCATCAATGAAAATGAAATTTAGAGTGTCTTCTGTTCCGGGAAGAATGGGTACTTTGTATTTTCAGATTATCCACAAGAGGGTTGTGAAGCAAATTAAGACAGAATATAAAATTTATACAAACGAATGGAGAGAAAGAACAGGCGACATAGTCAAAAGATCCCCCGTTTCTGATAAGCGCACTGTGGAACTGAAAATTATCCGGGATAAGATACAGTGGGAAATGCACTGTCTGGAAAGTGTCATTCATGAATATGAAAACAGCGGGGCCTCCTATCAGGTAGAAGACGTAATCAAACGTTACAAAGAAAACTCTCTTGCCAAAACATCCGTCTTCGAATTTATGCGGAGCCAGATAGAGCGTCTTAAAAGGTTGGGCAAAGTCCGAACCGGCGAAAACTACCAGGTGGCATTGAATAACCTGATGAAATTCAGAGGAGGTGTCGACCTTTATTTTGAGACATTGGATGCGGATATGATAGAGCAATATGAAGGATGGATGAAAGCCAAGCCTTTGAGCCGCAATACCAGTTCTTTCAACATGCGTATTCTGCACAGTGTTTTTAACAAGGCGGTGACGGCCAGGCTCGTTCCGGAATCCAATCCTTTCAAAAATGTATATACAGGCATCGACAGAACCTCCAAGCGTGCCATCACGCTTTCTGACATCAAACGTATCAAAGGACTGGATTTGTCTGATGCCCCCACCCTGGATTTTGCCCGTGACATTTTCTTGTTTTCTTTCTATATGCGTGGAATGTCCTTTATCGATATCGCCTATCTTCGTAAGAAAGACTTGTGCAATGGTTACGTTGTTTACAACAGGAAGAAAACCGGACAGCAGCTTGTGGTGTGCTGGGAGAAGCAGATGCAGAATATTGTAGATAAATATGGGGAAACAGGCACGCAATATCTGTTGCCCATCATTCAGAGGGAGGATGGCACGGAGAACAGACAATATAAAAACAAGATGCTTCTGCTGAACCGGAAACTGAAAAAAGTGGCGGTCAGGGCTAAACTACAGACACCGCTCACACTGTATGTGGCACGCCATTCGTGGGCAAGCATCGCTAAGGCTAAGAATATATCCATTGGCATTATCAGTGAAGCAATGGGACATGATTCGGAAACTACCACACAGATTTACCTCGCGTCTATACAAACGAACCGGATAGATGATGCAAACCGTAATATTTTAAAAGGTTTGTAATGTCTGAAGAATAAAAAAATGTTTGGTAAATTGGAGATACTCTTATATAGAGTACGTCTATCGCTGCAAATATAGGGACTTATTTTGAAATACAACAACTTAATTGTTGAAAAAGCAGGAAATGACTGTGATTAATTTCTGCATTTAATAATCAATGTTTTACAAAAATCATTCAGGCTATATTTAATTAGTTGAAAGTCAGCTATTCTATAAATCAGACGTACTCTATATAAGAGTGCGTCTGATTTTGGGGTAAAATTTTGCACCAAAAGAATGAATGATAATATGCAGAAAAATGCTACAAGGTTGGATATGGCTAAGACGGTTCAAAAGACCGACGACGCCGTAGGCATACACAAAAGTGGCCGCCAACCTAAACATTGGTATGTTGCTATTGTAAACAATCATTCAGAAAAGTTGATAGCCGATGAACTGGTCAAGCGTATCAAGAACCAGAAAGAAGACGAAAAAGACTATGAGGTTTATGTTGCTGTCCAAAAGGAGATGCGGGTTTTGTGCAACGGCAAACGCAAGCAAGTGGAACGCATCATTTTCCCGGCTCTTATTTTTATCTATTGCACCGATTTGGTGAGAAGAAAGGAGATTGCCTATCTTCCTTACATAAAACGCTTCATGGTAAACATCGCAGGGGCGCAGCAGAATGGACATCGTCCCGTTGCCGTTATCCCGGAGCGTCAAATGATTCAATTAAAACGGATGGTTAATGATGCCGAAAACCCGGTCGTGTTTGATTCACGTCCTTTGCATCTGGGCAAAAGAGTCCGCGTCAACGGTGGAAAGTTGATGGGGCTGGAAGGGCATATTCTGCAATGTTCAGATGGAAGCATCAATTTGGTGATAATGATTGATATCTTGGGTTGTGCAAAAGTGAACATCACACGGGATATGTTGGACTTGATAGAGTAGATTTTTACATAAGATATGGATATAAATTATAAAATGATTGATACTCAGCGTATCATGGATTACATTTCTTCTTTTCCGGAAGCCGTTTCTGTAGAAAGCATTATCCTACATTCCGGGGCAGATAAGTTGCGTGTGTATCCTGCCCTGTTTGAACTGGAACAAAACGGATGGTTAGCGGTGGTTGAAAGGGAAGACTTGGGGGCGCCAACAACCGTTCGTAAAAGAGAAAGTTGAAAAACGCCTTATATCGTAGCAATTCATGTCACTATGATGAAACAGAACTAACCATTCTTTCTATAAATACTAAAAATCAGTTCAACTTTTGACTTGATTGATAGGAAAACTGCCTTTAGGCGGCTTTCCCTAAGTAGTATGTCATTTTTGGACGCAAATAAACTCTCACTTTATTCTTTCTTTTACAATGAACTTAACAAATGTAGAAGTAATTGACTTGCCTAAATTCTTAGACAAGCGTGGCAATCTGTCTTTTGCTGAAGAATTCAAGCAGATACCTTTTAAGATAGCAAGAAGTTATTGGATTTATGATGTACCGGGTGGTGAACCCCGTGGTGGTCATGCTTATAAGGAAAACCAAGAGTTTATCATCGCTCTTTCCGGAAGTTTTGACGTAGTACTGGACGATGGTAAAGAAAAGAAAACATTTACTTTGAACCGTTCTTACTATGGTCTCTACGTTCCCAAAGGAATATGGCGGGAAATGATAAATTTTTCTACCAATTCATTAGCATTGGTGTTGGCTTCTACCTCATACAATGAAGCCGACTATATTTATAATTACGAACTATTTAAAAGTCATAAGCAATGAAAGGAAGTAAAGTTTATGATTGTACAATGATTGAGCTCGACAAGCACCATAGCGAGCGGAAAGGAAATATTTCAGTCGTTGAGAATGCAGATACAGTTCCATTTGATGTAAAACGTACTTATTATCTGTATGACGTTCCCGGTGGTGAAAGTCGTGGCGGACATGCGCACAAAGAATTAAGCCAACTGATTGTCGCAGCCAGTGGCAGTTTCACGGTCACGCTTGACGATGGCAACGTGAAGCGTACTTTTCTGCTGAACCGCCCCTATCAGGGTCTTTACGTAGTGCCCGGCATTTGGAGAACGTTGGATGATTTTTCTTCGGGGGCTGTGTGTTTGGTATTGGCTTCACATGGGTATGATGAGAGTGATTATATAAGAGATTATGATGAATTTATAGAATATAAAAATGAATAAATTGAACTGTATTCCTGTTCGAGAGGCATGGCAAGTGGAGCTGATGCGGTGTATATATAATGAGAATCTTGAGATGCTTAGTACACACCCTTTGCCTCATAGAACTTATGAAGCACAACAATCTTGGTGGCATGAAAATTCAAATCATGTCCACGCCTATCTTTATGAGCCTTATGCCAAGCCCGGCAAATTTGTAGCTTTTCTATTGCTTCGCATTAGAGACGGTTTCTGTACACCGACAATTGCCATTCAGAGAGAAGAGTGGGGCAGTGGATATGGACAAGAAATAGTACATGATTATATAGAAAAAGCGAATGGCCCAATAGCAGGAACCCAATTACAATGTAATAAGGCAATTTGTCATATCAATCAGAAAGTTGGGTGGCAAATTCTTGGTGAGTCTGATGAGGGTGATGGGAAAATAGATTTATTGTTTCATCCCGGCATTAATCCGGATAATCGCTGTACCAAAGAGGTCGTGTTGAATATCCTTCAGTATTTGGGCATAGACCCTACATCTTTCGACTTTTCTATTATTAACCAGTTATAATTCTATTATGAGACAAGTAATACGCAATGTGAAAATTCTTGGGACGGGTTCATATGTTCCTCCTAAAGTATATACAAATAAATATTTGGAGACAATCGTGCCGACAAACGATGAATGGATTCAGGCTAATTTAGGAATAAAGGAACGGCACATTGCGGCAGATAATGAGACGACGAGCGATTTGGCGGCTCAAGCAGGTCTTAATGCGATTAGTAATGCCGGTTTAAACGTTGGTGACATTGACCTGATTATAGTGGCTACGGCGACTCCTGACCGAAAGGCGCCTTCTACGGCAGCTATTGTCCAATACAAGATGAAAGCGTTTAATGCGGCTGCTTTTGATATAGCGGCAGTGTGCAGTGGTTTCCTGTTCGCTATGTCTATTGGAACTCAGTATATTGCCAGTGGTGTATATAATAATGTCCTTGTGATAGGGGCGGATACCTTTAGTAGAATTGTTGATTGGACAAGACGTGATGCCGTATTTTTTGGAGACGGATCTGGTGCGGCTGTTTTAACCTCAGCCAATGTGGTTGAAGGTTTTCTGGCATATCGCCTCTATACGGATAGCAGCCATGAGCATTTGGGATTTACAGTTCCGGCTGGTGGCTCAGAAATGCCCATCACTCCGGAAATATTGGAGAAGGGACTTCAATATTTTCAAATGGATGGTAAGGCTGTCTTTAATTCAGCTACACAAGCTCTGCCCCGTGCCATTTATCAGGTGCTTGAAGATACCGGACTTTCCATTAGTGATATAGACTTGATGATACCTCACCAACCCAGTATAAAAATTCTTAGAAAAACATCTGAGATAATAGGACTTCCTTTTGAGAAAGTCATGACAAATATGGATAAGTATGCCAATACATCAAGTGGTACTATCCCGATTCTTCTTGATGAGGTGAATAGGACTGGTCGCATTCATAAAGGTGACAATGTCTTGTTTGCAGCAGTAGGTAGCGGGTGGACTTATGGAGCTTCGATAATAAAATGGGGATGATGACAGAGAAAACCGTTTTTATAACAGGAGGAGATAAAGGCATCGGAAAAGGTATAGCAGCATGTTTGGCGGCTATTTACAAAAATGTAATCATCACTTACAATCGCAACGAAGCTGGTGCAAAAGAATTGGCAGACTTATATCCCAATGTTAGTTACTATCAATGCGACTTGGAGGATTATAGTTCAATAGAGACTGTCGCTCATCAGGTGTTACAAGTCTTTGGAGGGGTTGATGTGCTAATAAATAATGCGGGTGTTGAGAATGATGCCACTTTCCTAAAAATGGAACCTTATCAATGGAATCAGGTTTTGAATATAAATCTCGGTTCAATTTATTTTTTTTCCCATGCCTTTATTCCTTCCATGATACAAAGAGGTTGGGGGAGAATTGTAAATTTTACAAGTATTGCCGGTTATACAGGGGCTTTTGGCAAGTCCAATTATGCTGCATCAAAAGCCGGTATAGTAGGATTTACAAAATCTCTTTCTTTGGAGTTTGCTGCTAAAGGGATTTGTGTGAATGCGGTAGCACCTGGGGCTATTGAAACGGATATGCTGATGCGTATACCAGAAAAATACAGATTTAAGATATTGGAAAATATACCGTCCCACAAATTTGGTAAGGTGGAAGATGTGGCGAATCTGGTAGAATTTTTGATATCAGAAAAGGCGTCTTATATCAATGGTCAGACTATTCATATTAACGGAGGCTCTTTTAGTATATGATTCACTGGAAAATAGATGATGGCATTGGAGTGGTGACATTTGATAGTCCGAATGGAAATATGCTGACATTGAATGATCTGCAATCATTTAACAAAATATTGTCAGAGTTGCCACTGAATGTGGAAGCGCTTCTTATTGAAGGAAGTGATCATGCATTTTGCACGGGAGTTAAGGTTGACTCTTCTGAAGTGGTAAAGACTTTTGAACAACTGGATTGTCTTCTGTTGCAATTATATGCTATGAAAATTCCTGTATCCATTGCTTTGCAAGGTCATGCTATTGGAGCAGGTTTCTTGTTGTTGTGCTGTGCAGATTATGTTTATTCCGTTGGGAGTGAACGGATGAAGTTCGGATTGCCGGAAGTGAAATTGGCATTAGGTGTTGATGAATTGATGATTAATTTGCTTCATTCCACTCTTCCACTATCAGTAATGGAGCCTCTTATATCTATGGGAGAGTATGTGAATTATAGGAAAATGATAGAATGGAAATTGATAGATGAGATTACAGTGGACTCTCCTCAAGAAAAATGCATCATTTGGATGAAAGAAAGAACTGGATGCAAGCAAAGTTTTTGTTTCTGTAAACAGATTATGAGGAAAGATGTATGTATGAAAATGGCTGAAGCATACCGCCAATCTTGTTATTTAGAGTTGGCCGGTTTATTTCATAGATGATTTTGTGACTAATGTAGTATGATTAAGTAATAGCGGAACTTATATAATGATATGATAAAGTTTTTAGACTTACAGAAAATCACGGGCAAATATGCCAGGGAGATTCATGAAGTAGTAAACCGTGTGGTAGACTCCGGTTGGTATCTTCAGGGAAAAGAGAATGAACGGTTTGAAGCGGATTATGCCCGGTATATAGGAACAAAACAGGCCATTGGCTGCGCCAACGGTTTGGACGCCTTGATATGGATATTCCGTGCGTATGTGGAAATGGGTGTGATGCAGCCGGGTGACGAGGTGATTGTACCTGCCAATACCTACATTGCTTCCATCTTTGCCATATCAGAAAATGGGCTGAAGCCTGTATTGGTGGAGCCAAGCATTGAAACCTACCAGATAGATGATGCTAAGATAGAAGCTGCCATTACGGAGCGCACCAAAGCCATCTTGATAGTCCATCTGTACGGGCAGTGCGCCTATACGGATAAGATTGGTGAGCTTTGCCGGAAGTATAATCTGAAGCTTGTGGAAGACAATGCGCAGGCTCATGGATGTAAGTTCAACGGACGGAAGACGGGCTCTTTGGGAGATGCGGCGGGTCACAGTTTCTATCCGGGCAAGAACCTGGGCGCCTTCGGCGATGCGGGTGCGGTGACTACCGATGATGAAGCGCTGGCTAAGGTGGTGCGTGCGGTAGCCAACTACGGTTCCACTCAAAAATATGTCTTCAAATACATCGGTCGCAACAGCCGTTTGGACGAAATACAGGCGGCGGTGCTTGCTGTGAAGCTGAAACATCTGGATGAAGATGTGGCGCTCCGCAAAGAGGTGGCTAAATATTACATCGACCACATAACCAACCCTCACATTGTCACTCCGATTATCAAGGATTGGGATGCACATGTATTCCATATTTTCACCATTCGTACCAAGAAGCGTGACGAATTGCAGAAGTATCTGGCGGAAAACGGTGTGCAGACTATTATCCACTATCCTATCCCCCCGCATAAACAGGAATGTTATAAGGAATGGAACAATCTTTCATTTCCGGTCACGGAACAGATTCATGCGGAAGAATTGAGCCTACCGATGAGTCCGGTAATGACCGAGGAAGAAGTGAAAGAAGTGGTGAGGTTGCTGAACGTCTGGGAAAGCTGCTGATATGAAAACTTCCGTAGTTATTTGCTTGTTACCGAAAAATATCGTTTCTTTGTATCAGGATATAAAGTAGAGGAAATAGAATTATGGCAGTAGATTATCCATCCATTCCTGTATTGACGGGAAAAGCAGCAACGGATTTTGTAATTCGTGCAGAGAAGAACGCGCGTCGTCGTACTCCCAAGTTGACGAAGCGTGAAAAGGAGATTTTGAGAATTGTCCGTGAGAAATCAGAGAAATTCTCTTTTTGATAGTTGAATGGAATATCCTCTTTACCAACAATGCACGATGCTTTCTTATGATGAGGAAGTCCGGAACTTGTGCTATCCTTTCTCTTGTGGAAATGTGGAACTTGATGATTTCTTTGAGAATGGGGCAGACAACTATGCAGAAGAATTGTTGGGAAAAACTTATTGTTGGGTGACAGACAGTTCTCCCAAGCAGATAGTGGCAATATTCACAATCTCCAATGATAGTATAAAGACAAAAGACTTATTGTCAACGGCAAAAAATAAATTGCAGCGGCATATCAACAATATGAAAAGGGGACGCAGCTATCCCGCAACATTGATTGGTCGTTTTGCTGTAAATCAGCAATTTCAAGGTTGTGGTTATAAGATAGGTTCTCAAATGATGGAATTTATTAAAAGCTGGTATCGTGAAGAAGATAATAAAGCCGGTTGCCGCTTTCTTGTGGTAGATGCCTATAATAAAGAGGAAATATTGAAGTTTTATTATTCCAATGGCTTTTTGCCGTTGCACAAAACGGAAGAAGATGAAAGAGATTTTTATGGCATTACTTCAGCCGAAATTCTTCGTACCCGTTTGCTTTATTTCGATTTGAAGACTAAATAATTTCAACTATATTTATTCACATTCATTTTAGTTTAGCTCATGCGAGAGTTAATCCAGCGTTCTATTTCCTTATTCCGCCGTGCCGCTAAGGCAGATATTGTGAAAGTTTTTTCTTTCACTGCCGTGTCTACTTTGGTGAAAATGTTGACAGGATTGATCAGCGTAAAGGTCGTTGCATCTATAATTGGGCCTGCTGGAGTTGCTTTGGTAGGGCAACTGAATAACTTTGCCTCCATTGCAATGACTGTGAGCAGTGGAGGTATCAATAGTGGTATAACCAAATATATTGCTGAGTATAAAGAAAATAAAGACATTGTGTGTAGTTATCTTTCTACCGCATTACGTATTACTGTTATCTGCTCTATTAATGCTGGCATATTGATGATATTATTTCACAGCTATCTAAGTGAATATATCATGTTATCACCAGAATACGGCTATGTATTTATTGTTTTTGGTTTCACAGTGCTACTTTATGCAGTCAATATGATGCTTATTTCTATTGTCAATGGTTTCAAAGAATTTAAACGATACGTATATATTAATATTGCCAATAGTATTTTAGGCTTATTTTTTACACTTGCTTTTGTTTTAACTTTAGGATTGAAGGGTGCATTAATAAGCGCAGTAACCTATCAGAGTGTAATGTTGATTGTAACAATATGGATGCTCCGTAAGTTAGCGTGGTTTAAATGGAGGTATTTCAAAGAAAAGTTGAATTGTACAATTTCAAAGAAGTATTTACAATATACCATAATGGCAATAGCAACCACCTCCACTTTGCCGATAGCCCAAATGTTACTTCGTGGATATGTAATATCAGAGATATCTCCCATTGAAGCCGGTTGGTGGGAAGGAATGAATCGCATATCTAATATGTATCTGATGATTATTACCTCCTCGTTTAGTGTATATTATCTTCCTAAGCTTAGTGAATTAACTGATTTAAGAGAGTTACGCCATGAGATATTCAATAGTTATAAAATAATTATCCCTATGCTTCTGGTTGGTTTTATATGTGTTTATCTACTTAGGCATTTTGTTATTAGATTATTGTTTACTCCAGAATTTCTTCCGATGGAAAGTCTCTTTGTTTGGCAGTTGATAGGGGACTTCTTTAAAATATGTAGTTGGGTATTGTCCTTCTTGATGGTTGCCAAATCAATGACGAAAGCTTTTGTTGCTACTGAAATATTCTTTTGTTTATCTTTTGTTGGCTTAGGATTTCTTTTTATGAATTGGAATGGAGTGATTGGAATTACGCAAGGATATCTAATAAATTATGTATTCTATATGCTTGCGATGTTGTTTATCTTTCGTAAACTAATATTTATTTAATATGTACATACATGAATACTATGAATAAAAAGCAAATGAGAATTACGTGTATTGTAATTTCTTATAATCAAGAAAACTATATATTGGAAACACTTAATGGAATATTAAGTCAAACAGTATTGCCAGATGAGGTTATTATTGCAGATGATGGTTCTACAGATAAAACTCCTCTTTTGATTAAAAGTTTCGTGAATGAAAATCTACTTCAAGAAAAATGGAAACTTATTCTCAGTCATAAAAATGAAGGTATTACATGTAATTTAAAGAAAGCCATAAAAGCCTCTACTGGAGATATTTTGTTATTAAATGCAGGAGATGATATTTCCCTACCCAATCGTTGTCAACATGCTATTAAGTTATTCGAACAACATCCCAATTTGTATATTATAACGGGTGGTATAACTAAAATAAATGCTCAAGGCAAAATCATTGGAAATATTACCTATGATGATATACTGTATAATGATGTTGTTACAACAATAAAGAATGGTATGCCAAAAGTCTTTCCTGTTGGGCAGGCTATACGCAAAACTCTTTTTGACAGATTCGGTGATTTACCTACTTCTGTACCGAATGAGGATGATCAAATAACTTTTTGGGGATTAATTAGTGGAGGAATTTTCTGTAGTAGCGAAATGATAATGAAATATCGTGTGCATTCTAAATCTGCGAGTTCTTGGTTAAGGAATAAACAATCTGGAAAAGAATTTTTGCAGCGCTTTATTGAAGATATACCAGTACGAAAGAAACATATGGAACTTTGGTTAGACGCTATGGACAGGGGAGATTGTAAATATATTAATTTAAAAAGTTTGATTCAGTCAAAGATAGAGCTCTATGATTTTTTCTCTAAAATTGAAAGTAGATTTATAGAGGATAGATTGAGTTGTTTTATACGTCAATTTTCCACAACGTACCTGCGAGAAAAAGTTTATATATTAGGAGGAACGTCTGGTATTTTGTTTTGGCGTCAATTAAGAATCATATTAGGAAAACAATGAAACTGTTCAAAGTTACAATTATATTGATAATATAAACGTTATTTATATGATACAAAAAGTTATTCATTTTTGCTGGTTGAGCGACGAACCATTTCCACCGCTTATAAAAAAATGCATTGATACATGGGAAAAAATTTTGCCTGATTACGAAATTATACATTGGGATACAAAGCGATTTGATATAGATAAAGTGACATGGGTTAAAGAGGCCTTTAGTGCCAAAAAATATGCTTTTGCTGCTGACTATATTCGTTTTTATGCCTTGTATCATTATGGCGGTATATACCTTGATTCAGACGTTGAAATGCTAAAATCATTTAATTCGCTTCTAAATAATAAAACTTTTATTGGATATGAAAATGTTTCAGGTTTACTAGAACCTGCTATTATAGGAGCTGAAAAAGGGGCATCTTGGTGTAAAAAGATGATGAATTATTATGAATCTCGGCATTTTAATGCAATGGGCATGAAAGTTGCACCATTGATAATAAGTGAGCTATTTGCGGAAGAGATTACAGATTACCCATCTACACCTGTTAGAAAACCTACATTGATAGCTGGTGGTGATATACTTTTATGTCCACCTGAATATTTTTCACCGATAAAAATAGATGCCGACAAAAACTATAAAAAGACGAGTAAAGATACTATAAGCAATTTGCGTTTAAATCCAAATACTTATTGTATTCATAGGTTCAATGGATCTTGGGTCACTCCGTGGAGAAAGTGGGTATATGATTTAGTAGATAAAACGATTGGAGCTCAAACCATTCGAAAAATGATTGATGTACTACATATCAGATGATGTGATTTATATTTATTTAATAGCAAATATTGTCTTCTTCTTCACTTTACGGAAGCAACAAATCTCTATAAAAAACATTTTTGTTTATGTGTATTGGGGACTAATGCTCTTATATCCTATGGCTGTGTATTCTGTATATGCGCTGGATATAACAGATTATGTTTCTTCCCAAATGTTTAATCATTTGAGTGATGAGCATATTGTAAATGAGGTACTCAAGACGGCATCTATTGCTTTGTTTACGTTTGCAATTTGCATGATATTGAAGCCTATATCAAAAGAAGATAACAATAGGCTTGTGGCTTATTCTATAAAAGGGTATAAATTATTATATTTTTTAATGTTGCCTTTTGCTTTGTATCTTAGTACAACAACGAATTGGACAAGTGATAGGGAAGGGGTATTGCCTTCTTTAGCGGCTTATTCAAGAAATATAATGACGGTACTTACCATTGTTATGATTGTGCCGAATAATGTAAAAACAAGAGAAAAGTTTATCTATCTTTTCTTATTTATGTTGCTTACATTTTTTAGTACGCAACGAACTAACGCACTTATAGTTATTGTTGCACTAATTTACACTTTAAAGTCGGGAAAGACGGCACTAAAATTTGCAGTGGGTGGGGTATTGGCAATAGTGGTTTTGGGGTCTGTCAGAAATGGAGTCAGTGCATCAAATATTCTTTATCCGATAATGGGTGAAGGGCTGTTCGGCTCATGGGGCTTTTTGCAGGCAATAGATGTTACCCAATATGAGGGCTATTCTTGGGGGCAATTCTTCATGCTCTTCAATGCAACTTTAAATTGGATTTTTTCATTTCTTCATCTCCCTTTAGAACTGTCTACTTATGGAACAATTATTGAAGAAGCAGGAGAAGTGTATTATCCGATGGGCGGTTTTTTCTACTTATCTGATGCATATTTAATGCATCCTATTCTTGGGCCTATTCTGTACACTATTCTAATATACTGGATATACAAAAAGTCAATCGACGCTTATTATAAGTACCATACACCATTATCTTTAATATGTGTCTCTCTCCTATTTGATGCAGTAAAGGGTAGTTTGTATGTATTCTTTGTTATACTTTTATTTCACGCGTTGTTCTATTTTATAGCTAAAACAATTGCCGGAAGATGTAACAAGAAAATAGCAAAAGTGGAATTCTGAATATTAATTAAAAGTCCAAATATTATAAATGAAAATAGGAATTGATGGTCGTTTAATAAATCGACATCAAAATACGGGTATTTCTCGATATACAGATTTTCTAATCGAATATTATGCGAAAAAATATGGAGAAGAAAATTTGTCTATTATAACTAACGATTACTCTTTGCAGGTAGGACGTTGTAAGATGATATATACTAAGTTACGACCATTTAATATAGTTCATTTCTTACTATACCGAAAGACGTTATCAAAATTAAGTTTTGATTTATTGCATATACCTTTTTATTCCGGCATTGCAACTCAACTACCGAAAACAAAAGTTATTGTAACGGTACATGATTTAATGTACAAACTGGTAAGTGATTTCTTTGGAAAGAATGAATTATTGAATTTTGCAAAAAGAAAATATTTCGACTTTATAGTAGGAAGAACAGTCAAGACTGCTGATGCCGTAGTGACTATTTCTGAAACGACAAAAAGAGATTTATACAAACAATTTCAAATCAATTCTATTCATATCCCTGAGTTTTCTGATATAGACACAAACTCTAATGATTCAATATTGGAAAGATTTGAATTGAGTGACAAAAAGTATTTTTTTTATTGTGGAAATAATCGACCGCATAAAAACCTACAATTTGTTATTGATACTTTCAATGCTCTACCGAATTTGCCACCGCTTGTATTAGCTGGAAAAGGGCATGAAACCGATATAAATGTGAAAGCTGTAGGAGTAGTGTCTGAAGAAGAATTGAAAGCCTTGTACAAATCTTCAATAGCTTTTATCTTTCCTTCTAAATATGAGGGATTTGGGCTTCCTGTATTGGAGGCTTTACATTCAAATACATTAGTCATTGCATCAAAAATTCCTGCTTTCTTGGAATTTGAAAGTAAGAATATCTTATTCTTTGATTTAACTAATCGGAAACAATTAGTTGAAGCAATTCAAATAGCGCAGAAGAAAGCTTTTATTGAGGAAAACGATTTTTTCCAAAAATATAGTATTAGTAATATATACGGATTATTAGATAATTTGTTGGCATCCAATTTTTGTATATAGGTTAGTCAGTTAGCGTCCCCAAAAGATGTATCGTAAAATCGTTTTTAAATTCCAATGAATGTTAATATTAATGTAAAATAATATAGGATAATGAAAGTCTTGATAACCGGTAGTTCCGGTTTTATAGGTACAAATGTTGTATTAGCATTTAAAGACCGATTTGACATTTTGTGTATTGATATGCAGCCTCCTAAGATTAAATCATTGGAGGATGTTTGGATAAAAGTTGATATAACAGATTTGAAAGCATTCAGACAAGCTGTAGTTGAATTTAATCCTGATTATATATTGCATCTGGCAGCCCGAACGGATTTGGACGGGAGAGGATTAGGGGATTATGCGGCTAATAGTGTGGGAGTGTGTAACCTAATGAAAATAGCAAGTGAACTGTTTTCACTAAAGAAAATAGTGATAACTTCTTCTATGCTTGTGTGCCATGCCGGTTACTATCCCCAAAACCAATTTGATTATGCTCCTACAACTATATATGGAGAGAGTAAGGTTGAGACTGAAAAGGCAGTATGGGCTAATAAACCAATGTGCGATTGGGCTATTATTAGACCTACTTCGATTTGGGGACCTTGGTTTGGTGTACCCTATAGAAACTTCTTTGATATGGTACTTAAGCATCGTTATATTCATATCGGACATAGAAGTTGTACCAAAACTTATGGTTACGTAGGCAACTCAGTATATCAGATAGAACAAATCTTATTTAATGATACGCGAGATGAAAACAGGAAAGTTTATTATATAGGTGACAATCCTGCTACAAACATTGAAGAATGGGGAAATGAAATCGCAACAGAATTAGGATTTAAGATAAAACGGATACCTTATTGCCTGTTGAAGATTGTTGCATATGTAGGTGATTGTTTGAAATTATTGAGTATCAGGTTACCTATGACTTCTTTCCGACTGAAAAATATGACAACGGACAATATTATAGATTTGTCTGATACTTATGAATTGGCTCCGAATCCGCCATACTCTCGTATAGAAGGAGTTCGTAAAACATTGGATTGGTTGCGTTTTGCTTAAGTTATTTAAGTGATGATGAAAATATCTCTTATTACCGCTACTTTTAATAGTAGTTCTACCCTTTGTGATACTATCAAATCTGTTCTGGCGCAGTCTTATCAGGAGATTGAATATATTGTAGTGGATGGATTATCAAAAGATAGTACAGTGGATATCATAAAAGGATATGAACCCTACTTTAAAGGGAGAATGAAATGGATAAGTGAAGAGGATAATGGACTATATGATGCTATCAATAAGGGAATCAGAATTGCGACCGGTGATGTTGTGGGAATATTGAATTCTGATGATTTCTTTACTTCTACTACAATCGTTGAAAAGGTAGCCAATAGTTTTACTACGGAAGTGGATGCGGTTTATGGAGATGTTCATTTTGTCAGGACGAATAATTTGAATCGTTCCATTCGATATTATTCATCTAAAATTTTTAGACCTGCATTGATGAAGCTGGGATTTATGCCGGCACATCCTACTTTTTATTGCAGGAAAAGTTGTTTTGATGAGTATGGACTATATAAAGTAGATTTTAAGATTGCGGCAGATTTTGATTTGTTGCTACGTTTTATCTATGTGTATCGTATCTCTTTGAAGTATTTACCTTTGGATATGGTGACAATGAGAATAGGAGGCATTAGCACAAATGGTTTGCAAAGTCATTGCTGTATAATGAGAGAGCATCTTCGTGCTTTTAGAGAAAATGGTGTGAGGAGTAATATATTACTTTTGTCTTTGAGGTATTTTTATAAGTTGATAGAATTTGTTAGAAAATAGAATATATGAAAAAGGTAGCATTACTAACAGGTATTACGGGTCAGGATGGCTCGTTCTTGGCTGAGTTTTTAATTGAAAAAGGATATGAAGTTCATGGTGTTCTTCGCCGTTCTTCCTCTTTTAATACAGGACGTATCGAGCATCTTTATTTAGATGAGTGGGTACGGGATATGAAGAAAGACCGTTTAATAAATCTCCATTATGGAGATATGACGGATAGTAGTTCGCTAATCCGAATTATTCAATTGGTGCAACCGGATGAAATTTATAATCTCGCTGCTCAGAGTCATGTGAAGGTAAGTTTTGATGTACCTGAATATACCGCGGAATCAGATGCAATAGGTACTCTTCGTATGCTTGAAGCGGTACGTATTCTTGGTTTGGAGAGAAAAACAAAGATATATCAGGCTTCCACTTCGGAACTGTTTGGGAAGGTGCAGGAAGTTCCTCAAAAAGAAACGACGCCTTTTTATCCTCGTAGTCCTTATGGAGTGGCAAAACAATATGGCTTCTGGATTACTAAAAATTATCGGGAGAGTTATGGAATGTTTGCTGTAAATGGAATCTTGTTTAATCATGAGAGTGAACGTAGAGGTGAAACATTCGTGACGAGAAAGATAACGCTTGCTGCTGCCCGTATAGCTCAGGGCTTTCAAGATAAGTTATATTTGGGTAACCTGAATTCGCTCCGTGACTGGGGGTATGCAAAGGATTATGTGGAATGTATGTGGTTGATTCTACAGCATGACATTCCAGAGGATTTTGTGATAGCTACTGGTGAGATGCATACGGTTCGTGAGTTCGCAACTTTGGCTTTTAAAGAGGTTGGCATTGAACTACGTTGGGAAGGTGAAGGTGTGAATGAAAAAGGAATTGATGTAAAGACTGGCAAATCATTGGTTGAGGTTGATCCTAAGTATTTCCGTCCTTGTGAAGTTGAACAATTGTTGGGTAATCCGACAAAAGCGAAAACGTTACTTGGTTGGAATCCGATAAAAACGAGTTTTTCCGAATTAGTAAAGATTATGGTGACACATGATATGCGGTTTGTAAAAAAGCTATATATCAAGAGCCAAATGGCAGAATAATAATGGGCTAAATTGTTAGCATCCAAAAAAGAATAGTTGCATCACGGTAGCCACTGCCACAATGGTTTTGAGGACAAAGCCCCCCTTTGATTTTGATTTCTGTTCCATGATAATTTAGTTGATAAATGATAGTTGATAGATGACCGCGTGGTATCTATCAACTATCAGCTATTTTGTGACCACGTTGCGCAGGTAAGGTTCATCTTCGAGGCTTTGGGCGAACCCTAATTTCAGTTGAAAGTTGAAAATGCAGAGTTGACCTTTACGCTGCCAGAGTTGACCTTTGGCAGCGTAGTGTTGACCTTTAGCGACGCGGTGTTGACCTCTCGGAAAAATGCACTAAATGCACAAAATGCAGTACCCCCACCGCTTCACACACGCGGGCGCGTACCTTATTATATAAGCGAAGCTCCCTCAGGTACACCCGCACAGGTCAAGCCTCTCATCCCTTCGGCGGAGAACGGGCTCTTCTCCCGCCAAATCCGCCATCCACCAATGGCAAGACCAGTTTCGCAACCGCGACACGGACATGGAGCAGATTTTCAGCGCAATGGGCATGGAATACGGCAGCGAGATGAGCAGTTCAAATCAATATTTTCATATATAAGGTACGCGCCCGCGTGTGTGAAGCGGTGGGGGTACTGCATTTTGTGCATTTAGTGCATTTTTTGCCTTTCCGTTCCTGTTTTCCTCTCGGTGTACCTTTGCGGGGCAATGGGGTTTGGAACAGTGACATTTTACATTCGTTCATGATTTCTACTTTTAAAAACAGAGTTTATCTATCCCCTTCATTGGGGAAGACAAATCGAAGCTGCGCGTAGTTATCTGGGCATCAAGCAGAATGGCTTCTGCGAGGAGGCGGGGGTGAGTCCCTGCACCTACCAAAAAATAAAAAGGGACGAGGAGCGAGGCACGACAGCCTGCTGCGCCTCTTGGAGTGCCTGCGCCGATTGATGACGGAAGAAGAGTTCCACGAGTTTTGGATGAAACTGGTGGGAGGATTTGACAGAAACTTATACTAAACTGAAAATCAGTCCAACTTTCGACTTAACGTATACTAATTTTTTTACCATGAACATTTTCTTTATCATTCTGACCTTTCTGATGTCAGCTTTTATTGCCCGCGTCCTAATCCCGCGCATCCTGCTAATCTCCATGCGCAAGAAGCTGTTCGACATTCCCGATGAACGCAAGGTTCACACGAAGGCCATTCCCCGCCTGGGCGGTGTATCTTTCTTCCCAACAACCTTGTTCTCATTCTGCCTGGTCTATGCTTTCCGTTTGTTAGACGGAGACAATATTTCTTCCGTTTATGCGGGTTATCTGCTTCCCGAGTTGTTGCTTTTTGCCTGTGGCATGACGCTGCTCTACCTGACGGGCATAGCGGACGACCTTGTGGGCGTGCGCTACCGTCAGAAGTTTGTCATTCAGATATTCTGCGCCTGCCTGTTCCCCCTTTCGGGACTTTGGCTCAACGATTTATACGGGCTGTTCGGCATCCACGAACTTCCCGCTTGTGTGGGTATGCCTTTCACGGTGCTTACGGTGGTTTTCATCACCAACGCCATCAACCTGATAGACGGCATCGACGGTCTTGCGTCCGGCCTTAGCAGCGTGGCTCTGCTCATTTTCACTTTCCTCTTCATGGAGAAAGGGCTTTGGAGCTATGCGATGCTTGCTGCGGGCACTTTCGGGGTGCTTGTCCCGTTCTTCTATTACAATGTTTTTGGCAGCGTGGAACGTGCCCGCAAGATTTTCATGGGCGATACCGGCAGCCTGACGTTGGGTTATACGCTCAGTTTCCTTGCCATCAAGTACAGCCAGGTCAATCCCGATGTGATGGATTATACGGAGGGGGCTTTCGTCATTGCTTTCAGTACGCTGATAATCCCCACGTTCGACGTGGTTCGCGTGGTCATGCTGCGCATCCGCAAGGGCAAAAGTCCCTTTGAACCGGACAAGAACCATATTCACCACAAGCTTCTTGCTATTGGGTTGACTCCCCGTAAGGCGATGCTCAGCCTGCTGTTGATGTCTTGCGCTTTCAGTGCCGCCAACATCCTGCTGATGCCGTATGTCAATAACACGGTGATGCTGATAGCGGATATTGCCATTTGGACGGGGCTGAACCTGTATTGGGATTATCTGCGGGATAAGAAATAAAACAGTTGCTTTTTCAGCAAAAGACAATGGATTCTAAAAATTACGTTCTCCGGGATTATCAGGTGGAAATGAAGTCCAGGCTTTTTGAAGAGTGGACCCGTCACCGGAGCGTAATGGTTCAGATGCCCACCGGCACGGGAAAGACACATCTGCTGACGGCGGTGGTTCGCGAAGCCTTGCACCGCCCCGATAGCCGGATATGGATTGTGGCCCACCGCAGGGAATTGGTGGAACAGATAGAGGCAACCATAGCCCGGTATGGCATCGACAGGGAGAACGGCGCGGTAAAGGTGATGTCCATCCAGTGGCTTTCGCGGCACTGGAAGGAGATGGAGGGGAAGCCGGACTTGATTGTCATAGACGAGGCGCACCACTCTTTGGCGGACACATACATGGAGCTTTGGCGGAAATGCCCGGATGCCCGGATGTTAGGCATGACCGCCACTCCTTGCCGGTTGAACCGCAAGGGGTTCACCGGATTGTTTGACACACTGATTACATCGTGGAGCATAGCGGAGTTCATAGGCAAGGGATGGCTGTCCGTATTCGATTATGTGTCTATCCGTGCAAACAGTAGGGAGCAACGGCTGATTGACACGTTGAAGAAACGTGGCGCGGACGGAGACTATCAGGTGAAGGAAATGAATGAGCTGCTGAACCGGCAGCCAAGCATCGAGCGGCTGTATGCGAGCATTGAACGATATGCCCGTGGAAAGAAGGGGATTGTATATGCCATCAGCATAGCCCATGCCCGCAGGATTGCCGCCTATTACAGCACACGCGGGGTGGAAGCGGTGGCCATTGACAGCAAGACTCCCGCCATTGAGCGCAAGAGGCTTGTGGACGACTTCCGGCAGGGGAGAATAAAGGTATTGGTGAATGTGGACATATTCTCCGAGGGATTCGATTGTCCCGATGTGGAGTTCATACAGTTGGCACGCCCAACCCTGTCGCTTGCCAAGTATCTGCAACAAGTGGGAAGGGGGCTGCGCAAATCGGGAGACAAGGAGTCGTGCATATTGATAGATAACGTGGGACTGTACCGGATATTCGGATTGCCAACCAGGGAATGGGATTGGGAGGCGATGTTTGAGGGGCGGATGATTGGCAATGCTCTGTCCCAGGCGCGGATAAACAGTTGCCGGGTGTCAGCGGATTTGCCGGAGCGGGTGGAGGCTACGGACAATGAAATGGAGATTGTGATGACACACAACCGGCTGATGGATGATATTGAAAACCGGAAAACAGCCTCCGGTGAAGAAGCGCAATCTGCCTTGAAAGCCTACTATGACCGGCAAAACGGGCTTTGGGGATTGAAGCGCGGAGAAAAGAGGGTGGCAGAGTCTCGCTACTTGGAAGTGTTTGACACCAAAGGAAACCGGGCGGCTGTCCGATTTGAAGACGGGCGGACCGGAGTGGTGGACGAGGCGGGCAAGCAACTGATAAAAATCGATTGTTACCGTAAGATTAAGTTTGCCAAAGACGATATTATGGTGGTGACGGATAAGGCCGGCAAGGTGTTCTACATAGATTTGAAGGTAAACCGGATTTACAGAGAAAGGCCTGCCGTATTGCGGTTCGGAAGCGTGGAGATGCTGAAGGTAGGAGATGTCTTCTTCAGCCGCACCAAGAAGGCCTATGTGACTTCGCCCCTGCTGGACAAAAGGGAGCTGATTTTTATAGGTTTCTATCTCAGGATACCGGATTATAACATCCCGAAGAATTGCAAACTGGTCAACCCCGCAGAGGGCGGCTTTTTCCGCGCCTTTGTCTGCCTGCTGGAAGGTGACAATGAGGAGGCTTACTGGTGTTGCGGGCATCTGGAAGACAAAAGCATTGTGGTGATGGACCGGAAAGGGAACTATTATCATGCAGAACGAGGGAAGAAGAAACAATACATTGCTTGTAATGCCCCTAAATCGCCTCAAGAGGATTTTGACTACGTCATAGGCAAGCTAAAGGAAAAGACCGGCCTGCGCGCCGAGAAAAATCAGGAAAGAGAGATGCTTGAAGAGGAACAGAAAAGGCAGCAAAGGTTGATAAAAATAAAAGATGCCCTGCCCTTCCAAATGGGAATGAAATGGGGATTGAAGTCCGGGGAACGCATAGTGGTTCCTCCGCAGTACAGGAAGATTATGCCTCCGGTGGGCAACTTCTGTGCTTATGAGGAAAATGCTTACCAATGGGGGGTGATGGCACTGGACGGGAAGGTGATGGTGGAAGCCAAATATCAGGAGGTGGATATTGAACGTAACGGTACGGTGCATCTGACTGTGTTTCCCGGTAAGGTGAAGACAATAAAACTATGAAATCTGCGCATCCTTTGGCGGTACGGCATCGGGCGTAAGAAAAAAAACGGCGGAGAACTTAACCTCTCCGCCGTTTTTCTTTTATTTGATTTCGATTTCTTCCTTCATGTCTATCTCCTCCCCATGCGGGTCGTAGAATACATACTCCAGAAACGCGAGCTTCTGGCTTGGAATAATCTTGATTCCGAATCCGTACTTCATTTGCCATTTTCGTTTCAGGGATACAATTCCCTGATTGATATAGGCCGCAATGTACGGGTGGATGTGTAACGAGAATTTCTTAATCTTCAATTTGTTGACCAGATAGTCAATTTTACTCTCTAAAGTGTCCGTAAAGAGGATGGACGATTTGATAGTACCTTTACCGAAGCAGGTAGGGCAGGTTTCCGTGGTGTTGACATCCATAGCCGGTCGCACACGCTGACGTGTGATCTGCATCAGCCCGAATTTGCTGAGTGGAAGGATGTTGTGGCGTGCCCTGTCCTTTTGCATGTTTTGGCACATACGTTCGTAAAGTTTCTGACGATTTTCGGCTTCGTTCATGTCTATGAAGTCCACCACAATGATACCACCCATATCTCTCAGTCGTAGCTGGCGTGCCAGTTCATCGGCTGCTCCTAAGTTCACTTCCAGTGCGTTGCCTTCCTGTCCGTTGGCATTCTTGGTGCGGTTACCGCTGTTCACGTCAACTACGTGAAGCGCTTCAGTATGCTCAATAATCAGGTAAGCGCCACTTTTGTATGAAATGGTTTTGCCAAATGATGATTTAATCTGTTTGGTGATACCGAAATTGTCGTAAATGGGAAGTTGGCCCTTGTACAGCTTCACGATATCTGCCCGTTCGGGAGCGATAAGCGTTACGTAGTCCTTGATTTCGTGATACACCGCTTCGTCGTTGACGTGGATGCTTTCAAACGAAGGATTGAACAGGTCGCGTAGCAATCCTACGGCGCGGCTGGTCTCTTCGTAAATCAGTGTCGGAAACTTAGTGGCTTTCTGTACTTTGGTAATGGCATCTTCCCAATGCTTCAGTAATACTTTAAGCTCTCCATCAAGTTCGGCTACGCGTTTGCCTTCGGCCACTGTGCGTACAATCACTCCGAAATTTTTCGGCTTGATGCTCATCAGCAGTTGCTTGAGGCGGGCACGTTCTTCGCTTGACTTAATTTTTTGTGATACGGAAACCTTGTCGTTAAAGGGGATAAGCACAAGATATCTTCCGGCAAAAGAGAGTTCGGAAGTCAGTCGTGGCCCTTTGGTAGAGATAGGTTCCTTAACAATTTGCACCACTACTTCTTGTCCTACCTTGAGAGTGTTGGAAACAGTTCCGTCTTTTTCAAGATCGGGAAGTATGGTTGCTTTTGTAATAGGATTTAGCTTTTTTTTATCGCTTAAAGTTTGCTTTACGTACTTCTCTAAAGAGTTGAATTGAGGACCTAAGTCCAGATAATGAAGAAAAGCATCTTTCTCGTAACCCACGTCCACGAAGCAGGCATTCAGGCCCGGCATCAACTTCTTGATGCGTCCCAAATACATGTTGCCCACAGAAAAGTACAGGCTTCTGCCTTCACTTTGCAGTTCCACAAGCTGCTTGTCCTCAAGCAGTGCGATGGAAACCTCTTTGGGCTGTACGTCAACAACGAGTTCGCTTGTCACAATAATTTGCTTTTTAATTATTCAATTGGGTACTTAAACAAAGAACAAACCCGCGAGACATTTGGCTTCACAAGTTTGTTCTTTGTTTTGTCCTTCAGACTAAAAATTACTTTTTGCTTTTATGTCTGTTCTTTCTTAGTCTTTTTTTACGCTTGTGCGTTGACATTTTATGTCTTTTTTTCTTCTTTCCGCTTGGCATAGCTTCAAAATTTTATGGGTTAATACTAATGTTTATTATTTTTTCACTGAAAGAGTGAATGTTTTAGCAGGCTTAAATGCCGGAATGTTATGCTCCGGAATGATGATTGTAGTGTTTTTGGAGATGTTACGAGCTGTTTTCTGAGCTCTTTTTTTCACTACAAAACTTCCAAACCCGCGAAGGTAAACATTTTCATCTTTTGATAAAGATGCCTTCACTGCTTCCATGAATGCTTCAACGGTTGTAAGTACTGTGACTTTGTCAATTCCGGTGTTTTTTGTAATTTCGTTTACAATATCAGCTTTAGTCATTTTTCTTTAAAAAAAATATTATTACTATAGTTTTCCTAATTTTTTGGACTGCAAATATATAGCTTTTTGGCGGCTCTAAAAAATATATTCCAGACAATTTTCTAAAAAAGTCTCGGAGTTAAGCTTTGTTAGACCGAAAATCTGTATTTTTGTTCTTCGGGAAAAGAACAGCAGCTTTTATATTGAATGGTATAGCCATACCACATAAGCGGTACGCTTATTTTAAAATGCTTTAAATGAAATGAATATATTGTCTGAGAGATTGTTGGAATGGTACAAGGAGAATAAGCGTGAGTTGCCATGGCGAGATACTACAGATCCTTATTTGATATGGATTTCTGAGATTATCTTACAGCAGACCAGGGTAGCGCAAGGATATGAATACTTCCTTCGATTCGTGCGTCGTTTTCCTGATGTGGCTTCCTTGGCTGCGGCTTCGGAAGATGAAGTGATGAAGTATTGGCAAGGGCTGGGATATTATTCCCGTGCCCGCAATCTGCATGCTGCTGCGAAAAGTATGAATGGGAAGTTTCCGGTGACCTATGAAGATGTACGTGGATTGAAAGGAGTCGGTGACTATACGGCTGCCGCCATTTGTGCTTTTGCCTATAACATGCCTTATGCGGTGGTGGACGGTAATGTATATAGGGTATTATCCCGTTATTTAGGCATTGATACTCCTATTGATTCGACGGAAGGGAAGAAGGTTTTTGCAGTTTTGGCTCAAGAAATGCTGGATGAAAGACGGCCAACGGACTATAATCAGGCGATTATGGATTTTGGGGCAATCCAGTGTACTCCGCAGTCTCCTAATTGCATGTTCTGCCCTTTGGCTGATAGGTGTTTTGCCTTGTCGAAAGGTTTAATTGCGCATTTGCCGGTCAAGCAACATAAGACGAAAACTGTAAATCGTTATTTTAATTATATATATGTACGCATGGGCGCGGAAACTTTGATACATAAGAGGACAGAAAATGATATCTGGAAAAATCTGTTTGAATTACCGTTGGTTGAAGCGGAACGGGATTTATCAGAAGAAGAGTTTTTAGTATATCCGCCATTTCGCATGCTTTTTGCGGAAGGGGAAGTGCCGGTAATACGTTCGGTATGCAGGAATGTGAAACATATTTTGTCTCATAGAGTGATATATACTAACTTTTATGAAGTGATTTTGCCTGAGAACTCCGGGTCATTTTCAGGCTTTCAGAAGGTTTTGGCAAAAGATCTGGGACTATATGCAGTACCTCGACTGATACATGCTTTTCTGGAGAAATATGTATAAAAGTTGTTTGTATTCTTGCATTGTGTGAATATTCTCGTTAATTTTGGCAGCAAATTAAAAGATTGCAGTTTATGTCAGTAAATAAAGTGATATTGTTAGGAAATGTAGGCAGAGATCCGGAAGTGAGATATCTTGATAGCGGTGTTGCCGTAGCGACTTTTCCTTTGGCTACTTCGGATCGTGCCTATACATTGGCAAACGGAACTCAAGTTCCTGAACGTACGGAATGGCATAACCTCGTCCTTTGGCGTGGATTGGCGGAAACTGCTGAAAAATACGTACATAAAGGAGATAAACTTTATGTGGAAGGCAAGATTCGTACTCGTTCGTATGATGACCAGACGGGAGCCAAACGTTACGTGACGGAAATATTTGTGGATGTAATGGAAATGCTATCCCCTAAAGTTGCCTCCACGCCGGGAAGTGCTCCATTTGCTCAACAAGCTGCTTCCACAGCGACTGTACAGCAACCGCAGAGTAATCCTGTGCAAGATAATCCGGCAGACGACTTGCCGTTCTAATTGTTTAACTAAAACCAAAATCTTTGGACCCAGACGCTTATTTATGCCAGTTGGCAGATATTTTTAACGGTATATCCGTACATGCTCCTTCAATTTCAGCTCTCGTTGCCATTGTATTGGCGGGTTTGCTCTTGCTGGTTTCCGGCTTCGCATCAGCTTCCGAAATAGCTTTCTTTTCGCTTTCTCCATCTGACTTGAATACAATTTCGGAGAGAAGACATCCATCGGATGAGAAGATCAGTAATCTGTTGGAAGATACAGAACGCTTGCTGGCTACAATTTTGATTACGAATAATTTCGTAAATGTCACCATTATCATGCTTTGCAACTTTTTTTTCATGAATGTTTTCCAGTTTCATTCTCAAATTGCGGAGTTTGTTATATTGACTGTCGTTTTGACCTTTTTGTTATTGCTTTTTGGTGAAATAATGCCGAAGATTTACTCAGCTCAGAAGACTTTGGTGTTTTGTCGTTTTGCTGCACCGGGCATCACGATGTTTCGTTCCGTTTTCTACCCATTGGCATCTATGCTGGTTCATTCCACTTCTTTTCTAAATAAGCATGTAGTCCGCAAGAATCATAATATTTCGGTAGATGAGCTTTCACACGCTTTGGAGTTGACTGATAAAGCCGAACTTTCTGAGGAAAATAATATATTGGAAGGAATCATACGTTTTGGAGGAGAAACCGCTAAAGAGGTTATGACTTCTCGTTTGGATGTGGTTGATCTGGACATCCGTACTTCATATAAAGAGGTATTGAAGTGTATTGTGGAAAATGCATATTCACGTATTCCGGTTTATGCAGATACACGTGACAATATTAAGGGGGTGCTTTATATCAAAGACTTGTTGCCGCATTTGAATAAGGGTGATAATTTCCGCTGGCAATCTCTGATCCGTCCGGCATATTTTGTACCCGAAACAAAGATGATTGATGACCTGCTTCGTGATTTTCAGGCAAATAAAATCCATATAGCTATTGTGGTGGATGAATTTGGAGGTACATCGGGCATTGTGACTATGGAAGATATTATTGAAGAAATAGTAGGTGAGATTCATGATGAATATGATGACGAAGAGCGCACTTATGCTACACTCAATGATCATACGTGGGTATTCGAGGCTAAGACTCAGTTGACTGACTTTTATAAGATTACTAAGATAAATGAAGAAACTTTCGATGAAGTGGCCGGGGATGCCGATACGTTGGCGGGACTTCTGCTGGAACTGAAGGGTGAATTCCCTGTTCTCCACGAAAAGGTATCATATGATTGTTACGAATTTGAAGTTCTTGAAATGGATAACCGCCGTATTCTGAAGGTGAAATTTACTATAAATGGCTCTTTTTCTATGTCATAAGGATGACTCCTGTTTGTTAGGAGTATGGAAGATGGAAGAGGCGCTTCCGGATTTATGCGAGCTGTTATCCGACTCATCTCTTGGAGAACAGGCAGTGAAGCGCTTTACCTCTCCACACCGGCAATTGGAATGGTTGTCGGTACGCGTACTGTTGTATCATTTGCTAAAAGAGAAAAAAGAAATCTGTTATTACTCCTCCGGAAAACCTTATCTGAATGATGGGGCTTATTATATCAGCATTTCGCATACAAAAGGATATGTAGCAGTTATTCTCGGTAAACGTCCTGTTGGAGTAGATATTGAACAGTATGGACAGCGCGTGCATAAGGTTGCGCATAAATATATGCGTGAAGATGAAGCCCCAGTCCCTTATCATGGAGATGACACTTGGAGCTTGCTGTTGCATTGGTCTGCGAAAGAAGTGATGTTTAAATGTATGGATACGGCCGAGGTAGATTTTCGGAGGCATCTGTATATTGAGCCATTTACTGTGCAACGGCAAGGAATGTTTCGGGCTCAAGAATACAAGACGGAGCAGCAACGCCATTTTATCATTCATTATCTGATCCGTCCTGATTTTGTTTTGACTTGGCAGGTTGATTGAGCATTAGACCAATAGGAAGTGTTTCCTCATAGATTTTTCAATCACGCCCATTCTGCCTCATAGGTGAGATGGTCTTCAGACTGTACACAGAATGTCCGGACGAAATCACTTCGGCCGGACATCATTCAAATAAACTTGGCAGAGTTTATTTACCTTTTACTTTCTCTGAATCAGTTTTGATGAATGAAATGACGTGGACGGTTTGTCCGGCTTCATTAGACTCAACGCTTTTTCCTCGAAAGCAATGATAGTGTGTGCATGGCAGGTCTTCTGACTCGTTTCCGTTGCAGACGCCTTCCCGGAAGAAATTATCCAGTGGCATTGAGATAATGCCTGCAACGATGAATGAAACTTACAGCAGCGGGACTGTTCAGGATTTACACCTGATTCCCTTTTAATTGCCGATTTTGAACAAGAACGGCAAACCAATGCATCGCAAAGGTAAGAAAGTTTTTTGAGAAAACAATTTTGTAGATGGGAATTTTGGCTATCTCTCTTTTGCCAATGTAAACACAAACTCCAGTCCTCCGCCTTGATTGTTTTTTGCCGATATGGTTCCACCATGTATAATGACGGAATTCTTTACGATGGCCAGTCCCAGTCCGGTTCCTCCCAATTTGCGTGATCTTCCTTTATCTACCCGGTAGAAACGTTCGAATAAACGGTTAAGATGTTCAGGTGAAACTCCTACTCCTGTATCTGCAAAGCTGAAATAGTAGAAGTTCTCATCCTCGCGGAAGCAACTGATATTGATATGTATATCTGTTCCTGCATATGCAATGGCATTGTCCATCAGGTTGCGGAAAATGGAGTAGAGAAGGGAATAGTTGCCCCGTAACTGTATCTTAGGTTGCAGAGAATTGATCACGGTTATCTGCTTTTCTTCCAGTTCCAAAGAAACTTCATTTATAATGTTGGCTACCAGCATACTGATATCTACTTTTTCCATATCAATCATATTGGCCGCTTCATCCATGCGGGTCAATACGGAAATGTCACGCAACAGTCGGCTCAGGCGATTGCTTTGAGCATAGCAGCGTTCAAGAAAAACCATCATTTTATCATGCGGGATATTCTCATTGCTGACGATAGTTTCCAAATAGCCTTGAATACTGCTCACGGGAGTTTTCAGTTCATGGGCGATGTTCTGTGTCAGTTGTCGTTTCAGGCGTATCTGCTCTTCCTCTTGTGTGATGTCGTTGATGGAGATTTCAAAACTCAGGTCTTGGAAAATGATGCATTCCACGATGAAGATGCGTCCATTTTTGTTGATACTGATAGACATCCTTTTTTCTTCTTTGCCGGCAGGGCGCTGCTGGGCTTTGCTGATGAAATCTGTAATTTTCTGGAATTCGCAGATTGAGAATATCTCTTCGGTGGTTTGCAGATTGGAGTCTGAGATCAGATTGCTGTATTGAGTGAACAGATTGTTCACTAATATCTCCTTTTTGTCTTTGGTGAAGACTCCTAATCCCTCGTGGGAGGTCTGTAAGTGAGTGATCAGTTTCTCACGCTCTATGTACAGCGCCTCTTTGGTTTCACGCAGACGTTTGTATATTTGTATGATATGCTGGGAAATCTCTCCCAGTTCATTGTGAGGAAAAGCGGATTGCATGTCCATTTCTATCGGCTCATTTCTGTCCGCCCGTTTAGCAAACTCGCGCAATTGGTTAATGGCAGTGCCAAGCTTGGATGTGAACTTATAGAAGATGAATATCAACAATAAGGAGACAATGGCTGTGAACCAGATATAGTGTGGGTCGGCAGCCAGATTCTTCATTAAATTTACATCATATGGCAAAGCGGAACGGATGATGTAACCGTCGTAAACAGTGGCAGAATAGAAATAGGGAATACCTGTGGTTTCTGAAGTGCGGCGTACGTCATATCCTTTGCCTTCTTTCAGTGCTGCCTGTACTTCCGGCCGTTTGAGGTGGTTGTCCAATTCCTGATTGTCTTTCCGGTAACTGTCGAACAATACATTTCCCTGTAAATCTACTACGGTGATGCGGAGGTCTTTATTTACATACTTGGCAATGTACTTGTCAAGTATGGTATTCCACAGGCTGTCCGGCATCTCTTGTAGTTTCTGATTCAAACGGTTATTGTAGTCTTGAAGCTGTATGTCCAGCAGTTCCACCTTGTATTCCTTTTCACGCTGATATTGATAAGCTATGAAGCACGCGGCGAATACAAGGAACAGGGAGATGACTGAAAGAAACAACTTCCGGCTGAATGATAAAAAATGCCTTTCTCTATTCGGCTTCAAAGCAGTATCCATATCCTAAGCGAGTTACAATGCATTTTCCGTAAATTCCAATTTTCTTGCGCAACCGGGTGATGTTTACATCTATGGTCCTATCCAATACATATACTTCGTCACTCCAAATGCGGCTTAGTATATCCTCGCGGGAAAAAACCCGTCCTTTATTCTGCAAAAGCAGTAGCAGGATTTCAAATTCCTTTTTAGTTAGCGGGGCTTCCTCGCCGTCAATGCTTACTTTTTTCTTTATGATATCCAGTACCAGTGACTGATATATGATTTGTTCCGGTATTTGTTCCGCCTCTGCTTGTTGAGTGCGGCGTAGCACGGCTTTGACACGTGCAGCTACTTCCCTTAGGGAAAAAGGTTTGGATATATAGTCGTCTGCTCCCAAATTGAAACCTGTTACGGTATCGTTTTCTGTGTCTTTGGCAGTGATGAAGATAATGGGTACTTTAGCTGTTTTTTTGTCTTTTTTCAGCATGCTTGCCATCTTGAATCCTGATATTTCTCCCATCATGATATCCAGCAACAATAAATCATAGTTACCGATATCCATTTTCAAGGCTTCTTCTGCAGAATTGGCCGTTTCCACTTCATAGCCTTCATTCTCAAGGTTAAACTTTAGAATCTCGCATAAGTCCTCTTCATCGTCCACTACTAAAATCCGGTAATCGTTCATTGCATTATTATATTATATGTGACAGGGATAATTGGATCTTTCGTCACAAAGTTAAACTTTATTTCTTTTCCGCGACAAAGATGCGCCGAATTTGTTACGACACAATGAAACAAGTGTTACATTTAGGTTACAAATCATGTCGGTGAACAATAAATTAATGTTTTGTAGTTTTGACAGCGTCTGTATAAAGTATTATCTTTGCAATGCTAAAAATGAAATGAGATGAAAGAACTTGTGCATATAAATAAAAGCTCTCTTAGGAAATGGCGTTTACCGATGGTGGTAGCTGCGTTACTTTTGGTCGTGGCGGGTTCCTTATGGCTGAACACGGCTTCTTTTCGTTCCAGCTTTGAGATCACGGACGAGTTGGGAGGAAATATATTCCCATCCAGCATTCTTTCGGTGGCTACTACAGATGCACAGGTCATTATTCCTGCGGATTCTATGTATGTGGGCAATCCTAAATCATGTATCTCCATCCGTATCCGTTCGGGAAAAGCTTACAGCCGTATTCGGATAGAAGTGGCGGGAACTCCGTTTTTTTCCCGTTCTGTATCAGAGTTTGTACTGGCTAAACCAAGAACGGAATATACCATCTATCCTGATATAATCTGGAATTACGAGGCTTTGAAAAATAATAATCAGGCTGAACCTGTCAGTGTGGCGATAGCGGTTGATATGAATGGAAAGAACCTGGGACAAGCCGTCCGTACTTTCTCGGTCCGCAGTCTGAATGAATGTTTATTGGGATATGTAACGAACGGAACAAAGTTTCACGATACCGGTATTTTCTTTGCCGCTTATGTCAATGAAGAGAATCCCATGATAGATCAGTTGCTGCGTGAGGCGCTGAATACCCGTATCGTCAACCGTTTTTTAGGTTATCAGGCCGGCAAGCCCGAAGCTGTGGACAAGCAGGTCTATGCGTTATGGAATGTGTTGCAGAAGCGTAATTTCCGTTATAGTTCAGTGTCCAATACCAGCCTTTCCAGCAACGTAGTCTTTTCGCAGCGTGTCCGTACGTTTGATGACGCGCTCGAGTCTTCGCAAATCAATTGTGTGGATGGCAGCGTGCTGTTCGCCTCTCTGCTTCGTGCCATCAATATCGAGCCCATTTTAGTGCGTATTCCCGGGCATATGTTTGTGGGATATTATACGGATTCGAACCATAAAAGTAAAAATTTCCTTGAGACTACCATGATAGGGGATGTGGATCTGGATGATTTTTTTCCCGACGAGCAGTTGGATTCTACCATAGTGGGAAAATCACAAAACCAAATCTCGCGTATAGCCTTTGATAAATCCAAGGAATATGCCAATAAGAAATATAATCAGCATGAAGAAGGCATTCATTCCGGAAAGTTGAATTATATGTTTCTTGAAATATCCAAGGAAGTGAGGCGGAAAATACAGCCGATAGGGAAATAATTGCAGCAGTGGGTGATCATTGCTTTTTGTTTGTACAGTCTTTTTGTTTATGGAATGTTGATTTAAATATCTTAAAAACTTAGGATTGTGTTTATTTCATTGACTATCTTTGCATACGGAATGAGGAATTTAATATATTTCATTCTTATTTTAAGGATAAAACAAGAAATTGAAGACTTTAACGGTCTTCATTCATAGATGATGATTGGAACAGCCGGTTCGTGAGAATCGGCTGTTTTTGTTTCGTTTGTTTGCATATCAGCAACGGTAATGTTACTTTTGCGAGGAATAGTTTATTGAATATGAAACAAGGCAAGAAATTTATTTCTCCGGGAGCATGGTTTTCCATGATTTATCCGGCAGATTGGAGCGAATTTGAAGATGGAGAGGGATCTTTCCTCTTTTATAATCCTGCGAAGTGGACGGGTAATTTCCGTATTTCGGCTTACAAAGGAAGCCCTGCATACGGCAGGGACTCCATACAACAGGAGTTGAAAGAGAATCCCTCGGCCGTGCGTGTCAAAATAGGGGAGCTGGAGTGTGCGTACAGTAAAGAGATGTTCGAGGAGGAAGGTACATATTATACTTCTCATCTTTGGATAACGGGTCTTGATGAGATCGCTTTTGAATGCTCGTTTACTGTCAGCCGGGGAGAACCGGTTACAGAAGCGGAGGAAATAATAGCCTCATTGGAGATACGCAGGGAGGGAGTGAAATATCCGGCGGAAATCATTCCGGTTCGCTTGTCCGAAATCTGTCAGATAAACGAGGCGTATGAATGGGTGGATTCCATTGTGAAAGAATCTTTGAAGAAAGACTTTCAAGGCTCCGAAGAAGATGTGGTCAAGATGCAGCAGATTGTGGATAAGGGAGAAATAGGACCTAAAAAAAAGGATGCATGGCTGGCTTTAGGCATTACGCTTTGCGTGATTCTGACCAATGAGGTGGATGGCATGGAGTGGAGAACTCTGGTTGATGGAAATCGGGAAGTTCCAATATTGCTGAATACATCTACGGGTGAAAGGATAGATCCTATGAAATTGGTTTGGAGCAAAGTGAAGGCAGGCGGGAAAGTGAATCTGGTAGAGACCTATAATGCCTTATTCTAAATTATCAACCATCAATTATCAATTACATTGGCAGCAGTAAATTCGATTCTTCAGGTAGAAAACCTGACCAAGTCATTCGGTGATCTGGTTTTGTTTGCGAACATATCTTTTGGCTTGTCTGAGGGGCAGCGTATAGGTCTGATAGCAAAGAACGGTAGTGGCAAGACCACTTTGCTTAATATTCTTTCTGGTAAGGAGAGCTATGAGAGTGGCACTATCTCATTCCGCCGTGATCTACGTGTGGGGTATCTGGAGCAAGATCCCCGTTATCCCGAAGATTTGACAGTGCTTGAGGCTTGTTTCCATCATGGTAATAGCACCGTGGAACTAATCAAGGAATATGAGCGTTGTATGGAAACCGAAGGGCATCCGGGATTGGATGAAATTCTGGTTCGCATGGATCATGAAAGAGCTTGGGAATATGAGCAGAAAGCCAAGCAGATTCTCTCTCAGCTTAAAATCCGAGATTTTGATCAGCAGGTGAAACTACTTTCGGGCGGGCAATTGAAACGTGTGGCTCTGGCCAACACACTTATTACGGAGCCTGATCTGCTGATATTGGACGAACCTACCAATCATCTCGATCTTGACATGACTGAATGGCTGGAGGAATACCTGCGCCGGAACAATCTGAGTCTTCTCATGGTGACGCATGACCGTTATTTTCTGGATCGTGTCTGCTCTGAAATAATAGAAATTGATAACCGGCAGATTTATCAGTATAAAGGTAACTATAGCTATTATCTGGAGAAACGTCAGGAACGTGTCGAGGCTAAGACTGTGGAAATAGAGCGTGCCAACAACCTCTATCGTACAGAACTGGAGTGGATGCGTCGTATGCCGCAGGCCCGTGGACATAAAGCGCGGTATAGGGAAGATGCTTTCTATGAATTGGAAAAGGTTGCCAAGCAGTATTTCAATAATGATAATGTAAAACTGGATGTCAAAGCGTCCTATATCGGCAGTAAGATATTCGAGGCAGACCACTTGTACAAATCTTTTGGTGATTTGAAGATATTGGATGACTTTTCCTATATCTTTGCCCGATATGAAAAGATGGGTATCGTAGGGAATAATGGTACTGGCAAATCCACCTTCATTAAAATTCTGATGGGGCAGGAGCAGGCAGACAGTGGCACACTGGAGATTGGTGAAACGGTTCGTTTCGGTTACTATTCGCAAGACGGCTTGCTGTTTGATGAGCAGATGAAAGTGATTGATGTCGTGCAGGACATCGCCGAGGTCATTGAGCTTGGCAATGGCAAAAGGCTGACTGCCTCTCAATTCCTTCAGCATTTCCTTTTTACTCCTGAGACGCAGCATAGCTATGTATATAAGTTGAGTGGCGGTGAGCGTCGCCGTCTGTACTTGTGCACTGTTTTGATGCGTAATCCTAATTTTCTTGTTCTGGATGAGCCTACCAATGATTTGGATATTGTAACTTTGAATGTTCTGGAGGAGTATTTGCAGAATTTCAAGGGCTGTGTGATTGTAGTAAGCCACGACCGATATTTTATGGACAAGGTGGTAGATCATTTGCTGGTATTCAACGGACAGGGCGATATTCGCGATTTCCCCGGCAACTATACACAGTACCGTGGCTGGAAAGAGATGAAAGCACATCAGGAGAAGGAGAAGGAAGCGGCCAAGCTTCAGGAGGACAAGACGGTTAAAGTACGACTGAATGAAAAACGCCGGATGTCTTTTAAGGAGAAAAGAGAATTCGAGCTATTGGAGCAGGAGATTGCCGATTTGGAAACAGAAAAGAAAGCTATTGAAGATGCTTTGTGCAGTGCTGCTCTGTCTGTGGACGAGTTGACTGAAAAATCGAAAAGATTGCCGGAACTGACAGACTTGATAGACGAAAAAACAATGCGCTGGCTTGAACTGAGTGAGATAGAGTAGGACTGATGTTTGAAGTAAACAACTATATAGAGATGCCGAGAACGGGAAATTTAACGAATTACCATAGCCATAGCCTCTTTTGTGACGGCCGTGCATGTATGGAAGACTTCATTCGTTTTGCATTGAGTGAAGGATTTACTTCCTATGGCTTTTCATCGCATGCCCCTTTGCCTTTTTCTACGGCATGGACCATGGAATGGGATTGCATGGATGACTATTTATCAGAGTTTCAACGGTTGAAAGCGAAGTATGCCGGCCGTATAGAATTGTACATCGGTCTGGAAATAGACTATCTGGGTGAGGATAGCAATCCTTCCATAAACCGGTTCAGAGAATTACCATTGGACTATCGTATCGGGTCCGTCCACTTGTTGTATGATGATTGCGGGCAAGTTGTGGATGTGGATGTCGCTGCTGATGTTTTCAGGAAGATCGTGGATGAGCATTTTGGAGGAGACTTAGAGCGTGTCGTACGTCTTTATTACGGCAGATTGATGCGGATGTTGGAGTTGGGAGGTTTTGACGTGGTCGGCCATGCGGATAAGATACATTATAATGCTGCATGTTATCGCCCCGGATTGCTTGATGAACGTTGGTATGATGAACTGGTGTGCGAGTATTTTGCGGATATAGCCCGCCGTGGTTATCAGGTAGAGATTAATACTAAGGCTTATCATGATTTGGGAACTTTCTATCCCAATGAGCGATATTTCTCCTTCCTGCACGATTTGGGTATCCGTGTGCAGGTGAACAGTGATTCACACTATCCGGAACGGATAAGTAACGGGCGTTCCGAAGCCTTGCGTGCCTTGAGGAAGGCTGGATATGAATCGGTGATGGAATTGTACGGAGGAGAATGGAAAGAGATGCCTATTGTGCTTTGAGTGAATAGGACACAAAAAAAAACTCCTGACTCACCTTTCAATGGGGTAGTCAGGAGTTTTTTCTTTCTATTATGAACAACTATTCTGATTTCAGTAAAAACTCGTCAATCATTTTCTTGTAAGTTGCCTTGTCGGCAGCTCCACGAAAAAGCTGAGGCTCTCCTTTCATCGGCACGAATACAAAAAGAGGGATGCTCGTTGCATTGAACAAGGCGGCCAACTCTTTTTCTTTATCGACATTGACTTTGTATATAGTGATTTTATCGGCATATTCCTTAGCCAAGTCTTTCATTATGGGAGCAGTCATACGGCAGGGACCACACCAATCGGCGTATAAATCAATGATGGCGGGTTTGTCTCCTTTGTATTTCCACTCCTGGGATTTCTCATAATCGAATATATCTTTGATGAATATGTCTTTATTCATAACGATTACTTTCCCTTCATTTTGAGTTTTTTCTCCTTTCATCTGCTCCTTTTGCTGTGCTCCGTCTGTGCAGGCATAGGTCAGTACACTTGCAAAAATAAGGATGAATGTGGTTATTATTTTCTTCATTTCTTTCAATTAAGAGTTTTGCTCAATAACGGATTTTAATTCTTTTCTGCTGATTACACCCGAATGTCTCCATATGGCTTCACCTTTTTTAAACAGGATGAAAGTGGGTACGGTTTGTATGCGATAGCTTGCGGCCAGTTCTTCATGCTGGTCAACATCTATTTTTGCAATACGTGCGCTATCGCCTATTTCGCTTTTAAGTTCTTCCAATACAGGGTGCATGGCTTTACAGGGACCACACCAAGTAGCAAAGAAATCGACTAATACGGGCTTTTCTGATTGTATCAATTCTTCAAACTTTTCCATAATTTTCTTCTTTATAGTTTATACGATATAACAACACGGGGAAGCTTTTTGTTCGGTAAATGAGAATTTAGCGATGTGCCTGAAAGGGATCATAGTGCGGCCTCATATACAAATTCTTCATTTAATCGTAAGCTCTTTAATGATATGTGAAGCCCCTGCATACTTGTCGATGATAAACAAAGTATAGCGAATGTCCACGCAGGCGGCACGTTGCGAAGACGGGCGGAAGGCGATGTCACCTGTCAGACCTTCGTAGTTGCGGTCAAAGCCGGTTCCTATCAGCTCTCCTTTGGCATTGAATACGGGGCTTCCGGAATTACCGCCGGTGTTGTCTGTATTAACGATAAAGCAGACCGGCATTTCTCCGTCAGGCATGGCATAAGGTCCGAAGTCTTTGGCTTTATATAGTTCTTTCAGTTTGGCAGGGACAACGAATTCCCAGTTATCCGGGGCTTCTTTCTCCATTACACCTTTCAAAGTGGTGTAATAACCGTATTCCACGCCATCGGCAGGCGAGTAGGGGAGTACCTTTCCATAGGTCAGGCGCAGAGTGGAGTTGGCATCCGGGTAAATGGGCTGTCCGTCGGATAGCTTCATGTCCATCATTCCTTTCACCCATACTTTATGGGCAGTGTCATACTCTTTGTTGGCATCCATCATGGAGATGGCTGTCTGCAGCAGTCCGTCGGTAATGGAATATTTGAACAGCACCATCCAGTCACTGCTGATTTTGTATAGATTGGGTTTGCGTATGAATTTGGAGAAGTTTTCCTTGCTTCCGAATATGGAATACTTGAAACAGGCATCGATAAAGGCATCGCTGTCTCCTTTGAATCGCTGGTCGATGATCCGGAAGATGCCGATGCGCTGTTCTGCGGGAATATACTGCATGTATGTTTGCAGCATTTTTTTGCCCACCATGCATTCTACTTCAGGAAAAGGAACAGAGGAGAAATAATTGTCGGCGGCACTTCGGAGGCTGTCTGTTGCCGCCTTGATGCGTGCCTTGTCTTTGCTCTTCAAGGCTGAAACCAGTTCGGTGGTATTGGGGATTCGCATGAAGTCGAGCCCTGTTACCAAGGCCTCCTGAATGGCTTGCTGATGGTAGAGTGCCGGACGACGATGTTGTACGATATTTCGTATCCGGTCGAATGCCTTCTGGTAACAGTCATCACCGGTTGCGCGTCCGCGGGCAAGAAGTTGTTCTTGCTGTGTGCGCTTGGTGTCTAATACTTTCAGGCGTACCAATCCCTCGTTCATGCCGATGGCATTTTTCCAGTAGTTGGCCGAAGATGCATATTTGCTTGCATAGTGGATGCGTATGGCATCGTTTTTCAGCATTTGTTCCATCAAGGCCTTCTGACGGACATCACGCACATGGTGGCGCATGAAGTTGGTAGTCTGCATCCGTTCTTCCACCTCGTCAGAGGTCATATACCGCCAATTACGTCCGGGAAAGCCCATGATAAATGTGAAGTCGCCTTCCTTGTATCCGCTGAGGCTGATGGTGAGATGTTTCTTTACTTTCAGGGGAACGTTGTCCTCGCTGTATTCTGCAGGGTTCCCATTTTTATCCGCATAGATGCGGAACAGAGAGAAGTCACCCGTGTGGCGGGGCCACATCCAGTTGTCCGTGTCTGCTCCGAATTTGCCGATGGAGGAAGGAGGAGCGCCTACCATACGGATATCACTGTAAGTGGTTTTTATAAACAGATAATACCGGTTTCCCCCATAGAAGGCCTTCAGTTCCAGCTTGCGGCCCGGTGTCAGGGTAATTCCTTCGGCTTCGGCAAAACGATTGGCTACTGTGCCGAGATATTTGGGAGACAGATAATTGGTTCCGTTCGGGTCTTTATCCGTTTTGAGCTGCTCGTTCACATAGTCTGTTACGTCCAGTATCTTATCTATATAAGTGACGGTCAATCCCCGGCAGGGCAATTCTTCTTTGCGTGCCATTGCCCAAAATCCATTTGTCAGATAGTCGTGGTCCACACTGCTGTGTTGCTGAATGGCGCCATAGCCGCAGTGATGGTTGGTCAAAACCAGACCTTCTGCCGAGATGACTTCGCCGGTGCAGCCGCCACCGAAGTGTACAACGGCGTCTTTCAGGGCGATGCCGTCGGGACTATAAATCTGGTTGATGGGAATGAGCAGCCCCAATTCTGTCATGGCCACTTCATTTTGCTTTTGCAGGTCGGTGAGCATCCACATACCTTCATCGGCATGGGCCGTTACGATAGCAGATGTAAAAAATAGTGATAGTATAATCTTCTTCATGATAATATGCGTTAGAAGGTGTTCTGAAGGGGGTAGGAATGAGTCAGTGACTGAAAGGCATTCAGTTCCTGACTCAATGCCTTTCAGTCACTGACTCAATGTCGTTCACTCTTGGTCTCATTCCCGGGAAGTTGCGGAACTACTCAATTATGTTCATTTCTTTTATCAGGTGCTCGCAGCCGCCCAATTTTTCGAGGATAAAGAGTACGTAGCGGATATCAAGGTTGATGCAACGCTGAAGGTTGTTGTCGAAGTTGATGTCTCCACTCAGAGATTCCCAGTTGCCGTCGAATGCGCAGCCGATGAGTTGACCCTCACCATTGATGACGGGACTTCCGGAATTTCCCCCCGTAATGTCGTTGGTAGTCAGGAAGCATACCGGCATTGTGCCGTCTTTCATGGCATAGCGTCCGAAGTCCTTCTTCTGAATCAGTTCTTTCAGTTTGGCGGGAACCGTGAATTCTCGGTCTTCGGGGTTCTCTTTCTCAAGAATTCCGTCGGTAGTGGTATAGTATTTATAATGTACGGCATCGCGGGGATTGTAGGCTTTCACGTTGCCATAAGTCAGGCGGATGGTGAAGTTGGCGTCCGGATAAGAAGGTATAGGTTGCTTCATTTCACCCAAACCACGGATATATGCTTTGTGAAGCAGTTCGAGTCCGTTTCCCAATTCCTGATACTGCTTGCCGAGTTCCTGCATCTTCTCGTTCTTGGAGCGCGAGTAGGCCGTGGCGGGGTCTTTCTCGATGGCTTTCACGGTGGGCTTTGCCAGGAATTTGTCCAGGTTTTCGCGGCTGGAGAGTATGGAGTTGTCATACAGATTGTCCACGTATGCGTCGAAGTTCCCTTTGAAGTCGTTCTGGATGGTCTGGTAGAAGCTGGGCAGTTCGTCTGCCTTCAGGACTTTGGCCAGGGCTGGCAGGATGGCTTTGGCCACGGCGCGGTCCACTTCATGGTCGTAGTCCTTGTTGTGCATTCCGCTGTAGGCTTTATCCAATCGTCCTTTCCACACCTGCAGCAGCGAGTCGTTCTTCTCTTGCAGCGCCTGCTTTATGTTGTCCATTATGAGGTAGAAACTGCCGAATTCGATGGCTCCGCGCAGGGCTTCGTTGATATAATAGAGCTGGCGCAGGGTGGGAGTGCTCTTCTCGATAATGGCATCAATCTTTTCTACCACGCCTTCGTATTCGGGCTTTCCCTTGGCAAACTCGGCATATCTTTTCTCTATTTCGGCCTTGGCGCCCAGCACGTCGTTGTCCACGATAGCCTTGTTCATTCCGATGGAATTTTTCCAATAGTTGCTGCTTCCGGCAAACTTGTTGGCATATTGGATGCGCGTCTTGTCACTGGCATCCATGTACTTGCGCAGTACTTCGAGGCGCACGCCGCGCATGTCAATCACCGGCTGGTTCATGGCATTCATGCGCTGCTTCACTTCACTCTGTGTCAAGCAGCGTTCGGTGCTGCCGGGAAATCCCATAATCATGGCATAGTCGCCTTCGTTCAATCCTTTGATGGAGATGGGCAGGAACTTCGGGGTTTTCAGGGGCACGTTGCTTGCGCTGTATTCTGCCGGTTCTCCATTGGCATCGGCATAGATGCGGAACATGGAGAAGTCGCCCGTGTGGCGGGGCCACATCCAGTTGTCCGTCTCGCCGCCAAACTTGCCTACCGAGGAGGGGGGAGCGGCTACCATGCGCACGTCGCTGTACACCTTATAATATACCAGATAATACTTGTTTCCGGCATAGTAAGGCAAAATCTCTTCTTCGATGCCCGGCTTGCCTTTCAGGTCGCTCTTTTCCAACTGTTCTTTGGCGAGCTTGCGGAGGAAGGGGCGCGTCATGGCATGTATTTCGTCCACTTCGCCTGCCTTGATTTTCTGGTTCACCAGGTCGGTGGCATCCTCTATGCGGTGTACGAAACGGAATTTCAGTCCCGGTGTAGGCAGTTCTTCGTTGCGGTTCATGGCCCAGAATCCATCGGTCAGATAGTCGTGTTCCACGCTGCTGTGTTGCTGTATGGAGGCATATCCACAGTGGTGGTTGGTCAGTATCAGACCTTCCGGTGAGATGATTTCACCGGTGCAGCCGCCACCGAATATACCTACGGCATCTTTCAAGGAGACTCCACCGGGGTTATAGAGGTCGTCGGCCTCCAACTTCAATCCTTGTTTCTTCATCATGTCGATGGAGTTCTGCTGCTTCATCAGTTGCAGCAACCACATTCCCTCGTCTGCACGGACAGAGCAGACGGTTAACGCGGCGGTTGCCGCAAGTAAACACTTCTTGAATGTAATTTTCATATTGTTTTTGTTTAATGATTTATTGTTGAATACTGTTCTTATTTTATTGATTCATACTCTCCACCCTGTTTCATGGCTTCCATGACATTGGCAGGCGGACGTTGGTTCATCAGTTCATTTTTCATGAAGTCCATGTAAGGGGCTGCGTGTCTGAAGAACTTGCGGTATCCGGCACACAGGTAGTTTAGTCCCGGTTCGCCATTGGCGGTGTGTGCAAAGCGATTCTTGGGACACTCTCCGTTGCAGGCAAACAGCCATTCGCATTCCCGGCATTGAGTGGGGAGCGACTGTTGTTTCATTTGTCCGAAAGCCTGTTGTCTTTCACTGTACATCATTTCCACCAGTGTCTTCTGATAGATATTACCTAATTTATATTCAGGAAAAACAAAATGGTCACAAGAATATACGTCTCCGTTGAACTCCATGACTCCCGCATGCCCGCAGGTCTTTGCCATGGAACATACACCCGGTTGCTCGCCTACCCAGTTGGCAAGGGTGGAGTCGAACAACTGTATGTAATAATTGCCCACATCCTGCTTTACCCATTCATCGAACAGGGTGCAGAGGAAATTCCCCCACTGTTCGGGGCTGACAGAAAAATCGGCTAATCCGGTACTGTTTTCCTTGTCTTGCAGAGAGGCGAGATGCCGCCCGTCTTGATGTGGGGCGATGCGTTCCACAATAGGGGCAAACTGAATGTAATGACATCCTATTTCTTTAAAGAAATTATAAAAATCCAGCGGATAGTCCGCATTGTAATCATTCACGACGGCCATGCCGTTCCACTCTACATTATGCTTCTTTAGGAGATTGATGCCTTGCATTACTTTGATGAATGATGGCTTCCCTTGCTTGTTTTTCCGGTATTCATCATGAAACTCCTGAGGACCGTCTATGGAGACACCCACCAGCCAGTTGTTCTCTTTGAAAAATCGACACCATTCGTCGGTCAGCAGTGTGCCGTTGGTTTGTATGCAGTTGTCTATGGTTCGCCCGTTGGCGTATTTCTTTTGAAGTTCCATGGCCCGCTTGTAGAAAGACAACGGGCGCATCAGTGTCTCCCCGCCATGCCATGTAAACAAAACCTGCGGCATGGTTTGTGAATTTATATATTCTTCGATGAACTTTTCTAAAAGTTCTTCACTCATTACATGCTTGGGATTCTCTCTGTACAGTTTGGCTTTTTCCAGATAATAGCAGTAGTCGCATGCCAGATTGCATATCGCCCCTACGGGTTTCAGCATTACATAGAGAGGTTTGGCAAAAGGAGCATAGGTTGACATGTATATTTTTCCTATTTTTATGATTTACAATTGTGCAAAAATACGTAAACCAAATGAAAAATCCTTTCTTTATACGCGGTTTATAAGGAATATTAATACCTTTGCCAAATATAATTCAAAAATCGTTTCCTGCATGATTAGAATGAGTGTAAGCCGTGTTTTGCCGTTTTTGTTCTTAGCTGTGCTTATAACATCTTGTAGCCGCAAGTATAAAATTGAAGGCAGTTCTTCGGTAACCAGCCTTGACGGAAAGATGTTGTTCCTTAAAACATTTCAGAACGGAGAGTGGGTATCCATTGATTCGGCAGAGGTCATTCATGGGCTTTTCAAGATGAATGGGCCGGTTGATTCTGTGATGATGGTGACACTCTACATGGATAATGAAGGCATCATGCCGTTAGTCCTTGAGAGTGGGACGGTGGAAGTTTCCATAGCTGATGCCCAATTGATAGCCAAGGGTACTTCCTTGAATAATAAGCTCTATGAATTCATAGAGAAGCGCAATGACATGGAAGTGAAGATTGAAGAACTGGAACGGAAGGAAGCCCGTATGGTGCTGGATGGCGCAAATCTGGAAGACGTGCATGCACAATTGGCAAAAGAAGGCGAAGCTTTGACAAAAGAGATGAATGACTACGTCAAACAATTCATCACCGAAAATTTTGAGAATGTGCTGGGACCGAGTGTCTTTATGATGATGTGCAGCACGCTACCCTATCCTGTTATGACTCCTCTGATAGAAGATATCATGAAGACTGCCCCTAAAGCATTCAAGGAAAATCCGTTGGTGGAGGATTTTCTCTCCAAGGCTAAAGAAAACATGAAGCTGATTGAAGAACACCGCCGTTTGGGAGGAAACCGTTAGTCCTGGTCTTCATTCCTTACCATCCCCTTATATTGTTCGGGCAGCGAACTTTCAACTGCTGTGTAAGCCTCTCTCATGGTTGCTTTGATATTTTCAGCACCTTGCCCTTTGGGTGGAATGGGGTGATGGATGGTCAATATCATGCGATGGCGGTGTATCCACTTCCCTGTGCGTGGAAGAATCTCGAATGAGCCGTCAATGGTTACGGGAACCACTTCCAGCCGCAATTCGTCGGCCAATTGAAAGGCTCCTCTTTTAAAATACCCCATATGCCCGGTAAAAGTCCTTGCCCCTTCGGGAAATACTACAAGAGATACCCCATTTTTCAGTGAAGATTCTGCCTGTCTCATGGTTGCCATTACTTTTTTGGGGCTGGAACGGTCAACAAAGATATGCCCGGCACTTTCACAGGCTTTTCCCACGAAAGGCAACTTTCGCAAGCTCTTTTTCATCATCCATTTGAAGTTGCGTCCAAGAAAGCCATAAATCAGGAAAATATCAAAAGAGCCTTGATGGTTGGGGACGAAGACATAAGAGGTTTGTTGATGCAGTCTTTCCTTTCCGTGCACTTCTATCGGGATGAGTAATATATAACAAATCAACTGCGACCAGATTTTGCCGGGATAGTATCCCCATATATGCGCGCCGCCGATCAGTGAGCCGATAATAGTGATCAATGCTGTAAGGATAGTCAATATTAATAAAATGGGCAGTGCAAAGCAGACTTGATAAATGTTATAGAGTATCTTCTTCATGTATATTGTATTTTTATTTTGTTACTTCCCACAATTTTATTGAATTAATGCAAATGTAGTTTTTTTTGTATATAAGGCAAAGTAAACGAAGAAAAAAATCTCCTTTGTTCTTTAATTGAGGTATTTAAGTAAACTTGAATATTTATAATTGAAAATATTTTAAAGAAATTATTTTTTAATATTTGGGATATTTAAATGTTTGTTCTATCTTTGCTCGTGGTGAAATATAATAATGTATGATAAATGAATGGCGGCTACTGATTTGAATAATATGGATTCAGACCTGCATATATTCAATAATTTGTTTACTGAGTATCAAGGGCGGTTTGTACGTTTTGCCTCTACTTACGTTGCCGACCGCATGGCTGCCGAAGATATAGTAATGGAGGCAATGGTGTACTATTGGGAGAACCGAAAAAGGTTGGCTGCCGATATTGTCCCTTCTGTTTATATTCTGACATCGGTTAAAAATAAATGTTTGAATTATTTGCGTGATGCCCAATGTCGGAAAGATTTGTCCCGTCAAATGCAGGAGCATGAGGAATGGAAACTCAATTTGAAAATATCTACACTGGAGGCATGCTCTCCGGAAGAACTTCTATCCAAGGAAATGCAAGAGCTTGTGGCTAAAGCATTGAATAAATTGCCGGAAAAAACAAGGCAGGTTTTTATTATGCGACGCTTCAAGGAAATGAGTTTCAAAGAGATTGCTGTACAGACGGGTATGTCTGTAAGAGGAGTCGAATATCATTTGGATATAGCGACAGCTTCTTTGAAGAAATCATTAAAAGACTACCTGCCACTTCTTGTCTATTTACTTTCCTTTAATAATTAACATTCTTTAGCTGTGGATTTTCTACTCTCACGTGCTTTTATATAATGAGGGCTTTATTAAGCATATATAATATTAAGGCTCTTTTATTTTAAATTAGCACAAATGGGTATAGATAGAGACTTATTGTTCCGTTTTTTCCGTCAAGAAACCACGCTTAACGAGGAAGTTAAGTTACGGGCTTGGCTGGACGAATCAGGCGAGCATCACCGGGAGTTTCTGCGAGAACGTAAGCTGTTTGATGCTTTTCTGCTTTCGGGAGAATTGCCGGTCAGAAGAAAAGGCTTTCATTTTTCTTTAAAAAGACTTGCTGTACAGGTGGCGTCTGTTGCGGCTGTTCTTTTGCTTACCGTCATGCTGACCATCCATCAAGTGGAGCAGGCTATATGTGCAGATTCCGTGAATAAGGTTATAGTGCCTCAAGGTCAGAGGGTCAATATGGTTTTGGCTGATGGAACCAATGTGTGGCTCAATGCCAAGACAAAGATGGAATATCCTCAAACTTTCCGAGCTTCAGACAAGAGAGTGGTAAAAATAGATGGTGAGGCTTATTTTGAAGTGAGCCGTGATGAGAAGAAACCGTTTGTGGTGCAAACAGCTCAAGGAGAAGTGGAAGTGTTGGGGACTAAGTTCTATATCAGTGCTTATGAAAGTACAGACAAGTTTGAGACTTTTCTAAAGGAGGGAAAGGTGAAAGTCACTACTTCTAATGATGCTATGATACTTCGACCTAACGACAAGGCAGTGCTTCGCAATGGAAGATTACTTAGAGAGCACATTGATGATATGGAGGCTTATCGCTGGCTTGAAGGGCTCTATTGTTTCAAAGAATTGCCGTTGGAGGAAGTGCTGAAGCAGTTTGAGGTTTATTATGATATCCGTTTCGTAAAAGAAAATCCCGATATGCCCAATCCTAAGCTGACAGGTAAGTTCAGACTGGTAGATGGAGTGGACTATGCATTAAGGATATTGCAAGAAGATGTTGATTTCTCCTATCGTCGAGATGAAGAAGAGAACATTATATATTTGAGATAATAACTATGTGTAAATTTGAAAAACAGGATTGCCTATGTAGAAAGTGCTTATGAAAAACAAAAAACGGCAAGTATTAGCGGTACTTGCCGTAAGTGGAAAAAAGATTTTCACAATTCTGAAAAAAAACCTTTAATCAAACTAATTTGTAAATGTATGAAAAAAGACTTGAATGATGATGGAACTCGAGAGAAGATCCATCAAATTAACTTATTTTATAGAACTATGCGAATAACGACCTTTATCTTATTCTTCTGTACGTTCTGTTCTTTTGCAGGGAATGTAAATTCCCAAACGGCAAAAGTTACTATAAACAAGAACAATGCAGTTCTGTCGGACGTATTGAATGAAATTGAAAAACAAACGAATTATTTGTTTATCTATCAAAACAATATTGATATGAAGCGTCCGGTTTCTATCAATGTGAACAAGAAAACCGTAGAAAGTATATTACCTAAACTTTTTCCGGGCGGCGATGTAGCCTATAAGCTGGAAGGTTCGCATATCATTCTGACTAAGAATGAGGTGAAGAATGTGCAGATTGTGCAGCAGTCTGTACAAGGACGTAAGGTGACCGGTGTTGTGGTTGATGAAATGGGCGAACCTGTTATTGGTGCTGCTGTCAGAGTGAAAAATGGTAGTACCGGTGCTGTGACAGATCTTGATGGCAAGTTTACTTTGGATGTTCCGGTAAAAGGACAGATTGAAATATCTTTTATCGGTTACAAAACTCAGGTTTTGACTCCTCAGGATGGTAAACTCATTAATGTTCAGTTGGAAGCGGACTCTCAGGCATTGGACGAAGTGGTAGTTGTAGGTTATGGAACCAGCACTAAACGTTCATTGATAGCTTCAGTATCTAAGGTTGAAACCAAAGGCATGGAAGCTGCTCCTACGACAAACATAACAGAGGCTTTGGCCGGTCGTGCCCCTGGATTGGTTATTCAAGGTAATGGTGGTGGTATCAATAAGTCATCTACTATTACGATTCGTGGTGGTGACACTCCGTTGGTGGTTATTGATGGTATCATCCGTGAATATCAGGACTTCAAGACTTTGGCTCCGGGCGATGTGGAATCAGTATCTATCTTGAAAGATGCTTCTTCTACCGCTGTTTATGGTTCTCGTGCAGCTAATGGTATTATTCAGGTTGTTACCAAAAAGGGTAAGGAAGGCAAGATGAGCATTGATTACAATTATAACTTGTCTTTGGCCCAGCCCAGTGTTTGGCGTGACCGTTTAAGTTCTGCTGAGATAGCAGAGCAGACCAATATTGCTTATGCAAATGATGGTCGTGACGGTGGTGTACGTTATACGGCAGAAGAAATTCAGAAATATCGTGACGGTTCTGATCCATTCAACTATCCGAATACAGATTGGCGCTCGCTTGTTTTGCGCGATTGGGCGCCGACACAGAAGCATAATATCACTATGGCCGGTGGTACAGAAACCAATAATTATGTTGCTTCTTTGGGATATATAGACCAACAATCTTTGTATCGCAAGAATACGCACAATATGCAGCGTTACAATGTTCGTCTCACTCAGTCTGCCTATATCAAGGCTATCGGTTTGAGAGAGACTGCTTCCGTAGATGGATATGCACAAGAGACGACACATCCTTACAGCTCAACTGCAAGTGGCTACTATCAAGTGTTCTCACATATTCAGAATAAGTCTCCAATGTCCATAGCTGTCAATAAATTTGGCAATCCTTATGTGGGTAGCGATAATCCGGTAGCTGAAACTTCTGACGAAGCAGGTTATTTGCGTGATAATCGCAAGATGCTGAATGCCAAATTGCAGTTGGAGTGGGATGTTCCATACGTGCAAGGTTTGAATTTGCGTGGTGCTGTCAACTATAACTATTATATCCGCAGAGAGAAAGACTGGCGTAAAGATGCGGCACAATATGAATGGGAATCTACGGATCCTCAATATGCCGGTTCTTCTCGTTTGAGTCGTTATACAGCATCCAATTATTACTATACATGGCAATGGTTTGCTAACTATAATCGCAAGTTCGGTAAGCATGATATCAGTGCATTAGCCGGTTATGAAGCTACATACGGATTGAATGAAAGTGAGTCAATGGGACGTACGGGCTATGTCTTCAATATTGACCAGTTTAGTGCCGGTCCTGAATCTACTACATCCATTGGTGCGGGTGAGGAGGAATATGGACGCGCTGGCTGGGTAGGGCAGGCTAAGTATAACTATGACCAGAAGTATTTTGCGGAATTCTCTCTTCGTTATGATGGCTCTGATATGTTCCCGAAGAACAAGCGTTGGGGTACATTCTGGGCAGGTTCATTGGGCTGGTCCGTAGATCAGGAGAAGTTCATGGAATCTTTGAGAGACAATCATGTTCTTGATATGTTGAAGCTTCGTGCTTCTTATGGTGAGGTAGGAGCCGACAACTGGGGAAAAGACGGAGATACTTATCATATCAGCCGTTACTCGTATTTGTCTGATTACGGCTACAGTGCGAAAGGTTATGTCATAAACGGTCAATACTACGGCACATTCTATGAAAAAGATCCGGCATCCACAGCCATCACTTGGTTTACTTCTTCACAGGCCAACGTCGGTTTTGACTTCGCATCTCTGAACAATCGCCTTTACGGTTCTTTTGATTACTTCTATTATAAGACCAAGGGCTTTATTTATGCTCCGGCTGCTACGGATGCTGGTTATTATGCTCCGTTGGGTACTTCTCTCCCAAAAATTTCTACCGATGCCGAGTATCGTCGTGGCGGTTATGAGTTCCAATTGGGCTGGAGAAGCAATATCGGAGATTTTAAGTATGACGTGTCTGCCAACTGGACTTACTATAACACATTGTGGGCTAATGATCCCAGTGAATCAATCACTTCACAGATGAATCCCCGTACACGCCGTGTACAGAATACAGATTATTATACTACAGCTTTACATTGCTTAGGTTTCTTCACTTCGGATGAAGAAATACGTAACAGTGCTTTGCCTTCAGATTCATATAATCTTCAACCGGGTGACCTGAAGTATGAAGATGTCAATGGTGATGGTGTGATTACCGGTGCTGATGCGGTTCGTATCGGTAGTGGTAATTTCCCTCACAGTAACTTCGGTATATCTTTGGGAGGCTCATATAAGGGATGGAGCTTGAATGTTCTGTTCCAAGGCGCCAGCAGCTTCAATATGTATTTAGGAGGCGCTTTGCAGGGTAACAACGCGCAGAGCAATTATATTCCGGTATATTCATTCCAGACTGACTATTGGACTCCGGAAAATACAAACGCCAAATATCCGCGTCTTACTTCTTATGGAGGCGGCAAGAATGGAAACAATAACTACTTGGGCAGTGACTTCTGGTTGATTAACGGTAGCTATATCCGTCTGAAAGATTTCTCTTTGGCTTATGACTTCAAGTATAAATTATTGAAGAACTGCAAATGGATTACGAAGTTGCAGGCAAGTATCAGCGGACAAAACATCTTTACCATTTCAGAAGCTACTAAGTATGGTATGGATCCGGAAAATGCCAGCAATGAAAACTATGGTTATCCTAACGAACGTGTGATAGCTTTTGGTATTAATGTCGGTTTTTAACTAAAGAAAGAATATGAAAAAGAACAAACTAATAAAATATGCCTGCCTTGGAATATTGGGTACTTTCATGGCAAGTTCGTGTAGTGACATCATGGACACTGAACCGTTCACATCTTATAGCGAAGATTTGGTATGGAGTTCTAAATCTACGGCTGATGCCTTTGTAGTGGGAACGTATAGCAGTGTATTGGGGCTGGCAGATTATACAAGTGCTGCCGGTAGATCTATTTGGACTCCTTATGGCAATTATGATGATTTGGGCAATGCTGACGGTAGTCCGCGTGAAAGCTATGATGTGAGCACGAATATGGGTATCAACCAGTTCAGTACACTGCGAAACTGTAACCTTATTATTGAAAAAGCGGCTGCATCTACCGGTATGTCCGAAAATGAAAAGGCGCAGTTGGTAGCCGAAGGCCATTGTTTGCGTGGTATGGTTTTCTTGTCTCAGGCACAATGGATGGGACGTTTTATTCCGGCAACAGAAGTATATTCTTATCCGGAAGATACGGTGAAATTCTATAAGATGGATTTGACGGCCAATCCTACTGAATCCTACAAGTATGTGATGGCTGATTTTGATGCCGCTATCCAAGGATTACCCGAAACATCAAGTTCAGGCCGTATAAATTTATATGCTGCCCATATCTTGCGTTCACGTGCTGCTTTGCAAGCTTATGCTTATACGAAAGATGAAAGTTATCTGACCAAGGCTTTGGAGTCGTGCAATGCTGTAATTAATAGCGGTAAGTATTCTTTAGTAAATTCGGAAGCGGCCTATAAGAATATGTTTTTGGCCGGTGGAGCTTATAGCTCTCCCGAAATAATTTTAGCCTATTACCGTTTGGCGAATAATACGACTTGTGGAAGTATTACTGAAATTCAGAATACAGTTCCCAATATCAGTAACGATGACTTGGCTCAGACGGGAGCAACAGATAGATTGGCCAATCCTGGTGGTGTACGTGTTTTGGAAAGTTGGGCACGATACTTCCCTACACAGGATCTGGTGGATCAGTTCCTTGTGAATGATGAAACGACAGGCGCTGCAGTGGCTTGGTGGGAAAGCTCACAATACAAGAACAATGTTACGGAAATGGATCCAAGTACCTGTAAGCAAGGATCGGTTGGTAGCAATACAGACACTAAACGATACATGCCTACGGAAACGGAGGCTGCTGAGTCACTCAGTTGGAGTAACGGACAGAAATCAAGATGTATTGTCCGTTATGGTGAATTGAAAGCTGGTGCTGAGAAAAATATTTCTCAGTTGATGTATGAGAATCGTGATGCACGTTTCTATGGCACAGTGGTTTACGACCAAAGCACTTGGCAGGGTGAAACTATCACTACTAATTTCGGTGGTAACGCGTGGAGTGGTTGTCGTGAAGGATCCCCTTCTTCTTGGTACACCACCAACTCCAATTATTATTGGCGTAAAGGCGTTTATGAAGTTTCCCCGCGTCCTTATGTAAGTAACCAGACTGATTATCACTATGTAATATGTCGTTTGGCAGAAGCTTATCTGAATGCGGCTGAGGTCTATTTGTATAAGAAAGAAGTAGCCAATGCGGTAAAGATGTTGAATGTAACCCGTACCACTCATGGACAGATTCATGAATCTACAGCCACAACTTTGGCTGAGGCATGGAGTGACTATAAGCGCGAACGTATTTGTGAATTTGTATTTGAAGGTGGAAGCAATCTTTATCATAGCATGTTGAGATGGGGACTTGCCAATAGTGCAAAAGCTACTTTCAGTGATGGATATGCAGATGCGGATGTTATTCCTGAATTGGATATGCCGGTCAGCAAGATTTATATCTCCAATGACCGTAAGAAGATGGCTGTCGGCTATATCACTTTCGCGGATCAGTATAAGCGTAAGTTCACGCCTGAACGCCGCTATCTGATGCCGATTCCACAAGGCTTCATCGATGATCGTAATGCGTATGGTATCACTACAACGCAAAATCCGGGTTGGTAACGATTGACGATTGTCTTAAATTTAAATCCTTAATATGACTACAATATGAAAAGAATATATTTAACGATATTATTGATGCTTCCGCTTATGTTAACCTCTTGCATCAAAAGCGGTTTAGAAGACATCGAGGTATTCCATGATGCGGATATCACCAGTATCCGTGGATTGTATTATTATTACGATACGGAGGTTTCTCCTACGGGCAGCCAACTTTTTGATTGGGGTAATATTTCTCGTGCAGATGTAACCATCGACAAAGATGCTGCTACAATCGTTGTAGGGAAGGCAACACCTGCCGCTGCTAACGTCAACCAGTTTGATGCCAAGAAAGTGGTAATGATGCTTAATATTTCGACTGCTGCGACCATCGAACCGGTTGAAGGTTCTTCCGCTTTAGGTGTTGAGTCTGACTGGACCGCCGGAAAGGCCAATAAATACAAGGTGACTGCAGCCGATGGCACTGTAAAGATATGGACTGTAACGATACAGAGCTACGTATTGAATTAACTTAGCACAAAGATAGAAAGAGGAGGATAATAAATTCTTCTCTTTCTAACCGGAATTTCGGTTTTTTAAAGCCGTTAGTTCAGCTTTGTTGCTGTAACTAACGGCTTTTGATTCTTTTTTCAAAGAAAAAACTTTCATTATGTACTCAGTATAAGTTTACTACCCTTCAAGGTGGCAGCGCTTATGGATGTTCTTGTATTTAACTTAAGAAGTATTGTGCAATGAAAAACATTAAGATTCTAAGTATATTATTGTCTCTTTTTATTTTGTCTTGCTCAGAACAAGGTAAGGTAGATTATGATGTCATCCATGTGGACTTTTCAAAATCTCAGCCGTTGAATTTAGCTGAGATGGTGAAATCGATTTCTGTCATCCCTTTGGAAACGAACGATTCTTGCCTGATAAAGCGAATTGCATCAATGCAAGTGCAAGATGGGATGATGTATATAAACAATGACCGGAATGAAGTGATGCTATTTGATAAACACGGAAAGTTCGTTCGTAGCACTCATAGCCTTTTGGGACAGGGGCCGGAGGATTATACGGGTGCTCCCAGCATGTATATTGATGAAAAAGGGACAATCGGTATTTATGAGAACTTTATTCCGCGGATAAGAGAATATGACAAGAATTTACATTTAACCCGTTCATACAATGTAAATGTGCCGGACTCTACACGTTCTGCAATGGAATGGCGGTGTCATGCCAAGCTGACAGATGATGTGTATATCATCAATGACCCCAAAGATTTCTATTTCTACTCGGTGAAACAGGAAAAAGTTCTTGAGACAATACACTTCGACTATCCTGATTTGATAGGGATAACTTCGCTTTTCAGGTTGGCAAGATATAACGGTTCGTTATACTATTCGCATTCTTATCCCTGTGACACGCTCTACCGCGTCGATTCGAGCAGTTTGTCCTTACAGCCGGCCGTGGTTTATGATTTTGGTGGTGAAAGCGTGGATGTAAGCAAGATAGACCGCGGAATGTCGGCTGATTACTATATGAATTATCTGATGCAAACTAAAAACATAGTTGTCATGGATAAATTCCGTTTACAAGACATTGACATCTGCTATTTCTTGAAGGACGGTTTCTACATTGCTTGTCAGAAGAAAGGTGGAAAAGTGAATGTCTATAAGCAAGGGGAGAATTGTACGCTTCCTGTCCCGACTGCAGTAGAAGGCAACAAATTCTATTATGCCGCAACACCGGGGAAAATAGATAAGTATATTGATACCAAGTTGATGGATATGCAGGACATACAACGGCTGAAGCTGGTGAACGAAGATGATAACCAAGTTATTATTTGCTATGAACTGAGATGATTAGAAAAATCTGAATAACATATTAGCTACACCTTTTTGAAAACAATTAACTTTTTATACCTTTTGTATGATGAAATAATAGGTTGCTGGAATTAATGAATATTAATCTTCTTCCATAGTGTCTTCTTAAATGGATATTATTTTGTATCATTGTACTCCATTAATCTAAATTAATCTGTATTATGAAGAATGCCTTACAACAAGACTCTTTGAAAATATCTTCCTCCCGTTTAGCATCTTTGGATGTTTTGCGTGGTTTTGACCTCTTTTTGCTCGTATTCTTTCAACCGGTTTTAATGTCTCTGGGGCAACAATTGAATTTGCCTTTTATGGATGTTGTTCTCTATCAATTTGACCATGAAGTATGGGAAGGGTTCCGCTTTTGGGACTTGATAATGCCGCTTTTTCTTTTTATGACGGGTGTTTCCATGCCTTTCTCTTTTGCAAAATACCAGTCTTCTCCTGACAAATGCATTATTTATAGGAAAATATTCCGTAGAGTATTGTTGCTGTTTCTTTTAGGAATGGTGGTGCAAGGCAACCTGTTGGGGCTGAATCCTAAGCATATCTATTTCTATACAAATACATTGCAGGCTATTGCTGTGGGATATCTGATAGCTGGTATGATACTGCTGCATTGTCGCATTAAAGTACAACTGATTGTGACGGTTTTGTTGTTAGTGGTATATTGGATACCGATGACTTTCATGGGAGATTTTACTCCTGAAGGAAACTTCGCCGAACAAGTGGATCGTTGGATATTGGGACGTTTCCGTGACGGGGTCTATTGGAACGATGATGGTACATGGAGCTTTGCTCCGTGGTACAATTACACATGGGTATGGAGCAGTTTGACATTTGGCGTTACAGTGATGTCGGGCTCTTTTGCCGGGCAAATGATGAAAAGGGCAGGGAAGGATCGCGGGAAGGTAGCTCTGCACTTGCTGCTGATAGGTATTGCTTTGGTTATTGTGGCTTGGCTGTGGAGTTTGCAAATGCCGATTATCAAAAGGATATGGACAGGAAGTATGGTGTTGCTTTCCAGTGGTTATTGTTTCTTGCTGATGGCCTTGTTCTATTATTGGATTGATGTTCGTGGACATTCCAAAGGATTGGAATGGCTGAAGATTTATGGCATGAATTCCATAACGGCCTATGTATTGGGTGAGGTGGTGAATTTCCGCTGTGTAGCGGCTTCGGTGAGCTATGGGCTGGAACAGTACTTAGGGGGATATTATGCCGTATGGCTTTCGTTTGCCAACTATCTGATTCTATTCTTTATATTGCGCATTATGTATAAACATTGTGTGTTCTTGAAAATTTGAAACTTATATGAAAACTTAAATTTATAAACTCATAAATGAAAAAACAATTTTTATTATTGGCAATTTTATTGCTTTCAGCAGGGGCGGCAAGTATTGCACAGAACAAGCAGGAATATGCTTACGGTGTGCCTCAAACTTCTTGGCAGGAGTCTTTGGGCAATCATAGAGCAGTGTTGCAAGTGCAGGAAGCTGCCGATGTGGTGTTACTGGAATATGCGTGGAGAAGGGCGGACAAGGATGTGGACAAACGCAGATTCCTCATTGTGAATGCCGCTACCGGCGATACAGTGGCTAATATTCGGCGGATGGTGGTGAACGGTGAAGTGTGTAAATTGCAGTTTGGCCCGGTAAGACAGGCAGGTACTTACTATTTTTACTATTTGCCATATCAGGTACAATTGGGTGGCGGTTTTTATAGCGGTGGCTATCTGAAACCGGAACCTCCTGCTGATGCGCAATGGGTGGCAAAGGCGGAGAAGACAAAGAAAGTACCTGTTGCCAAAGTGTTGAAAATGGAAGCACGCACTCAGTTTGACAGCTTCTATCCGATGGAGATGGCAGCTACCAAGAAGGAGGCGGATATTTATCTGAAGAATAATGGGCGGACTGCATTCTATATTTTCCCGGAAGACCGTAAGAATCCGATACGTATGCGCCGTAATATTCCTGCAAAGTGGCTGAATGTGAAACAGGGGACTGCGTTTATAGGAACGGTTGCACCAAATGAATATTATGCTTTTCAGGTAGGTGTGTGGGCTGCTATGCAAGAGGTTAAGCAGATTGCATACGAAGTGACTGATTTGAGGTGCGGAACAGAAGTGATTCCTGCATCTGCCATTACTTGCTTCAATGTGGAAGGGGTGAATCCTTATGGAAAAGCTTTCAAAAAGGAGGTGAATATAGCAGCAGGGATGGTACAATCCCTTTGGTTTGGCATTGATATTCCTATTCAGGCAAAAGTGGGTGATTATATCGGTAGTCTGACCATCAAGGATGGCAATGGCAACAAGCGGACAGTATCATTGCAGATAACTGTCCATGGCAGTGCAATAGCCGACCGTGGTGACAGTGAACCCTGGAAGCACAGCCGTTTGAGATGGCTTAACTCCACTTTGGGTATTTCGGATATTCCAACGGAACCGTATCTTTCTGCAGGTGGCATCGGCTTGGACGGCAATGTGATAGAATGTTTGGGGCGTAGAGTGACCGTGAGCGAGACGACCGGTCTTCCTGCACAGATTACAGCCGGAGAAAATGATTTGCTGAATTCACCGATTCGTTTTGTGATAGAGACGGCGCAAGGTGAAAAGCAACTTTCGGCCATGCCTTTGGTGGATGAAAGTACAAAGGGACATGTCCGTGGCCGATGGAAGGCTGAAGATTCAGACTTGCAGGTAGAGGCCGCTGCGGTGATGGAATTTGACGGATGGTTGAATTACGTTTATAAGATTACACCGAAGAAGGATGTTGAGGTGAAGGATATACGCCTGGTAATACCGATGAGAAATGAAATGGGCAGATATTTCTTGGGAGCCGGACTGCTGGGACAAGATACACCGCAAACTTATGAAGGAAAATGGGATGCACCGGAGAAGACTGTCAATAACTTCGGTGTATCCATCGCCACAAATAAAAAGTCGAATTGGCTGTGGCCGTTCGATAGCTTCTGGATTGGTGATGCTCATGGAGGCATTCATTGTGAGCTACGGGGAAGCAATTACACCGGTCCGTTGTTGAATTCCTATCGCCCGGCTTATCCGGAGAGCTGGAACAATGGTGGAAAGGGGGGATTTTCTATCAGGAAAGGTGGAGAAGCGACTGAAGTGGTGACTTATAGCGGCGAACGCACTTTGAAAGCCGGGCAGCCGATTACATTTGATTTTGCCTTGCTTGTAACTCCTGTGAAGCCTCTTGATCTGAAAGCGCAATTTACGGACAGATATTATCATAACGGCAGCAAGCCTGTGCCCACGGAGGCAGATGTGAAAGCAGGTGTACGGATTATTAACGTGCATCATGCCAATGAATACAATCCGTTCATCAACTATCCTTTCCTGACTGTGGATAAAGTGAAAGATTTCACGAAAGAGTGGCATCAGAGAGGATGCAAAGTGAAACTCTATTATACATTGCGAGAGTTGACAAGTGCGACTACCGAACTGTGGGCTATCCGCAGTCTTGGAACAGAAATCCTGAGAGATGGAAACGGAGGCGGCTTTCCATGGTGCAGAGAGCACATGGTGGACGGATATGTGCCGCAGTGGTATCAGCACTTTGAGCATAGTGACGACACCGGAATTGTGGCGGATGCAGCCTTACTGACTTCCGAGTCTGATTCCCGTTGGTATAATTATTATGTAGAAGGTCTGCGCTGGATGGTGCAGAACATGGATATTGATGGAATTTACTTGGACGATGTTTCCTTCGGCCGTGACATTCTGAAAAGAATGCGCCGTGCCATGAATAGTGTAAAGCCGGGGTGCATCATTGATTTGCATTCCAACACAGGCTTCTCCAAGGGACCGGCCAATCAGTACGCTGAATTTTTCCCGTATGTGGACAAGCTTTGGTTTGGTGAAAGCTTTCTATACGATAAAATGACGCCTGCCAACTATTTGGTAGAGGCTTCGGGCATTCCTTTCGGGTTGACTGCCGACATGCTGCATCGTGGCGGAAACAGATGGTTGGGCATGCAATACGGAATGACAGTGCGCCATCCTTGGTTGACGGAAGGAATTATCTGCGATCCGCGCGTTGTATGGAAAATATGGGATGAATTCGGTATTCAGGATTCAGAAATGATTGGCTTTTGGGAACAGGACGTGCCGGTGACTGCCTCCGATGAAAAAGTGAAAATCACTGTGTATAAGAAGAAAGGATGTACGTTGCTGTCTGTCGGAAACTATTCTGATGAGACAAAGAGTGTGCTTTTGAATATCGATTGGGAGAAGTTGGGCATTCATGTGGAAAAGGCCTCATTGTCAGCTCCCGAAATACCTACTTTCCAGAAAGCGAAGACATGGGGAGCAAAAGACGAAATTACGATAGAACCTCGCAAAGGATGGTTGATTTATATTAATGAGAACTAATACATCAATGAAGAAAATTAATTTATTATTTGTAACATCCCTGTTCATCCTGCCGATGGTGCATGCAGCGGATGTGGATTATACCAAGGGACTTTCGATTTGGTTTGACACACCGTGCTCTCTGAATGGGCATGCCGTGTGGTACGGTGGAAAGCCGGATATGTGGAAAGGTGAAAACAAGCCTGAGACTGCCGGAGACACAGCCCGCAATCCGGATGTAGAATGGGAGTCGCAGTCGTTGCCTATAGGAAACGGAAGCATTGGCGCCAGTATCATGGGGTCTGTGGAGGCAGAACGCATCACTTTCAACGAGAAGACCCTCTGGCGGGGAGGTCCCAATACAAGTAAGGGGGCTGATTATTATTGGAACGTGAATAAGCAGTCGGCTCATGTGCTGGAGCAGATTCGCAAAGCTTTTGTGGAAGGAGATCAGGCCAAAGCGGAAAAACTGACTCGCGAAAACTTTAACAGTGATGTGCCGTATGAGGCAGCGAGGGAAAATCCGTTTCGTTTCGGTAATTTCACCACAATGGGAGAGTTCTATGTAGAAACGGGACTGAACATCATCGGGATGAGTGGTTATAAGCGTGCTTTGTCTTTGGACTCTGCAATGGCTGTTGTGCAGTTCACCAAAGATAAGGTGGACTATCAGCGCACCTATTTTATCTCTTATCCGGCCAACGTGATGGTGATGCGTTATACGGCCAGCCGGGCAGGAATGCAGAATCTGGTGTTCAGTTATGCTCCCAATCCTGTATCTACGGGTAGTATTTCTGCCGACGGCATGGACGGGTTGGTTTATTCTGCCGTTCTGGATAATAACGGAATGAAATATGTAGTGCGCATACATGCTGTGGTCAATGGGGGGAAACTGAGCAATGCCGATGGAAAACTTACAGTAAAAGGGGCAGATGAAGTTGTGTTCTACGTTACGGCAGATACGGATTATCAGATAAACTTTGACCCTGACTTTGCCAATCCCGCGACATACGTAGGAGTGAACCCGGCTGAAACTACCAGGAAGTGGATGGACAGTGCAGTTGCGAAGGGATATGATCTTTTGCGGAAAGAGCATTATGAGGATTATGCCACGTTGTTCAATCGGGTGAAACTGGTTCTGAATCCTGATGCGAAAGCCACGGATCTGCCCACTTCGCAACGTCTGAAAAATTATAGAAGTGGAAAGCCGGACTATTACTTGGAAGAGTTGTATTATCAGTTCGGGCGCTATCTGCTGATAGCCAGCTCGCGTCCCGGCAATATGCCTGCCAACCTGCAAGGTATCTGGCACAATAATGTGGACGGACCTTGGCGGGTGGATTACCACAATAACATCAATGTTCAGATGAATTATTGGCCGGCCTGCTCCACGAATTTGGATGAATGCATGGAGCCGTTGATTGATTTTATCCGCACGTTGGTGAAGCCCGGAAAGAGGACTGCACAGGCATACTTCGGTGCAAGAGGCTGGACTGCATCCATCTCCGGAAATATCTTCGGTTTTACTGCTCCTTTGGAAAGTCAGGACATGTCGTGGAACTTTAACCCGATGGCGGGTCCTTGGCTGGCTACTCATATATGGGAGTATTATGACTATACTCGCGACAAGAAGTTCCTGAAAGAAACCGGATATGACTTGATTAAGAGTAGCGCGGATTTTGCCGTAGATTATCTGTGGCATAAACCGGACGGTACTTTTACCGCTGCCCCTTCTACTTCACCCGAACACGGACCGGTGGATCAAGGAACTACATTTGTGCATGCTGTAATTCGTGAAATATTGCTTGATGCCATTGAGGCAAGCCGGGTACTGGGTGTGGATAAGGCCGAACGCAGACAATGGGAGCAAGTGCTTGCCCGCCTTCTGCCTTACCGGATAGGGCGCTATGGGCAGTTGATGGAATGGTCGGTGGATATTGACGATCCGAAGGATGAGCATCGGCATGTGAATCATTTGTTTGGTTTACATCCGGGACATACGCTTTCTCCTGTCACTACTCCCGAACTGGCACAAGCTGCAAGAGTGGTGTTGGAACATAGAGGTGACGGTGCTACCGGTTGGAGCATGGGATGGAAACTGAACCAATGGGCGCGTTTGCAGGACGGGAATCATGCCTATAAGTTGTTTGGCAATCTGCTGAAGAACGGAACTATGGATAACTTGTGGGATACTCATCCGCCTTTCCAGATAGATGGAAACTTCGGTGGTACGGCAGGTGTCACGGAAATGTTGCTACAGAGCCATATGGGATTTATCCAGTTGCTGCCGGCATTGCCCGATGCCTGGCATACGGGATCTGTTAGCGGTATTTGTGCAAAGGGAAATTTTGAGGTGGAGCTTGTATGGAAGACCGGTGTGTTGCAAAAAGCTGTTATCTTGTCCAAGTCAGGAGGAGAGTGCATTGTGAAATATGCCGGAAAAACACTTTCTTTCAACACTGTAAAAGGACGTAGCTATCAACTGAAATATTCAGTGGAGAAAGGTCTTTCAGTCAATAGAGAATAAGTGTCAGTTTCAGACATCTTTTAAACGACCTTCAAACATTGTTTAAATATCGGATATGAATTTCTTAAAACGAATAAAGAAAATTACTATGAGAATGTACCTGTTTGCGCTTCTCTTTCTGTTGGCTCTGACTACATTCCGTGCAGAGGCGAAAGTTCGAGTTTATGACATGGCTCAGTATGGGCTGAAAGCGGATAGCAAAAAGAATGCAAGTCCGGTGGTACGCAAGGTTATTGATCGTATCAAAGCTGAATGTGCACCGGAAGACAGTATTGTGCTGCGCTTTTCTGCCGGACGTTATCTGTTTCATGAGGCGGGCAGTACTCTTCGTGAGTATTATATTTCTAATCATGATCAGATTAATCCGAAAAAGGTGGGATTGGCATTGGAGGGATTGGCTCATTTTACTTTGGACGGGCAAGGGGCAGAATTCATCTTTTATGGCCGGATGCTTCCCTTGTCCCTGTTGAATTCAGAGAATTGTACTTTGCAAAACTTCAGCATTGATTTTGCACAGCCTCATATTGCCCAGATAAAGGTTGTGGAGAACAGCCCTGAGAATGGTCTGACTTTTGAAGTGGCTCCCTGGGTTAATTATCGGATAACCAAGGATTCTCTTTTTGAAACTTATGGTGAAGGATGGGCAGCCCGCCAAAATATAGGTATTGCTTTTGAAGAAGATACAAAGCGATTGGTGTACAACACAAGTGATTTGTATTATTCTACCAAAGGAGTGACACAAAAGGAGGGAAGGTTGCTGAATGCTCCTTTGTGGAAGGACAAACGTCTCATTCCAGGTACAGTGATTGCCATGCGTACTTGGCTTCGTCCGGCGCCGGGCATCTTCCTTTCACAGAACGTAAATTCCTCTTTGAAGAATGTGAAAGTGCACTATGCTGAAGGAATGGGGCTGTTGGCCCAACTATGCGAGAACATTACTTTGGACGGCTTCGGCGTATGCCTGAAAGGAGAGAATGATCCTCGTTACTTCACCACTCAAGCGGATGCCACTCACTTTTCCGGATGTAAAGGGAAGATTATCTCTAAGAACGGGCTTTATGAAGGTATGATGGATGATGCCATCAATGTTCATGGAACCTATCTGAAAGTGGTCAGAAGGGTAGATGATCACACCTTGATAGGGCGCTATATGCATGACCAGTCATGGGGCTTTGCTTGGGGCAATGTCGGTGATCGGGTGCAGTTTGTCCGTTCGGCAACTATGGACTTGGTAGGTGCGGAAAACAGCATTGCTTCTATTTCTCCGCATGGCACTGCGGACAATCATGGCGCCAGAGAGTTCCTTATTACATTCAGGGATGCGGTAGATGAGGCTGTCGGCGAACAAATGGGCTTCGGCATTGAGAATCTGACTTGGACACCGGAAGTGGAATTCTCGCATAATATTGTTCGCAACAATCGTGCACGGGGTTCTTTGTTCAGTACGCCACAGGATGTATTGGTGGAAGATAATGTTTTCGACCACACATCGGGTACGGCTATTCTATTGTGCGGTGACTGCAACGGTTGGTATGAAACGGGGGCTTGCAGGAATGTTGTTATACGCAAGAATCACTTCATCAATGCGTTGACAAACATGTTCCAGTTTACTAATGCCGTGATTTCCATCTATCCAGAGATTCCTGATTTGAAAGGGCAACAAAAGTATTTTCATGGTGGAGCCGAAGCGGGCATCGTGATAGAAGACAATGTTTTTGATACTTTTGACGCACCCATTCTGTATGCCAAATCAGTTGACGGCTTAGTGTTCCGCCGGAATGTCATCCGTAAGAATACCGACTATAAACCTTTTCATTGGAACCAAAATCGTTTCCTGTTTGAACGGGTGAATAATGTGAAGATAGAAGAATAGCTGTTTCTATATTGTTAGATAATATCCCTTGAGACTGTATTCTCGACAGGCTCAAGGGATATTTTATTGCCTCAAAGTCAGCACTGTAATTTCCGGCCATGCCCCGAAACGAAATGGCAGACCGACATAGCCGATACCGATATTTACATATAATGCACGTTTTCCTTCGTAGTACATTCCTCGCCATTCGGGATAGATAAGTTCGGCAAGCGAATGTCCGAACAGAATACCCTGCATGGCATGGGTATGGCCTGCAAGCATCAGTTGGATGCTCGATTGCGGCAACACTTCGCGTCGCCAGTGGGTAGGGTTGTGGCTGAGAAGAATTTGAAACATACCGGTTGTCCCCTGTATGGCTTGTGACAGATTGGCGTGTTGGGAAAATGGAGGTTCACCGTCGTTCTCCACTCCGATAAGAGCTATACTGTCTCCTTCATGATGAAGGATGTCATGCTCATTGTTCAATAGTCTCCATCCCATTGCTTTCTGTTGTTCCTTTAGGTAAGTCAGGTCTTGGGCTTTTGCTTCGGGCGAAGGCCAGTGGTAATAGTCACCGTAATCATGATTGCCGAGAATGGAGTAGATCCCGTCGGGAGCATGTAGCTGTGACAATATTTTCTGGAAGCCGTCTATCTCATGACTTTGTTGGTTTACAAGGTCACCGGTGAAGACGATAAGGTCGGCCTTCTGTGCATTGACAGAATCTACTAACTCTCTGATGGCTTCGGGATTACTTTGCCAACTGCCAAGGTGTATATCCGAAATCTGTACGATGCGATAGCCGTCAAATCCTTTGGGTAATACGGCAGAGTGGAATTCTACTTCTTTTGTTTCGAATCTGGTGATTCCGATCATTGTACCATAAAGGATGTTGAAGAAACTGATAACGGCAAATATCAGGCCGATTGCCGTAAACGGGCTACGGGGACAACGGCGCAGAACAAGGTGTGTCACTACTCCGGTCGAAGAGCAAAGCATGAATACTGTTTTGGGGAGGACAAGCAGCATGATTGCAATAGCCAGCCTGCCGATGCTTGTCGTATGGTCTGCCAGAGCATTATCACCTGTCAGAAGCATATAATAAACATATCCCGATGCTAATAGCAGGGTAGGGAGCCAATATAGGCTGCGTAGAAATATATTCTTGGTTTTCCGTACAATATGTACAAGATATATGTATATGTCGGGGATAACAAGGAATAGGATAAAGATGAGAGTTATTCGGTGCATATATCTTTCAATTCTTCAATGTTCTTTTTAATGTTATCAAGATGTTTGTACATTATCTTTTTGTATAATATGTATATTATCAGTGCGTCGAACAATGCAAAGAAGGTGATAAAGGCAGCCTGAACTCCGACAGAGGCCAGGTAATATTCCATTACCCAATAGTTCAGGGCATTGAAAAGTATTATCCACACACAGGCCGCTATCACTTCGTTTTTGGCCCATTGGCGGAGAACAATCATGCGGCGGCTGACTTCGGCCACGTTCATTTCATCGATATGGGTATTCTTGCTCCAACGGTACGTCTTCCAGTCCCACCATATACCTGTTATGACACTTACTGCAATGAAACCCAAGAATGCGGCCGTCTTATTTTGTACATGCCCATTGAATCCTAAAGTGGGTAGCAAGAGCCAGATAATAAGAAGAACAGTCAGCGCCACTGCACCGATTCCTATGGAAAAACGTTGCAGTACAACGAGGTTGCCAAGACTTTTTCGCATATTCGTCTTATATCCGGCAATTAACTCTGTTATTTGCTTTTCGTTGGCGATCGGTTCTTTTTGTAGCTGTTCATTCAGTGCATTCCATGATTTCTTCAGTTCATCCAGTTCCATATATTATTCCTCCTTATTCATTTTTTTTAGTTTGTCCTTGATGCGGCTGAGTTTTGTGGCTACATTAGTTATTGTCAGTCCCGTAATCTCAGAAATTTCTTCGTAGCTTTTTTCTTCTAAATAGAGCAGGATGATGGATTTTTCCAATTGCCCCAGCCGGTTAATCATCTTATAGAGTTGCCGTAGCATGGCTTGTGTCTCATCTGCTTCTTCTGTCCGGTCTGCCTCTTGGGTAAGAGTGACTATTTCGGGAATGTTCTTTTCCTTTCGGATAAAGCTGATACACGTATTCAGTGCGATGCGGTAAATCCACGTTGATATTTTGCACTCTCGCCGGAACTTGGGGAATGCTTTCCATAGGTTGAGTACAACTTCCTGATATAGATCGCTGAGGGTGGCATTAGGCGTAGTGTACAGATAGCACACTTTGTATATCACGCGCTCATACTCTCGTATCACGGACACGAACTCTTGTTCTGCATTCTCCATTTCTGTTTGGTTCTGATTGCTTTTGTTCTGTTAGTCGTTATCAGAGGTGATAAGTCACATTACCGAAAGAATAAAATTTATTTGGGAAGGTTTGCGGCCAGGAATTTTCTCATTTTGTTGACGCTCATTCCACGGCGGCGGGCATAGTCTTCCACTTGGTCTTCTCCAATCCTTCCCACTGCAAAGTAGCGGGATGCGGGGTGTGCTAACATCAACCCGCATACAGAAGCATGAGGATGCATGGCTCCGTTTTCTGTCAAAGTGATTCCGATTTGCCGCATATCCAGCAGTTCGTCCAGTAGGAAATTGACGGATTGGTCGGGCAGAGACGGATAACCGACGGCCGGGCGGATGCCCTGATATTTTTCTACCAATAAATCAGGTATGGATAATGATTCTTCAGGAGCATATCCCCAGGCTTCCTTGCGGACATATTCATGCATTTTCTCCGTTGCGGCTTCGGCAAGACGGTCATTCAGTGTTTGCACAAGCAGGTGTTTGTAAGGATCGTCGCGGTAATATTCTTCGGCTTCTGCACCGATAGAGGAAGCAAACAGTCCTACAACATCAGAGATTCCCGAAGACAGTGGCCGTACAAAGTCACTCAGGCAGAGGAAAGGGCTTCCATCGGGATTAGGGGTCTGCTGGCGAAGCAATGGAAAAGTGGTTCCCTCTATGATGAGGTTGTCTCCATCTCCATTTGCATTGCAGAGCTTGAATACGCAGCGGATATTGGTGTCCTTGTCCAGTTGGTCGAGCATTCTGTTCGCTTCTTTGAACAGTTGCATGGCTTCTGCCGCTTTGGCACGTTCTTCTTCAGGAAAGGAATACAGCCACATGGCACGGCAGGCGTCGCAACCATGAATATCGGCTATTGCCGCGAAACGTGGCTGGAATCCCCATGCGTGGAAAAAATAAATCCAGTTGATATATGAGGCTACTTCATGAACGGAATAGCGGAGAACCGATGATTGGGAATGATTAATCATTGACATTGAATCTTAATTCTGCGCCGCGATAGGTCTCATCCACGGTATTGTCACTATAAATAAGATGTCCGTTGGCAAATGTTTTTTCTACTTTCCAGTTGAAAGTGCGTCCTTCCAAGGGACTCCATCCGCATTTGCTCAGTATCTTGTCTGCTGTCACTTTCCACGGAGAGCCGGGACGTACCAGAACGAGGTCTGCATGATAGCCTTCACGGATATATCCGCGTTGGTGAATACCGTAGATCTGTGCGGGTGCATGACACATCTTTTCTACAATTGTTTTTAAATTGAATATGCCTTGATCTACCAAATCCAGCATACTTACTAATGAAAATTGTATCATAGGCATGCCGGACATAGCTTTCAGGGAACCTCCTTCTTTTTCACTGAGCAAGTGTGGGGCATGGTCGGTGGCTATGACATCTATCACACCCGCATTGACGGCTTTTCTCAGAGCGTCGCGGTTGCTGATGCTTTTTATGGCAGGGTTACATTTGATGCGGGCTCCTAATGTCTTATAGTCTGCGGACGTATAGAGCAGATGACTCACGCACGCTTCTGCGGTTATTCTCTTTGCGTTGAGGGGGTTGTCGCTGAACAGTTGCAGTTCCCTTGCCGTAGAAATATGCAATACATGCAATCTGGCTCCGGCCACCTTAGCCATCCGGACAGCGAGTTCGGAAGAAGTATAGCAGGCCTCCGTAGAACGGATGAAGGGATGTTTGATGATAGGTACATCATCGTCACCCGCAAACATCGCTTTGTATTTGGCCGTATTTCTTTTGATAGTCTCCTGATCCTCGCAGTGGGTGGCAATCAATATTTCCGCTTCATTGAAAATATTCAGAAGACTGTTCATTTTGTCCACTAACATGTTTCCTGTGCTTGACCCCATAAAAAGCTTGATTCCGCAAACACGTTGTTTATCCAGTTTGCCGAACTCTTTATAGTTATTGTTGGTCGCACCGAAATAGCAGGAATGGTTGACAATACATTTTTCGTTCAACAAGTCGAATTTGGCGTTCAGTGCGTCTAAGGTTGTTGTCAGAGGATTGGTATTGGGCATGTCCATGATAGATGTGACACCTCCTGCGGCGGCTGCACGGCTTTCGGTAAAGATATCCGCTTTATGAGTCAGTCCCGGATCACGAAAATGTACATGGTCATCTATGATGCCGGGCAGCAGATGGCATCCGGTGGCGTCTATTATCTCATCGCAAGGGGCAGAGAGAGGTTTACCCTTTGTCAGCACTTCAGTGATACGTCCGTTCTCTATAACAACAGAACCTGTGAGGGATTGCCCTTCGTTGACAATCGTGGCATTATGTATCAGTGTTCTTTTCATAATTATGTTTTTGGATATTTATGGAACAGGCTATCCCACTTCAATCGGATTACTCCGAATACGGCTTCACCGAAAATGCTGCTGTTCATCTTGGAAGTTCCCAGTTCCCGGTTGATGAAGATGACGGGTACTTCCTTGACATTGAATCCGCATTTATAGGCGGTAAACTTCATTTCTATCTGGAAAGCATATCCTTTGAAGCGGATGCTGTCGAGGCTGATGGTATTCAATACCCGGCGGCGGTAGCATACGAATCCGGCTGTGGTGTCGTGAATGGGAAGACCGGTGATGAAGCGTACATATTTGGAAGCAAAATAGGACATCAGCACACGTCCCATCGGCCAGTTCACGACATTGACGCCACTGACATACCTTGAGCCGATCGCCACATCGGCTTTTTCTTCGGCACAAGCTTGATAGAGGCGGGGCAGGTCATTAGGATTATGACTGAAGTCGGCGTCCATCTCGAAGATATACTCGTAATCATGTTGCAATGCCCACTTGAACCCGGCAATATAGGCTGTTCCCAATCCAAGCTTTCCTTTGCGTTCCACCATGAACAGGCGTTCGGGGAATTCCTGCTGCAAGGTCTTGACGATACCGGCTGTCCCGTCCGGCGAGCCGTCTTCGATGACGAGGATATGGAAACCATGTTCCAAGGTGAAAACGGCACGAATAATGTTTTCTATATTTTCCCGTTCATTGTAGGTGGGAATGATGACAATGCTATCTGATGTTTGCATACTTATTATACACGTGGGGGTTGTAATTGGGAACAAATGTAGCCATTTTCTGCCATTTACAGATAAAACTAAGGATTATTTAGTACTTTTGCGGCGGATTTATTACCACAGATTACAATGACTATCACTGAACTGCAACAACTCTATGCCGCCCACCCCAATGTGGAGGGGATAAGCCGGGTGCTTAAAGATACTTCAATCCATCACTTGTATTGCGGGGGCTTATGCGCTTCCGCCGCTTCGTTGTTTTCGTCCGTATTGGTGCAAAGAGGAGAGTACCCGTTTGTCTTTATTCTTGGCGACTTGGAGGAGGCGGGATATTTCTACCACGACTTGACGCAGATATTGGGAGTAGAAAAAGTGCTGTTTTTTCCGTCTTCTTTCCGTCGTGCCATCAAGTATGGGCAGAAGGATGCCGCAAACGAGATACTTCGCACCGAAGTGTTGAGCCGATTGCAGAAAGGAGAAGAAGGGCTTTGCGTAGTCACTTATCCGGATGCGCTGGCCGAGAAGGTGGTTTCGCGAAAGGAATTAGGAGACAAGACACTGAAGCTGCATGCCGGTGAGAAGGTGGATATGACGTTCATCACCGAGGTATTGCGCAGTTACGGCTTTGAGTATGTGGATTATGTCTATGAGCCCGGACAATATGCGGTGCGTGGCAGTATTATCGATGTATTCTCTTTTTCGTCCGAATTTCCTTTCCGTATAGACTTCTTTGGGGATGAAGTGGATAGCATACGCACGTTCGAGGTGGAAACGCAGCTTTCCAAAGAGAAGAAAGACAGCGTTGTGATTGTGCCTGACTTGAGCCGTAGCTTGGAGCAGGGGGGCAATGGCGGAATGGTATCTTTTCTGGATTTTCTGCATCCGGAAACAGTGCTGTCCATGCGCGACTTCCTATGGCTGCGCGAGCGCATTCAGACCGTACATGATGAGGCCCTCACCCCGCAGGCCATCGCCGCGCGCGAGGCGGAGGAGAACGGGGCGATAACGCTGGACGGCAAGCTGATAGACGGCGGCGAGTTTACGCTGCGTGCGCTCCACTTCCGGCGGATGGAGTTTGGAAACAGGCCTACCGGAACGCCGGATGCAACCGTCTCGTTCGATACCTCCGCCCAGCCCATCTTTCATAAGAATTTCGACTTGGTGGCCGATTCCTTTAAAGAGTATTTAAATGACGGTTATACCATATATATATGCAGCGACAGTGTGAAGCAGACCGACCGTATCCGCGCCATTTTTGAGGACAGGCGGGATAATGTATCGTTTACGGCGGTGGAGCGCACGCTTCACGAGGGATTTGCCGACAATGCATTGCGTCTGTGCGTCTTTACCGACCACCAATTGTTTGACCGCTTTCACAAATACAGTCTGAAAAGCGAAAAGGCCCGCAGCGGTAAAGTGGCTCTTTCACTGAAAGAACTGAACCAGTTTACTCCGGGCGATTATGTGGTGCATACCGATCACGGTGTGGGACGCTTTGCCGGACTGGTGCGTATTCCCAACGGGAATACTACCCAAGAAGTGATAAAACTGGTCTTTCAGAATGAAGACGTTGTCTTTGTTTCCATCCATTCCCTGCATAAAGTATCCAAATATAAAGGAAAAGAGGGAGAGGCCCCCCGACTGAACAAATTGGGGACGGGAGCTTGGGAAAAGCTGAAGGACCGCACCAAATCCAAAATCAAGGATATCGCCCGTGATTTGATCAAGCTGTATTCGCAGCGCCGTGAAGAAAAGGGCTTTCAGTATAGCCCCGACAGCTTCTTGCAACGGGAGTTGGAAGCTTCTTTCATCTACGAAGACACTCCCGACCAAAGTAAGGCTACCGCCGATGTGAAAGCAGATATGGAGAGTACCCGGCCTATGGACCGTCTGGTATGTGGTGATGTGGGTTTCGGCAAGACGGAAGTTGCCGTGCGTGCCGCCTTCAAGGCGGTGGCGGACAATAAGCAGGTGGCCGTCCTCGTGCCCACTACGGTACTTGCCTATCAGCATTTCCAGACTTTCAAGGAACGTCTCAAGGGGCTGCCTTGCCGGGTGGACTATCTGAGCCGCGCCCGTACCGCCGCCCAGGCCAAAGGTGTTATCAAAGCGCTGGCCGATGGCGACGTGAACATACTTATCGGAACTCATCGCATCTTGGGCAAGGATGTGAAGTTCAAAGACCTCGGCTTGCTGATTATCGATGAAGAACAGAAATTCGGCGTTTCCGTCAAGGAAAAGCTGCGCCAGCTCAAGGTGAATGTAGATACCCTTACAATGACCGCCACTCCCATTCCCCGCACTTTGCAGTTCTCGCTGCTTGGTGCTCGCGATTTGAGCGTCATCTCCACACCGCCTCCCAACCGCTATCCCATACAGACGGAAGTGCACACCTTCAATGAGGAAGTCATTGCCGATGCCATCAATTTTGAGATGAGCCGCAACGGACAAGTATTCTTCGTGAACAACCGCATATCCAACCTGTATGAACTGAAGGCGATGATAGAGCGCCGCATTCCCGATTGCCGCGTCTGCATCGGCCACGGGCAGATGGAGCCTGCCGAACTGGAAAAGATTATTCTGGATTTTGTCAACTACGATTATGACGTGTTGCTTGCCACTACTATCATTGAGAGTGGCATCGACATACCCAACGCCAACACTATCATCATCAACGCCGCACAGAACTTCGGCCTCAGCGACCTGCACCAGATGCGCGGGCGCGTGGGGCGGAGCAACAAAAAGGCTTTCTGCTACCTGTTGGCTCCGCCTTTGTCCTCTCTTACCCCTGAGGCCAAACGCCGTTTGCAGGCCATCGAGAACTTCTCTGACTTGGGAAGCGGCATCCACATCGCCATGCAAGACCTTGACATCCGTGGCGCGGGCAATATGCTTGGGGCGGAACAAAGCGGTTTCATAGCCGATCTGGGCTACGAGACCTATCAAAAGATACTTTCCGAAGCCGTGCAGGAGTTGAAGACCGATGAGTTTGCCGACCTCTATGCCGATGAGCTGAAAGCCGAAGGAGGGGTCATCAGTGGTGAGCAGTTTGTGGACGAATGCCAGGTGGAGAGCGACCTGGAACTCTTATTGCCTGCCACCTATGTCACCGGCAGCAGTGAACGGATGCTGCTCTATCGCGAGTTGGACGGCCTGACCCTTGATAAAGACGTAGCAGCCTTCCGTCTCCGCCTCGAAGACCGCTTCGGCCCTATCCCGCCCGAAACGGAGGAACTGCTGCGCATTGTTCCTTTGCGTCGCATTGCCGCCCGTCTCGGTGTAGAAAAGGTGTTCTTGAAGGGCGGGCGTATGTCCTTGTTCTTCGTTTCCAATCCGGACAGCCCTTATTACCAGAGCCAGGCATTCGGCAAGATCATTGCCTACATGATGAAATATACCCGCCGTTGCGACCTGCGCGAGCAGAATAACAAGCGGAGCATGCTGATAAAAGATGTGACGACGGTGGAAGAGGCCATCAGCGTGTTGCAAGAGGTTGTGGTGATGCCGACGGAGGAATGATTCTCTGCAAGATGCTATGTGTCTGCGTGAGACTCTGATGTCGTATGGGGGTAAAAGAGCCGCTTTCTTTGAAAGCACTTTTTAACCTTCCTGTGTTTTGGCCACTCTCTTGATATACACTCGGTGTGAACCTTGTCCTGTATGGTCGATCCCGCTTTCGGGCGTTTCGCTCCACAGCTTCAGTTCGCGGGCGGCGGCATTGCGCAGCAGCCCCGTCAGTTGGCAATAGTCACGTACCCTCAGAAGCGGATGCCGTTCCAAATACTCCTGCGCTAACTTCAGCCGCTGTTCGGCGGTGTATCGGCCGGAGGAACGCTGGAACTTCCATTTGGAACGGTCCAGACGGCAGTGCGCGCCCGTCTCCTGTATGAATTCCTTGTCCGCACGGAAGTTGATGTTCTGCACGCAGATGCTCATGGCATTGCGCTTCTGTCCGCCCGGTTCGCCGCTTTCGCGTTCCACTCCCTCGCGCAGCCCCAATGAAGGAGTGAACACGCCCAGTCCGTCCACCTTCACCGAGTGCCCTTCGCCCATCTCGCGGGCTATGGCTTGGGTGAGCGCTTTCACCAGCCCTATGATGTCCCCCCGTGTGAAGGTGCTTGCATAGTTGATGTGCGCCGCCAAGTAATCCAAATCCACTTGTCCCCAAATCTTCATTCGGGGGTAGAGCACTTTTTTGCCGTCCTCGTTGGGGAGGGTCAGCTCTTGCATTTGATATTCTGCCATAATGTCTGCTGTATATTAGTCGTTAGTGATATTATCTATTGCCGTTAGTGAGACTGACGTACCTGCAAGGGCGGCATAAGGTAGCTTGCAAGGCAGTCTCTGTTTCTTGTCAAAGATGCTTGAAGTACGGAAAGAACTTCATCTCACGCTTCAAGATATATATCTTAGCCTTTAAGATATGTATCTTGAGTACCGGGATTTGCATCTTGGCTGCTAAGATACGTCTTTTTCCATACTTTGGCAAATCTTTCTCGTAAGATGTACGTGTCTTTCTTTCTGTTGCTAATGTGCTTTGTATAAGAGGGAATATGGCATGTGCTTTGGATCGTGTGCTTTTTGGCAAGATTGGGAAAGGAAAGCTTTGCTTATTGAATAATCTTGATTATCTTTGTACGACAGAGAGACAATCAACTTAGCTAAGAAGCTGTTTTAATTTTATCTTTAACTACAAAAACTTATGCCATGAAACTAAAATTATTTTTATTGCTTTGGGTAACAACATTCTCTCTTGCAGTTCAAGCGCAATGCAAAAACGATAAAGGATTCCTATTGGAATTAACCGCAGGTTATGCCCATGCCTCCACTTATATTCCATCGGAAACGTATATCAATATCTCACCGAGCTTAGGATACCAATTTAACATTCACTGGATGGCAGGTTTTAGAATGACCTTTGAAACGCGTAAATACGACTTCAAGATTTATAGTCCCTATGTACGTTTCAATTACTTGAGCCGTCCTAAATGGGGACTTTTTGCCGAAGCGCAGTGGAACATTGCCCGTCGTTCAGTAGATGGTGGACAATGTAATTATGATGAGGTAGGCATCAGCTTTGGTGGTAACTATGCATTAACTCCACACATCAAACTAATAGGGCGTTACCTATTTATCGGATACAGCACCCGTAGGGAACGTGAAAAAGCGTATGCAGGAAAACATGATTTCTTGTTAGATGGCAATATTGCACGCTTACAGGCTGGATTACAATTGATATTCTAAAGTTTGGTAAAGAGGAGGATATATATTCTTCTTATCGCCCGAATTGCAGCGCGAATCCTATGTTGATGAACGTGATGTGGCTCTTGAACCAACTGTGGTTCACTCCGTCATCATAATTATCTCCATAGGGATTGTACAGTCGTGCATCGGGATTGGCAAACCAGTCTGCCGTAAGCATGTCGGCACGTAGCATGCCCGACACTTTCCGGCTGATATGGAATTCCCATCCTGCGGCGAATGAGATGCCACAATATCCTTTTTGGAAAGAGTTTCCACGACGGTCTCTACGGGTGTAGGTGCGTTCCTGATAGTTCATGTAGCCGATGCCGAGCGAGAAGAAAGCCCCTTGGTTTCCGTCGCTCCACAAACCACGCAGCAGCACTTCGGGACGGATGAAGTGTACGTGCATCTTGTCCGGCCGGCTGGCAGAGCGCAGGTAGTCATATTGCCCTCCCACGGCAAAGTTGGGTGTGAGGTAGTAGCGTCCTTCCGTCATCAGGTCGTAGCCCACACGGTTCCCGTTCTTGTTGAAAAAGTCGTTGTCGTTTCCGTCCACGGCGGGCAGCATCAGCCCACCGCCCACAATGAAACTGTACTGTTGAGGCAGGCATTCAGACTGTGCTCTCAATTGGTTCGTCCCGCCTGTTGCAAGGAAGAGGAGGAATAGGGTAATCCACTTTTTCATCGTAGTTTGTTTATTCTGGGTGCAAAGATATTCTTTTATCTGTATCTTTCAATCTTATCCTTAGTGTATGTTTTGTGATAAAGTACGAATGACTATCTTTGTCTTTTGAAGCGTGTCCGCAGTGGCGGAGCAATTCATTTTATTTTTTCTTCCAATTATTGCCAAAAGAATTTTGCAATGATTCAACGTGCCCACGATGTCCATGAACGGTGCATTTACCCAATGCTTCTTCAAGAGCTTCAAATTCATCATCTGTTAGTTCTACATTCGCAGCCCCAAGATTTTCAAGAATGCGTTCTTGGTTTTTTGAACCGGGGATAGGCACTACATTGGGATACTTATGTAGCATCCATGCCAACGATATTTGTGCATTGGTTGCATTCTTCTTAGCGGCATATTCACGAAGAATATCCAATATCGGTTGATTGGCTTGAATATTATCTTTGCTTAATTGTGGGACATACTTGCGTGCGTCATCGACATCGGCAAACTTTGTTTCTGTTGTCACTTTGCCTGATAGGAAGCCACTGGCTATGGGTGAAAATGGAACAACGCCAATATTATGCGCCAAGCAATATGGAAATATGTCTTTTTCCATATCCCGTTCTACCATCGAATATATATTTTGAACGGCTGATACAGGTGTAACGTCATTTGCCCGTTGCAAAGTATCAACAGCCACTTGTGACAGTCCCCAGTCTCGAATCAGCCCATCGTTAATCAATCGTCCCATTGCATCTGCCATATCTTCAATGGCTATCCCATCGTGTGTACGATGCATATAGTATAAATCAACATAATCTGTACGCAGGTTGCGCATGGATTCCTCCAAATGTTTCCTTGTCGCATCGTAAAGAGTAAGACATTTACCCACATATTCTTCGGGAGTGATAAGAAGTTTTGTAGCCAAAACCACATCCTTCCTAAATGCTTCTACTGCCTTTCCCAAAATTCGCTCGTTGTGTCCGGGTGAAAACAAGTCCGAGCCATAAGTTTCGGCAGTATCAAAGAAAGTACAGCCTGCATCGTGCGCTTTTCGTATAGCCTCTATGCTATAAGCCTCTTCGGGTACTTGACCATATCCATGCGAAAACCCCATGCAGCCCATACCAATCTCTGATACTTCCAATTTGCCTAATTTTCTTTTGTTCATAAATCAATTTAATTAATCAGTTATTATTATTCTGCTGCAAAGGTAATGCCATTTTAGCTATTGATTATTGTATCAATTCCGCTAATATTTGCATTAATTCCGCAAAATCATCTATCTTTGCGGCATGAAACGGTCAACAGGTACACATGTGGTTTATTCAGAGGACTTTTATAGCATAAATTCTCCTGAATTAGAAGGTTGGTGCATCCACCTTGTCTGCTTGCATGGAAACGGGCAATTCCTATATAATGGAAATTCTTTCTCTTTTAAGGAAAATGATATAGCAATTATTCTGCAACCTGATAAAGTTGGTGAAATTAAAGCAAGCGATGATTGTCTGGTAGAATTTGTTGCAGTTTCAAATAAATTCTTGCATAGTTTACTTCCCAATGGGCACTACGGCATAGCCGCAAGTGTAATGATAGGAAAGAACCCCATTATGCACACAGACCATGAGGAAGCACTGCAACTGAGCAAAGATTTTCATCTGATTAATGAAAGGTTGAATGATATTCAATATGCTTTCCATAAAGAGTTGGTTGGCTGCCTTATATTGGTTATGGTTTATGACCTTTATGAATTTCACTCCAAACTTTTCAATAGTGAGCCATCAAGTCAACGTAAAATAGATTTAGTTGGTATGCTATTGGATATGTTGGGCAAAGGTTATATAAAACGACATAGAAATGTAGCGTTCTATGCTTCTAAGCTAAATGTATCTCCTAAATATTTGTCAGATACCGTCAGACGAAATACAGGGCAGAGTGTTGTATCTCTTATAGACAGACATACTTTACCGATGGTTATAGACTACCTTAATAATACTTCCCTTTCTGTTTCTCAAATTGCAGATGAAATGGGATTTACATCCGTGTCTTATTTTTCTCATTATGTACAGAAGCATCTCGGAGTGTCACCAACGGTTTTCCGCGCGACAAAAATGCCGAAACCTTAAAGATAAATTCTTAATTCAAATGAAATCGTATTTTTGCAGCCAATAAGAGTTATTTGATTACTCAATTTTCAAGGCAGATTTATAAGTCGCATATTCCTAAATAATTTATTCTAAAGGTAGAATTTTCATTCAAAAGTGAACCCTTGATACAACAAGAGATTATAGCCCGTGCACCCTTTGACAAGATTGAGAAAGAAAAGCTTTGATCGTTGAACTATCTTTTTTATATTTGTACGATTATTGATGATGAAACAGATAGCAGTGAAAAAGTATATACAACAACAAGAAAATGAACCTTTGCAAGCATGCGAGCCTGTCGCTGCTTATCAAAAGCAAGAAGCTCATGTTTACCAAATTCCGGAAAATGAGTTAGCATCCGTCATGCGGGCAAAGGAGCAATATGCCCGTGGAGAATATATCACGCATGAAGAACTGGAAAAGCGGGTAGAGGAATGGCTAAGCTAAAGGTTATTTGGTCTGAGGAGGCAACACATAAAGGATTTATATCAATTATAAAACAGCAACGAAGATGAAAGCTAAGGAACCTGCTCCGTATATTACAGCCAGCCGTTGATGAACGCCATGCGACGCAACACCCGTACTCGGATTGAAGAAGAAACCAATCTCGAAATGCTTTCAAAGGTGTGCGCCTTGCTTGACAAAGAGGAGGATAAAGCCTCTTTTGAGGAACGGTTTGAGCAAGCCAAGGCTTTTGCCTATGCACACTTTGATAAGGATTTGGTTTGTGAAATGGAGAAACATAACTTTTATGTCAATCAGCTATTTCCTGCAGAACGTTATGACTCTGAAGAAGATTTTGACCGGATGGTTCGTGAGGCAGAAGACAGCGGCGTATGTACCGATGAGGAAGTCGATAAAATGTTTGCTGTATGGAAGGCTTAAAAATCGTGTGGCATCAGAAAGCAAGAGGGGCATTACATAAGGCAATGTGGTATTTGTTTAATTGTAGCCAATCGTATGCAGATACATTTATAGATAATGTGAAGAGCACGGTACTGACAGCTTCAAGAATGCCCACAATAGGACACTACAAAAAAGCAGCGGAAATAAAACATACCGTGAGTTGCTGACACATCCCAAAAGCAAGATTGTTTATTGGTATGACCATGCTGAAATCCATATTCTTAATATTGTATTTTCTAATATCAACCAGTAATTCTTCTTTCTCTTCCGAGTCAACCTGCGCCACATATATATACCTTTGCCGGCTTTGAATTGCTGGTAGGCCTGGGCGTATTCAACGAGAAGTTCTGGTATTTGTAAACGGGTGAGGCTTTCTTTTTTATAATCGGAGGAATGAAGAATAAAAAAGATTCTTCATTCCTCTGTGTAAGACTTACTTCTGCAATCCCTCTAACGTCAGCACAAACTGCCGCAGATAGATCTGCTGTTCATCATTGCTCACGTTCACGGCTCTTATCCATCGCAGCGGTTGCTGTTGCAGGTCGGCTGTCAGTCGGTCGTTTTGCCAATTCAGCTTTACGGTCTGCCAATCGTTGCCATCGGACGACACCTCTATGCACACCCAGTCGCAAGGTTCTTTCTTTCCGAAGTTCAATTGCAGTGATTTGCCCGGATAGCTCTTGTCAAGCTCTATCGTGACGCTTTTTCCTGCGGGCCATTTCACCACTTCGTTGGAGGGAGACACGAGTACGCGGTTGTTTTTTACTTGCAACGGCAGGTTCTTAATCTGCTCTACGTCACTGGTCAGCTTGTGGGGCATGTAGCCGGCTTCCGCCTCTAATAGTGTGCCGTGGGCATGGTTGTAGCGGTTTACAGCGCTCACAAACAGTTGGTCTATCAACGGCTTTATCACCTTGGAGGCCGTCTTTACACCCGGTTGATAGGGATTCTGGTTGCTGGTCTGGTCTATGGCGAACATCTGTCTTTGCAGTGCCCTCACGTGGGCATATTTCCGCATGAAGTAGGCCTGTGCCTCCGGTTTCTGTTCACTTTCAAGCAGTCGCAGCACTTCCTCGCCATAGTTGGCTACTCGTTCAAACTGGCATATCCATGGCTTGATCTCTGCTATCAGTGGCTTGTTGGAGGTACTGGTCAGTAGGCGGTCTGCCGATTCTTCCATTTCCTCAAAGGTGTCTTTCAGAATATTCAGGTCATTCTTTTCTATTGTTCCGTTTTGCAGATAGCTTTGCAAGAAGCGTGCGGCGACGGGTTGCAATTCTGTTGATTCTTCGCGACGATACCCGTGTCCGTTGGGACCTAAATCGGAGTTGTGTGTGGCAAAGCATTCCAATGCTTCGGAGGCATCTGGAAGAATGGTGCGGATAGCATTTTTCCATACCGTTGGGGCATCATATCCGGTGGGATTCCACGCATAGTTTGCGACACAGTAAATGGCTATCTTGGAAGCTTCGGCGTGTTCCATCGGGTTCGTCACGAAGCCGGACATGCTGGAAGCGATCGTAGTGTCGTTGCCATACACTTGTCCTAAAAGCAGGTGGTCGCGCACGTAGTCAGATACCGGGAAGTTCCACCAGATGTAGGCCGGGCGCTTGATGCGCTGGTTTATCCAGTCGATTCCGTCACGGGTGATGTCGGAGATTACGCGGTCGCCCGTCCACATGATTTGAATGGAAGGGTTCAGTTTCTCGCCCAGAGTGGTCAGATAGTTGCCTTTGGGATTGGACCAGCTTTTGTTGTATTCCGTGGGGCACATGATGAGTGGGGTGACGTCCGGCTTGGCGCTGACGAACTTCTCGTCGATATAGTTCAGCAGTTCCGCCTGCTTTTGCGGATTGGTTCCCTCACCGGAGATGTCGTCAAAGAACACAGCGAAAGAGCGTATGCCGAGTTGGTACATCTTTTCGAACTTGGCAAGCAGGGCGTTGCGGTCTTCCTGATTCCATTTGATGTCTTGTCCGGGGTGGATGGCCCACACGAAGTCAACCTCATTCTCCTTAGCGGTTTCTACCAGTTCGTGCAATTGTCCCGCCTCTTTCTCCGGATAGGGCAGCCGCCAGTTGGGCGAACTGTGGTACGGATCGTTTTTGGGACCGTAGATGTAGGTGTTCATCTTGTTTTCGCCGTAAAACTTCAGTTGGCGCAAGCGTGCCTCATGGCTCCAAGGAGTTCCGTAGAAGCCTTCCACCACGCCTCGGTAGCGTATGGCGGGATAGTCCTTGATTTCAGTGGCGATTGTTTTGCCGTCTTTCAGCAACTGTGCCAAAGTCTGTACGGCGTAATAAGTTCCGCGTTCGTCATTTCCGGCCAGAACTATTTTATTGTCGTCCACAGCCAGATAGTAGCCTTCGGGCCGGTCGGGAATCAGGCGTTTGTACTTGTTTATGCTTTTGTCTCCTTTTTCACCGATATAAATGCGGAGTTCCCTTGCGGCACTTTGCCTGTCAGTGAAAATTCCCGGCCTTTCGATGAGGAGGTTGCGCAATGCTTTCAGGGCATGCGGGTTTGCTTCTTGCTCGCCTACGATGGGCAGCGCTTGCGGATGAACGTTCTGTGCGGTGGCGGTGAGGCTGCATGCCAGCAGAGCGCCAATCAGATAATGTCTTTTGTCTTTCATGGATAAAAAGGGTATTTTAGTGATATAGTTTGTCTATAAGGTCTTGCCTCCCTATACGCCGCAACTCATTGATGATGTTCCGGCGTTCTTCGGGCTTATACCAGAAGAAGAATTGGCGTTGTGCCAGCTTCTCCCGTTGTGTCTTGGCGCTGAACACCGGCTCCAGCGTATAGGGGTGGAAACCAGTGTACCACGCTTCGGTGGCAACGGTCATCGGAGTGGGGGTGAAGTCTTGTACTTGCTCTAAATGGAAATCCAGTTGTTTGGTGAGGACTGCCAGTTCTGCCATGTCTTCTTCCTTGCATCCGGGATGGCTGCTGATGAAATAGGGTATGAGCTGTTGCCGCATTCCTTCTTCGCGGTTGATGCGGTCGAATATCTTTTTGAATTCTCCGAATTGACTGAAAGGAGGCTTGCGCATGATGTCGAGCACCTTGTCCGAAGTATGTTCCGGAGCAACTTTCAGACGTCCGCTTACGTGACGTACAATCAGTTCGCGGGTATATTGGGCAGTGCTTCTGTTTACTTCGGGATCTTTGCTCTGATGAAGCAGCAGGTCATATCTCACTCCGCTGCCGATGAATGATTTCTTGATGCCGGGCAAAGCATCCACGGCGTGGTAGATATCAAGCAGTGGTCCGTGGTTCGTGTTCAGGTTGGGGCATACTTTGGGATAGATGCACGATGGCCGTTTGCATTTTTTGCAAAGTGATTCGTCCCTTCCCTTCATCCGGTACATATTGGCTGACGGGCCACCCAAGTCACTCAGGTAACCTTTAAAGTCGGGCAGTGCCATTACGGCTTTTACTTCTTTCAGAATGCTCTCTTTGCTGCGGCTGACGATGAATTTGCCCTGATGTGCCGAGATGGTGCAGAATGCACATCCTCCGAAACATCCACGGTGCAGGTTAACGGAGAATTTGATCATGTCGTATGCCGGAATGCGCTTCCCTTTATACTTGGGATGGGGAAGGCGGGTATAAGGCAAGTCGAAAGAACGGTCAAGCTCCGCTTCCGTCAAAGGCGGATAGGGCGGATTCACTACTACGGTCTGCTTGCCCACTGCCTGAAGAATGCGGGAGGCTGCGTACTTGTTACTCTCTTCCTCGATATGTCGGAAGTTGGCGGCTTCTTTTTTCCTGTCTTTCAGGCATTCTTCGTGAGAAAAGAGGGTGATGTCTCCTTCTTGCGGCATCACTCCTTTTTCGAGATAAACCATTTGTGGAATATCGGCGATGAGCTGTCTGAATTCTTCTTTTGTCAGGGTGGCTTGTCCTTCCTTCTCCGGTGACAACCGGCTTTTCAACCTTCCGGCCAGTTCTGCGATGGGCTTTTCTCCCATGCCGTATATGATACAGTCTCCACCGCTATCTACCAGGATGCTGGGGCGTACGCGGTCTTGCCAGTAGTCATAATGCGTGAGCCGGCGCATGCTTGCTTCGATGCCTCCCAATACAACGGGGACGTCGGGATATATCTTTTTGAGGATTTGGGTATATACGATGGAAGGATATTCGGGACGCATGTCCGGGCGTGCGTCCGGGGTATAAGCGTCATCACTGCGCAGGCGTTTGTTGGCGGTGTATTTGTTGACCATGCTGTCCATGCAGCCGGGACTGATTCCGAAGAATAGGCGGGGGCGTCCCAGCTTCTTGAAGTCGCGCAGGTCATCGCGCCAATTGGGCTGGGGGACGATTGCCACGCGCAGTCCCTCGGCTTCGAGGATGCGTCCGATGACGGCCGCCCCGAAAGACGGGTGATCTACATAAGCGTCACCGCTAAACAATATAACATCCAGTTCATCCCAGCCGCGAAGCTCCACTTCTTTCTTGGTGGTGGGTAGCCAATCAGTCAGTCGATATTCTTTCATGTCGCAAAGATAGTGCAAACTGAGGGCAGAATAAAATGAACTTGTTCATTTTTTATGTCGAAGTGCAGCCTGTATTTGCTTTTGTGGAAGCTGAAGCCATAAAAAGTGGAGGAAATGGTCTTTGCTCTCACAAAGCATAGGCGAAGCCGGTACAACCACCCTTAAAGTCGATGTTGACAATAGCAGAAAATAGTGCAATAATAAACCCCTCAGGCGCGTCTTTCAGACAGCATACTTGAGGGGCGTTCTTTTTTTATTTGGTAAATTGCAGTCTCATCTGCTCTCCATCGTATATTTCCCGAAAACCAACCTGCTGTTCGGACAGATATTCTTTCAAGTCATTGAAAGCGGCGGTATCGTCCATAATAATTTCCAGAGTCTCATCTTTGCCGACTTCACAAATGGCTTTTATGGCGGGAATGAGAGGACTATAACGCTTTTGTGTGCGCGTATCAATGGTTCTCATTTTCCTCTTCTGTGTTTTCTTGGTCGGAAAGCCATCCGAGATAGAGCTTGATAAGCTGCTGCAATCCAAAGGCCTTCATGTTGTTGTGGTATATCACATCAATGCAAAGGTCGAGCAGATCTTTACTGTCTTCCTCTTGCGAGGCGATGAGGGAACGGATATTCAGTTTCAGTTTTTCGAGGACGGATTCCTCTACTATGCCGTTACTGTCGATGAGGTGGCGAAAAAGTCCGTATTTCTCAATGGTTGCGAGGTTTTCTTCTGAAACTTCTAAACTACGGGTTCCGCTGGGATTGGCTTGTATGGTGTACATGGAATTGATGTTTTAATGATTAATGTTTAATGTTTATATTCTCTTTTGGAACAAAGATAAGATTAATTTTATGATTACTTCTTTCTTTTACCCAGAAATTGCAGGACAGATGCCATAATAGCATTTCTGTCTGTCTCATTTCCGATACTTTCAAATGGGAATCCCATTATAAAAGTGCGATAGTCATCACCTCGGTAGGCTACGGCAGCGGATGCTTTTCCTGTTGTATATGTCATAACAGGAAAAGCCGGAGCTGTCGGTAATATGCAATCCGGAGAAGTTACTGCATATATTCGCTCATTAGGCAGGCGGGCAATATTGAAGATGCGCCCCAGACCTTGAACGGTGATGCTGCTTCCGGTTGTTTGCAAAGAGTTCCCATAGCTGTATTTCAAAATTTGGCGGGTAAATTCTCGGTTGCCTTGTGAAGTGTCCATGTCACTGCCTATATATGCGCCGCTGACCAAAAGGCTTCCGCCGGACTGGCAATAAGCGGTAAGTGCACGTTGCATAGGCGATGAGAATGTCTTATAATGAATATTGCCCGAAGGATTGCCGGAATTGCCTTCTTTTTCCATGCCAAGGATGTAGTCCACTATCGGATAATCATTTAAGGATATCTTTCCGCTTTCTATTGCTTCGTCGCTGCATGACACGAAACTGTATCTTCCGGTTGCCTGTATGGCTTTGCCATGCACAAAAGGATAGTCGAAAATGTTTCCTGCAATTTTCATTCCTTCGTATTCACTTCCACTGTCTCCTAAATTTTTTCCGGCTTCTTTCCGGTTAAAGTTTTGCTGGACGCCGCAGAGGGAAATATCATATAAGTAGGGTACACCGGGATCTTTGGAAAGATCGAAACCGGCGGTTTCGGGCGTGTTGATGATGGCAGGTCCGCTGATACGGTCGAAACCGTTAACGATAAGTATGCGTTCTTGCTCCCGTCTGGCTTTATAGGCGGCAAGAATTTCTGACGGGAAACTTTCTCCACCACGGTTTACGGCGGTCACTTTGAAGGAATATACGATGCCGGGTTCTATTTTCAGGGTGTAGGAAGAGGTGTTGGTGCGTATTCCATTGTCAAAACCACCACGTCCTACGCGGGTATAGACGATGTATTCGCGTGGTGATGCTGTCGGCTCCAACGGGTCTTCTTCACCTTTCCAGGAGAGTTCCAGCGTATTTTTCTTCTTGCCGAAGCGAATGGCGAAGTGGCTGACAGGAAGTGGCTGTACCGCATAATCTTTGCCGTGTTGGTTGCAAAGGTATTGTAAAATAGCTTTATAAAGTGCCCGGCCTACGGTGAACTTGAAGTTTGGGTCATGTCCCAGGCACATGTCTGCGAAATTCTGGTGGGCAAGCAATTCAATGATCGTGGAGGGAACTGCCGGCAGGCGCGTCTCGCTATAATTGCGATTCCACATGCTGCGCCGGGTCCAGTCTGCTCCGAACTTGGAACGGATATCCCGTTGTAACTGTGTGAGCAGGATATCGGTGAGGTCACGTGATGCATAGCGGTCTGTACCTGCATTCAGCCTGCCGCCATTGAAGTCTGTGGTGTATATGCCGAGCGTACCTATTATTTCATCCTCTTTACTGAAGCCGGCATCACTGTGAAGCGCCATGCTCATTTCAATAGGGATTCCCAAACCTTCTTCTGTAGGATTGAAAATGGACTTTCCTGCCAGATAGTTTATTGTGCGTGAACGGGCGTTGATATCATCAGCCATATCGTTGCTGCCTTCGCGGCCTCCATATACGGGATAGGGCATGCCCGCCCACTGTGCGGAATAGCGTGCGCCTTCCAGATACCGGGGAAGGCCGCTTGTCTTTCCGCCACGAGCGATGTTGCCCATTCCTCCGCCAAAACGGACGGCATCGGCGCAGACGACACCTTTTTCCCGGCTTTCATTGCTTAATACTACCATGCCGTAATCATTCTTGCCCTTGTCGAAAGTGAACGTGCCGAGATATACCCATGTGCCGCCTCCGATTTGTTGGTTTACTTTGAATTCTGTAACGCCGCCATTATGAAAAACGAGATATCGGGCATCGCTTACACTGCTTGGTAAAGTTTGGTAAGAGACATATACAGCATATTCTCCAGTTTCAGGGATGTCGGGTATCCATTCGGCAAAAGCTTTTCCTTTTTTCTTTTCGGTTCTGGCAAAACGTGCTGTACCAGTAAGGAAAGGATTTTCATTATCTTGGTAAATTCGTTTTCTTTGGGCAAATCCGGGTCGGTTTGTCTGCTCCCAGTGTGCTTTCCGGCTTTTTACGTCCAGATAGATGGAAGCCGTACTTCCTTGTCCGCTTAATGTTCCGTCATTATCGACAATTACTTCTTGTTTCTGTGTATCCCTTTCACGTGGGGTGAATACATTGGCTCCTGCATTTTCGAGCATGGGTATCAGGTAAGGCAGTATGAATGATTGCGTAAACAGGTCCTCACTGGTGCAAAATAGACGTGGACGCTGCCATCCCCATTTGTCCTGGTTGTTGATGTAATACTTTCCATGACTTTGCCACAGAGCGATGTGCTTTCCTTCCAATCCTTTGCTGATTTCGTAGGGGCGTGAAGCCCGTGTTACCCAAGGAGCCCCTTTATAGTCCAGATCACTGAACAGCCGTGCCTTGTCTTTTCTCCCTTTCCGGTAGAGGTTGGGGATAAGGTCATCTATACTGCGTTCACCGGAGAAAAGGATTATGTCGAAGTAGTTTACCGGACCGGGCAGGATTTGCCCGATATACCGATATATACCATCTACGGTTTCCGGTCGCAGAGGCTGGTAGGCAAACCGTTCGTCGGCATAAATAAACAGCTTCTTTTTTCGGAAATCAAGATGGAAGCTGTCCATCTTGCAAGTTCCTATATTGATGGAGTTGGTAGTATATTCTTTGAAGAAGGTTTTCAAACGTTCTTCTACGGTTCGTTCTACTTCTTGAGATGCTGTGTGACCGCAAAATGCGGTCAGTAAAGTTACGATAAGGAATAAGTTTCTTTTCATGCCGCAAAAATACACAAAAAAAGAGTGGAAGGCTTGGCCTTCTCACTCTTCTTTTTATTTAGTAAATATTTATAGAGGAATATATTCTACAAATGCTTCCATAGCCTCGTAAGAAGCCAGACCAAGACTGTCATACAATGCAGCAGTACCTCGGTTGCGGTCTTCACTACGTTGCCAGAACAAGCGTTCGTCGTTACCCAGGAACGGTGCGCTCTCCATTTGCGATTGGTGCTTCAGTATGGAGTTTCGTTTGGCACGCAATTCTTCCGGGCTGATAGGTACTGCCATTTCGATATTTTCGATTTCCCATTCTGCCCATGCGCCACGATACATCCAGATGCGGCAATCCTTCAGCCATTTTGCGCCTTCTTCTTTTTCGAGGTCAATGGCTGCAAACACTGCATCTGTGCATACACGGTGTGTACCGTGCGGATCGGCCAGATCACCGGCTACGAAAATTTGGTGAGGTTTCACTTCGCGCAGCAGGTTACGCACGATTTCTACATCGGCTTCGCTGATCGGATTTTTCTGTATCTTGCCGGTTTCGTAGAATGGCAGGTCAAGGAAATGACAATGATCCAATGGGATATTGTTGTAGGTGCAGGCCGTGCGGGCTTCACCGCGACGAATCAGTCCTTTTATGGTCAGAATGTCGCGTGTATCCATGTCGCCATCTTTCTTTTCTTTCAGATATTTACGTATTTCGGCGTATTTGTCGCTGATGACCGTATCCTCGTTATTGTTGAAAATCTGGTTGAATCCGTTGATGAAATGAAGGAAACGGATTACCTCTTCATCACCTACTGCAATATTGCCGGAAGTTTCATAAGCTACATGTACATCATGCTTTTGTTCTACCAAACGGCGGATTGTGCCACCCATGGAAATAACGTCGTCATCCGGATGTGGAGAGAATACAACAACACGCTTCGGATATGGTTTTGCACGTTCGGGACGATAGGTGTCATCCGCATTGGGCTTACCTCCGGGCCATCCGGTGATGGTATGCTGAAGATCATTGAATATCTTGATATTTACATTGTAGGCAGAGCCGAATAATGCGAGGAGTTCACTCAAGCCGTTTTCGTTATAATCCTTATTGGTCAACTTCAGAATCGGCTTTCCGGTGAGTTGGCACAGCCATACAATGGCGCTGCGGATGAGTTTGTCATTCCATTCACAAGAAGTCACCAGCCACGGACGTTGGATGCGCGTAAGATTGGCGGCGGCAGACAAATCGATGACGATATGTGCATTGTTGTGAGTTTGCAGATAAGATGCAGGGATGGTATCGGTTACAGTACCTTCTACACATTCTTTTACCATTTTGGCTTTTTCTTCACCCCATGCCATCAAATAGACTTTCTTGGCGGCAAGTATGGTTGCCACACCCATTGTAATGGAACTGATCGGAGTGCTTTCTATACTTCCGAACATTTTGGAGGCTTCGTTGCGTGAATCATTATCCAACAGAATCAGTCGGGTGGTAGAGTTCAGTCGTGAGCCCGGTTCATTGAAACCGATGTTGCCCACACGACCTATACCTATGATGGCGGCATCCAGTCCGCCGAAACTTTCAATGTGCTGTTCGTACAGGCGGCAATATTCAAAGATGGTGTCTTTGGCAATTGTACTGTCGGGGCTGAAGATATTTTGTTTGTCAATATCAACGTGGTCCAGCAACATTTCCTTTAAGGCATTGAGGTTGCTGTTGATGGCATCCGATGCCAAAGGATAATATTCGTAAAGGTTGAACACGATTACATTGCGAAAACTCAGCCCTTCTTCCTGGTGCATTCGTACCAAGTCTGAATAAACATTGCGTGGAGAGTTGCCTCCCGCCAGTGCCAGCACACAGAAGCGTCCCGCTTTCTGTTTGTCACGGATTAGCTGTGCAATGTCACGGGCTATTTGGTTGGCGCCTTCTTCGGCGGATTCATAGATGTCTGTCGGAATTTTCTCAAGGCGGGTCAGGACTGACCGTTCAAATGCATTCTCAGGTCTGTAATACCTGGGGGAGACTCTGTTGAGAGTGATTTGAGAACTTAGATTGGTTTTCATAAGTTTTTATTGTTAATAAAATGATTAAAACATTCTTATAGTTCTTATATTCAACAAATATACGAAAACAATGTTCATTCGCATAATATTGAAGATAAATTATGATAATGTATTTGTTCCGGATACAATGTTGCCCATAGCCCATACTGCCCGCACATTCAAATCTTCATCCATGACAATGATGTCGGCGTCCTTTCCTTTTTGTAGAGAGCCTTTACGGTCATAGACACCCATGATTTTTGCCGGAGTTTCTGAAGCCATACGTACGGCATCGGCTAACGGGATTTCTGCTTTTTGCACCATTGTGCGTATCAGGCGGTCCATGGTTGCTATACTGCCGGCAAGGGCAGAGTGGTCAGCGAGTTTGCAAACACCGTCTTCGATGATGACACGCGGGTCGAAGGCTTCCTGACTGTCACTTGCCGCACATGCCAGAGCATCTGTGATAAGACAAGTGCGTTCTACACCTTTTATTTTATAGACTAAACGTAAGATGGTGGGTGGTACGTGAATACCATCGGCAACTACTTCAACCGTCATGTCGTCCAGCAGATAAATACTTTCTACCGTACCTTCGTATTTGTATTCGCGGCGTTTGTGGAAACCGGGCATGGCATTGTAAAAATGAGTGGCATGGGTATATCCGGCTTCATAAGCCGTACGGATATCTTCAAACTCTGCTTGTGTGTGGGCAACAGATGCCAGAATGCCTTTTGCGGTGATGTATTTACCGAATTGCATGGCTCCCGGTAGTTCGGGAGCTGCATCCCAGCGCTTGATGCAAGGCCAGTTTTCCACAATGGGAATATATTCGTTAGGGTCGGGATTCTTAATGTTTTCGGGAAGCTGGCCTCCTGCCATCGCCATATTTAGGTAATGGCCTTCCAAGTGCAGTCCAAGTATGGGGCTGTCTTTTTCGGCCATCAGTTTCGTGCAGGTTTCAGCCGCTTGTTCAATCATGGGAACAGTGGAAGACGAAAGGGTAGGAAAGATACTGGTGGTTCCGTGCTTCATGTGAGTGTGTGCGGCTGCCCTGAAAGCATCTTCAGTGCATTCCATAAAATCGCGACCGCCACCGCCATGTGCATGAATTTCCACACCTCCGGGCAGTACATACATACCTTTTACATCTATTAATTGTGCACCGATAACGGCAAGATCACAATTGGTTACTTCTAAAATTTTTCCGTCTCTGATAAGTACGGAACCGTCTTTAAGCCATCCTTGAGGGGTCAGGATGCGGGCGTTGATAAGTTGAGTCAACATAGGATTTAGGGGTTAGAGTTATTAAATTATTAATTGTTGTCGCTTCGACATCGTTTCTTGACTACAAAAGTAGATACTTTTTGGGTAATATGTACTCCTCTTTTTTAGGTATTTTATTAAATACTCTAAAAAAACAATGTCTTGAGGCATGCAATGCAGAAAAGTACATCGTCTGTCGGCATCACGCCATCTGTTTTCCAAAAAAGTTGTATTTTATCTGATAATAAATGAGTTACAAAGAAATGAAATTAAAATGTTACATGTAACTTGATGTCATGTTACAAAGTTACACACTCATTCGTGATGTAAAGACGGTGGGCAAGCATATCAACAATACGCTGAAAGAGTATCCTTCGTGCGCACCTTGCTGCCACTGCTTGAGGGTATCTTGGGATTTATACTTTGTATTGCGACATTTTATCAGTGCTTTATTGGTAGTACAGCGATACTTTATTGGTAATACAGTATGGAACCGTTGATAGTCAGCTTATTGTGCGGGATACCATATCCCTGTTGTATTTTTCTTTGTGCTATTTAGTTTTATCCACACACGGACCGTTTTTGGCGGTATCTCTCCTTATTTTTGCCTCCGGTTAGGATATCTCGAAAAGATAAAAAGCAAGCAGTATTCCGATATTTTGTTCGTTCCAGCACGCTTTTTAAGGAAAGTTTCTTAGTTTTGCATCAAGAACCAAAGAAACGGAGAAAAGCGGATCGAAGGTTCGAAAAATATTGTTGAACGTCATGGACGTATTGCTCTGAAAGTCGAAGTCTGGTAAACATCGTTTTCTTGTCAGGAGTAAATAAGTCCAAGCACTGTTCATACCCGCACGGGCGTGAATTTCTGCTTGCTTATTTCTTTGACAAAAGGTTTACCAGAGCCTGACTTACGAGAAATAAGAGGAAGTGGAGGTTCGCGCCTTTTTTATTTCGAAACTACTAAAAAAAGAAGATTATGAAAGAAGAAAAAATTGTGAAGTGTTTACGGAAACTATTTGTTTGCTTATCATTACTGATGTTCTGTGGCATGTCAGTATCTGCGGATGATATGTCTCATTTTAAACTCTATTTTAGATTTGGAGAGTCGGAGATAAAACCTTGGTTTAGAGAAAATGATGCTATCCTGTCTCAAATAGATTCTTTGTGTTCCTTAATTGATTTAAAACAAAAATTATACGTCAAAGTGGTGGGTGCTGCGTCTCCGGAAGGGGAAGTGTCTTTTAATAAGCGATTAAGTAGGGAGCGTGCAAATACATTAAAAAATTACATTACGCATAAATATAGCTTTCCGGATAGTGCTTTTATTATTGAGGTTGCAAATGTAAGTGAACCAATAGTGGTAAGTTTTCGTGACTTGCGCTACGCTTTGGTTAATATAGAAAAAGGCGGACAATATGCTGTGTGTGACACAATACAAACTTCTAATATGCAAAAGGTTGTGAATCCGGATATTCGGAATGGTGATGAAAGCGCATCATCTGATTGGTTGTATGTTTTGCTTGCAGGGGTTTGCTTACTAATATTGTGTGGACTAAACAGGATTTTGCAGATAATAAAGAGAGGGAAAGAAATTCCATTTGGAAATGATAGCATTAATCAAGAAAGACGTTTGTTGCGGAGTATATGCAGACGTCCTTTTCTTCCTTATATGTATAAGGCAATAGATACTTTAAAAATCTCTCCTGAATCAAAGATTAAAATTAAAGAATCGATGAGGAAAACCGGTACATATAAAATTCCTGAATGGGCTAAAAATGGTAGTGTGAATTTGAGCAGTGTAGCATGGAATGGAATAAGGATTAAACTTCCGAACGAGAAAGAATTAATAAAACTGATTCAAGAAAAGTATTCGGATATTAATACGAATGAGATAACCAAGAAGCATATACGGGAAATAACTTATGGTATAGGTCGGCAGGCCGTCGCTGAACGATTCAATATTTCAGTACCTGATGCGACATTTTTGATCGGGCTGTTAGATTTGGCACCTCATGAGGCCGAAGATGGGTATATGGAATTTGTTCCTAATAATATTCATCGGTATAAACAACGCTATGCGCATAAGGGATATGCTTCGGCTATGTTGAAACATATAAATGGAAGCGAGTCGGACGATGATGAAGATTAGTCACAATGATTCATGAGTATAAATTCTGTTTGTGGCTGATTGATACGCTTGGCAAGCAATCGCTGCTTTTGTCTGAGATTCAAGAACGTTGGATGAGATCGTCGGCCAATGATGAGGGCATACCGCTGACAGCGCGGAGTTTTCTTCGTTATTACAAGAAAGCCTGTTCTCTGATGTATGTGGATATAGAATGCAATAAGAGTACCAATCGTTACGAGCTGATTTGGCCTGAAGATTTCAAAGGCCGTGAGTTGCATAATTGGTTGCTCAGTGCTTTTCGTGTGTCTTGTCTGGCTCAGCGCGTTAATCAGCATGCAGATGTGATGATAGAACCTGCTCCGCCTGCTGCTTGCCTGCTACAAGATGTAATGGATGCCATAGACAGAAAACGCACGTTGCGCTTTACTTATAAGTCACATTATCAGATTCCGCACGACATTGTGTTCTATCCGGCTTTTGTCCGTCTTTTCAAGCAGCGTTGGTATGTGATAGGTGAGGTCAAAGGGCGGAATTATACCCGTACATTTGCGTTGGAAAGAATGACCGGTGTAGAAGTACTTGAAGGAGAGAAGGCTAAGTTCTCTTCCGGGTTGAAAAAGATTTTGAAGCCGGAAATCTATTTTGAACATTGTTTCGGCATTATTCGCCAGTTTGAGCCGATAACCATTCGTTACCGTGCTTTTTGGCCGCAAAATGCTTATCTGAAGGATGCACCGCTTCATTCGTCGCAGGTAGAAGTGGAGCATACGGACGACTATACGGATTTTGAGATATTTGTACGACCCACATACGATTTGAAGCAGGAATTGCTTTGGCATCGGGATAAGTTGGCTGTGCTTTCTCCCGAATCTTTCCGGCAAGACATGTTATCGATACTTCGTGCTACCTTCGATGGATATGAAACAGGAGTGAAACATGCTATAGATGAATAATCATTGTTAAATAGAATGTGTTTGCTGTCTTTTTTCGCTATATTTGGCAAATTAATAACTAAAACTATTCGTGTATGAAAAATTGGAGAGTAGAGGCCATAATCATTACCATAGGCATCATCATGCTGGGTGTAATGATAAAAAACGGCATTAATGATTTTAAAGATAAGGATCGTGTGGTCAGTATAAAGGGATTGGCCGAAATGGAAGTTCCTGCCAATAAAGTGGTATGGCCTTTGATGTATAGGGATATTGGCGATGATCCTGCCGTTCTTTACGCAAATATGGAAAAAAAGAATGGGGCTATCGTGAGATTTCTGGAAAGCAATGGTATTGCAAAGGATGAAATCAGCATTGCTCCTCCGGAAGTAATTGATATGCAGGCAGAACGTTATGGAGATCGTAATGTGCCTTATCGCTATAATGCCACTTCTGTCATTACAGTGACTTCCAAGGATGTAGATAAAGTGCGAAAGCTGATGTCCGGGCAAGCCGAACTGCTTAAACAAGGTATCGCTATCACCGGAGGAGATTATCGTTACAATGTGACTTATGAGTTTACAGGATTGAATAGTGTCAAGCCGCAGATGATAGAAGAAGCTACAAAAAATGCCCGTGCAGCAGCGGAGAAGTTCGCAAAAGATTCGGACAGCAGTCTGGGTAAAATACGGGATGCTTCACAAGGACAGTTTTCCATTGCCGACCGTGATGCAAATACTCCTTATATAAAAAGTATTCGTGTAGTGACTACTGTGAATTACTATTTGAGAAAATAGTGAAGCTATCCGCATCTTTCCATGTGGGAAATTTTTTTCTGAATTCTTTCAGTACAGATAGGTCAAGGGTTGCGGTAGCAGCCCTTGCTTCGTTATCGGGCACACTTGCCAGAATTTCTCCTTTGGGAGAATAGACAATGCTGCCCCCACTATATGGCAGTTGGTTATGATCTGTGCCTATACGATTGACTCCGCAGACATAGCTCATGTTCTCCAGAGCACGCGCTTGTAGCAGGATGTCCCATACCTTGCGGCGAGAGTGAGGCCAGTTGGCAACATAAATCAGAAGATCGTATTCATTATTTACATTGCGGCTCCACACCGGAAAGCGGAGGTCATAACAGATAAGCAAAAGAATGTTCCAACCTCTATATGGGATAATAATGCGATGGTTGCCGGCGGAGAAATGTTCTGTCTCATTTCCCATGCGGAATAAGTGTCGTTTATCATAGAAATGTTTTTCTCCTTCGGGTGAGAGGAAAAAGGCACGGTTGTAATAACTTGGATGGGCATTGGTTGCGGCAGGACGGTCACAGGCAATGTAGCTTCCGGCAATTGCCAGTTGATATTCAACAGCCCATTGGCATAAAGTGGTGATTGTGTTTCCTGTGACGGGCTCGGCCAAATGACCGGTGCTCATGCTAAAGCCGGTAGAAAACGTTTCGGGTAAAACAACAATCTCCGTCTCGCCACAAAGCTTTTTTAACTTTTCGTGGAGATGATGGAGATTGTCTTGCTTATTTTCCCAAATAATGTCCGTCTGCAGGATGGTGACACGTAATTGGTCCATAAATAAATTCCTGATGAAGTATATCAATCACTAATTGTCAACTGTTTAAATGTTCCCGATAGAGAAGTTTTCCGGATTTTTCCCTTTGAAGTTTTTAAAATATAACTTTATCTCATGCAAGTCTTTGTCTAAATCTCCGGTAGGCATGATAGCCTTGGTAGATGTGATAGTTTTTGAGGGATAGTCGATCCCGATAAGCATGATGGGAACTTGGGCTTTGAGTGCAATGTAATAAAATCCTTTTTTCCAATTAGGATTGGCTTTACGGGTTCCTTCCGGAGTAATGGCAAGATGAAAATGCTTGCTTGAAGCGAATTTTGCAGCCATTTGATCTACCAAAGATGTTTTGCGCCCCCGATCTACGGGAATACCGCCTACAGCTTTGAATATCAGTCCCAGCGGAAAGAAGAACCATTCTTTTTTCATCATGAAACTGGTCTTGCGGCCGATAGCTCCATAAAACAGTTTGCCTATAAATAAATCCCAGTTGGAGGTATGAGGCGCTGCGCAAATTATACATTTGTCATAATCGGGAACCGTTACATTAGTTTTCCAACCCAATAGACGATAGTAGATAAAACCATAGAAAGTTTTCTTCATCCCTTACTTTAATTTGCCCATTGCATCAATAATTTCGTCAATCCGGGTGTTGAAATCCGATCGGAATTTCTTGTAGTAACCTTTTACATTTCCCGGTTCGGTATGGCTGATACGGCTTATAAATTCATTTTGCATTTTCAGGATTTCTCCCATCAGCACATCTGCTTTCTGCTTATCGACTCCAGGTACATATAGACTGTTTACGAGACATTCCATGAACAGTTCGCCTGCAATATAATTGACGTTTTTCTTCAAAATCTTTCTACTTGCCATAATCTTTACGTTTTAAGTGAATACTCAAAGTTATTTTCGGTAAAGATAATGTTTTTATTTGTGACTGTAAATGAAAATTGGGATTTTATGTGTTTTTAATGAGTAATGAAGAAGATGGCAGCCGGTGGAATACAAAAAGAGGGTGTACTCTCGAAAAAAAGTACACCCTCTCTTGCTTATCGCAAAAATCTTAATATCTTCTTGAGTTGTAACCGCCTCTTCTATCACGATTACCGCCACCGTTACGCGGTCTTTCTTCTCTGGGACGTGCTACGTTTACGGAAATAGTCTTGTTGTCATATTCAGCACCGTTCAACTCATCAATGGCTTTTTGGGCTGCTTCATCATCAGGCATTTCTACGAAAGCGAATCCTCTGGATCTTCCTGTTTCTCTGTCTGTGATAACTCTTGCCGAAGAAACTTCTCCATACTCTGAAAATAAATCGTTCAAATCAGCGTCAGTAGTGCTGAAATTCAAACCTGCAATGTAAATGTTCATTAGAATTTTATTTAATTAAATAATAAATTTGGGAGTGAGGAGGAAGATTAAAGAAGAGGACTGCTTACTAATACTATCTATTATGAAGAAGAACTATGCGATAATGATTCATCAAAACTCAAACCTTGGGCGCAAAGGTAGTATAATAAATCTGTATAACAATGATTTGTTTTTCTTTTTTCAGTAAAAAAGCAATAAATTAGCATACAAATACAGCATATTGTCATTTTAAATATAATTTCTTCCTCTCGTTTGCATATCTTCTGAAAAAAAGCGAAATTTGCGTCGCTTTTAAACGAGATTTTATTAACACCTTTAATATAATTAAGAGAAATGACTAAAAGTGCATTGCAAATTGCAAGGGCTGTTTACCAGCCCAAACTTCCGAAAGCGCTGAAGGGTATTGTTAAGGCTGCCGAAGGTACAGCTACTCAGTCCGTTGCCAATCAGGAAGATATCAAAAAACTGTTTCCTAATACGTACGGAATGCCTTTGATCAAATTTGAGCCTACGGATGAGGCAACTAATTTTCCTGCTATGAATGTAGGCGTTATCCTTTCCGGTGGGCAGGCTCCCGGTGGGCACAATGTGATTTCCGGTATTTTTGACGGCATCAAGAAGCTGAATAAAGACAGTAAGTTGTATGGTTTCATTCTTGGCCCCGGCGGACTGGTTGATCATAATTACATGGAGTTGACTGCTGAAATCATTGATGAATACCGTAATACCGGAGGTTTTGATATTATAGGTTCAGGACGTACTAAACTGGAAAAGGAAGAACAGTTTGAGAAAGGTTATGAAATTCTGAAAGAACTTGGTATTAAAGCATTGGTAATCATTGGTGGTGATGACTCTAATACAAATGCTTGTGTATTGGCTGAATACTATGCGGCAAAGAATTATGGTGTACAGGTAATCGGTTGCCCGAAAACTATTGACGGTGACTTGAAGAATGACATGATTGAAACTTCTTTTGGCTTTGATACAGCTTGTAAAACCTATTCTGAAGTTATCGGTAATATTCAACGTGACTGTAACTCCGCCCGCAAATACTGGCATTTTATCAAATTGATGGGACGTTCTGCTTCTCATATTGCTTTGGAATGTGCTTTGCAGGTACAACCTAATGTATGTATTATCTCTGAAGAAGTGGAAACAAAGGATATGTCGTTGGATGATATCGTTACCAGCATAGCCAAAGTGGTAGCTGACCGTGCTGCTCAGGGTAATAATTTTGGTACGGTTTTGATTCCTGAAGGTTTGGTTGAGTTCATTCCTGCCATGAAGCGCCTGATTGCCGAGTTGAATGATTTCCTTGCTTCCAATGCAGAAGAATTTTCTCAAATCAAGAAGTCTCATCAACGCGACTATATTATTCGTAAACTTTCTCCGGAAAACGCCGCTATCTATGCGAGCCTTCCCGAAGGTGTGGCTCGCCAATTGTCATTGGATCGTGATCCTCATGGAAATGTACAGGTATCTTTGATTGAAACGGAGAAACTGTTATCGGAGATGGTTGGCACTAAGTTGGCTCAATGGAAAGAAGAAGGTAAATATGTGGGCAAGTTTGCTGCCCAACATCACTTCTTCGGTTACGAAGGACGTTGTGCTGCTCCCTCTAATTTTGATGCCGATTATTGCTATTCTTTGGGCTATGCGGCCTCTGCCTTGATAGCCAATGGAAAGACTGGGTATATGTCTTCTGTTCGTAATACTACTGCTCCTGCCGATGAATGGATTGCAGGTGGTGTACCTATTACAATGATGATGAATATGGAACGCCGGCACGGTGAAATGAAACCGGTTATCCAGAAGGCTTTGGTTAAGTTGGATGGCGCTCCTTTCAAGGCATTTGCTGCTCAGCGTGAACGTTGGGCTATGGAGACAGACTATGTATATCCGGGCCCTATTCAATATTTCGGTCCTACAGAAGTTTGCGATCAGCCTACCAAGACTTTGCAACTGGAACAAGCTAAATAAATCTTGTAACAGAGCATAAATATAGAACACAAATTGCACGAATTACGCAAATCAGACTTTGTGTAATTTGCGTGGTTTGTGTTCTTCTTTTTAATCAGCCACTATGCCATCCGGAACCCATACCGCTTCACACCGCAAATCGCCTGCCCGCCGCCCTTCTGCCCGCCGTTCGTCTGTCCGTGGCAAGAAGAAGCCGCAAGCCCGTACCATGCCTGTATGGTTACGCAACCTTTTGGCGGCATGCATCATCCTTGTCTTCGCTGCCGGATTTTATTGGTTCTTTGTCCGCCCATACGCTTACCGTTGGAAGCCCTGCTACGGACAGAAAGGATATGGTGTCTGCATGCCTTGCAATTATGAAGTGCATGGCATTGACATTTCTCATTATCAGGGAAATATTGATTGGGAAAGGCTGGTGCATAACAAGGAGACCCGGTTCCCCATTCATTTTATATTCTTGAAGGCCACCGAGGGCGGTGACCATGGTGACGATACGTTTACGCAGAACTTCGGGCAAGCACGTAAGCACGGCTTTATCCGGGGGGCCTATCATTATTTCCTTCCGCAAACGGATGCGAATAAGCAGGCCGATTTCTTTATCCGTACCGTGCAGCTTACCGAGGGAGACTTGCCTCCCGTACTCGATGTGGAGACTACCGGAAGGAAATCTCCACAAGAACTGAAAGTCTTTGTCAAGACATGGTTGGATAGGGTAGAGGCGCATTATGGCGTGAAGCCCATTCTTTATACTTCCTATAAATTCAAGGAACGTTACCTCAACGATTCCATATTCAATACATATCCCTATTGGATAGCGCACTACTATGTGGACTCCGTGCGCTATGAGGGCCAATGGCACTTCTGGCAGCATACCGATGTGGGTACTGTACCCGGCATTGAAAAAGAGGTGGATTTGAATGTGTTCAACGGTACGATGGAGGAACTTCTGGGACTTACGCTGAAGACTCCTCGCATTGCTGAAGGGGAATAACATCCGATTCTTTATTCATATCAAGTTCTGTTGTACATAGTATAGACCTTTAGCTTCCTAAAGGTCAACTTTAGCTTGCTAATATAGACCTTTATTGTCGTACACATGCACCTCTTTATTTTAGAAGAATGTGCGTGTATCTTTTTGTTGTCCGATATTGGACAAGTGTTCATTATCGGACATGTTTATACTATATTTATATTTGATTATCTGTTAGTTACGGTTTTGGTATGTCTTTTGCATCTTATAGGGAAACGAATAAATATCTATATGATAGGAAGATACTTGCAACAATCCTTTATGATGCTTCGACAACAACCTTTGTTCAGTAGCTTCTATATTGTCGCTACCGGGCTTGCCATCTCTATGGTGATGGTTTTGGCGGTTTTGTACTATATAAAGGTAGGGGATATCTATCCCGAGACCAATCGTAGTCGTATGCTCGTAGCGTCGTCGGCACACATGCAGTACACCAAAGATACGAGTGGGAACAGCACGTGGAAGTTTTCTGCCCCTTTTGTGAAGGATTGTTTCTACTCGTTGAAGGGAGTAGAGGCTGTGACCGCTGTAAGTGAAGCTGATAGTTGGTTTGTAAAGGTGCAGAATGTGAAGCGGCCTCTTTCGGCCCTTGTCAAACTTACCGATACCGGATTTTGGGAGGTTTTTGACTTCTCCTTTCTGTATGGACAACCCTTTACTGATGCTGATTTTCAGAGTGGCATGCGTACAGCGGTTATTTCGGAAGATATAGCCCGTCGTGTTTTTGGAAAAGGGGATGCTGTGGGAGAGTATATCAAACTGAACTATACGGATTACCGCGTATGTGGTGTAGTGAAGTCGCCGAGCTATGCCATGAAGCTGAGTTACTCGCAAGTCTGGCTGCCTTATACCTGCCAACCTGCCTATGTGCGAGATAATAACCAGTGGGGTGTCCTTGGCCCTTTCCAAGTGGCGGTTCTTCTGCCCTCGGCAACAGATGCCGACCGGGTGAAATCGCAGGTAGATGAATATGTACGCAAATTCAATACTCTGCCGCACGATGATCATCATCTGGTAATGCACGGCCAGCCCTATCTTTATTGGAAGACATTGTTCTATGTCACTGACATGGATGATCTGGATTTCTTGGTGGTAGTCCGGCAAATGGGATTGTGGCTGTTGATGTTATTGTTGGTACCTGCACTCAACTTGTCAGGAATGATTTCCTCGCGCATGGAGCGTAGGCTTCCTGAGATGGGAATACGAAAGGCATTCGGTGCTACCGGAAAACGTCTTTTCTCTCAGATTATATGGGAGAATCTTTTGCTGACGTGCTTGGGCGGCATCATGGGACTGATGCTTTCCTTCAGCATGGTGTACTTTGCTAAAAGCTGGCTGCTGACTATGCTTGACGGAGGAACGAAGCCGTTGCCGGACAGTGTGCAGATGAGCATTACGACAGATATGCTATTCAATCCTACCTTATTTACAGTTACGTTTGTGGTTTGTGTGGTACTGAATTTGTTTTCGGCATTGATACCTACTTGCGTGGCTTTAAAGAAAGATATTGTTTATTCGCTCAACCGACAAAAATAACGAATTATGTTACGACAAATTATAAACTTGCTGTGGAACAGCCGTCGGCACAATCTGTGGGTTATGCTGGAACTGGTGGTGATAGCGATAGTCAGTTGGGCTGTTCTCGACCCTCTGTTTGTCTTGAAGTACAACCAGTCTATCCCGAACGGATACGATTCAGACGGACTCTACCGTCTGGAAGTGACGCGTAATAAGGCGGATACGCATTCTGCTCCTGCCCGGGACTTTGAGCGGATTATGCAGGGATTGCGCCATCATAAGGACATCGAATCAGCCACATGCGTACTGTCCGGAGCCTATCCCAGTTCGCCGGGCAATAATATGAATGAAGTCTTTAAAGATTCGGTACGGGCGCGCATGACGTATATTCCTTTTTTTACGAACTCCGGCTTTTTCCAGACCTGGCGTTTCCGTTCGGCTAAGGATGGTACTTGGGAAACACTCGAGAAGTTGGAAGTTCCCAAGGGTAGTGTGATTATGTCGGAAGATGCCGCTGTGTTACTTTCCGGAGGTAAGGACTTGACCGGGCAAACAGTGTACAGCACGTACGATTCTACGGAAATTAATGTTGTAGGAGTCATGAAGCCGATTAAGATGCGGAACAGTATGCAGCCCTATCTGGTACGCTTGATTTCTTATGGTGATGAAGGGCAGATTCCCTCGTGGGCTTTTGACTGGGGATTGCGTATTTTTTTCCGGACAAAGGCGAGTGTTTCCGAAGGGCGTTTTATAGAGGAGTTCATGTCTTGGACAGATGATAATCTCTCGTCCGGTTCGCTGATATTCATGAAGTTGACTCCCTTTCATGAAGTGCAGCGAGAAAGCGATTTGCGGGAAGGTGCTACGAACGAGATACGGATGAAGTATGCGTTGGCCTATTTCTTCATGATAAATTTGTTGTTGGCTGTAAGCGGTACTTTCTGGCTGCATACGCGGACCCGCCGCGAGGAAATAGGTATCCGCCTATCCTATGGGGCCTCTCCCGAAGGTATCTGCCGGATGTTGGTGGGAGAGGCTTTTATCATGACAACCGTAGCTGTCCTTGCAGGTTGTTTCTTGTATTTCCAGTGGGCCTATTATGAAGGATTTTATACCTTGGATGACGGTGTGCCGGGATACGGCGACCTTTACCTGACCAACCATTTCTTTGCACATTTCTGCATAGTATCACTGTTGGTGTATGTGGTGATGATGGCAGTGACATGGATTGGGGTATATATCCCTGCATACAGCATCAGCCGTATATCGCCGGTAGAAGCGTTACGGGATGAATAAATGCTCATTTTCTGAACTTCACTGCCGCCCACCGATTCTTTTCACGATGATGGATAAAGTGCAGCCCGTTACGTTCGGCTTCTTTACGGATTACGGGAATGTCATCTATGTAGAAACCACTCATCAGCAGTTCTGAACCGGGATTCATGCGGGACACGTAGTACTTCATGTCCGCTAAAAGGATATTCCGGTTGATATTGGCAATGACTACGTCAAATGGCCCCTTGTCTGCCAACGAAGAAGCATCTCCCTGAAAGACGGTAATGTCATCGACATGGTTTAACTCTATATTTTCGAGGGAATTGCGTACGCACCATTCATCTATATCAATGGCTGTACAGAGAGATGCTCCGCGCATGCGTGCCAATATAGCGAGAATGGATGTTCCGCACCCCATGTCAAGAAGAACTTTTCCTTGCAGGTTGCTGTCCAGCAGTTCACAAATAATGAGACTGGTGGTTTCGTGATGTCCTGTGCCGAATGCCATTTGCGGATTGATGACAATATCGTATTCTGCTTGGGGGACATCGTAGTGGAAAGTGCTGTGGATAACGCATCGGTCGCCTATGATGATGGGTTGGAAGAAGTTCTTCTCCCATTCTTCATTCCAGTCTTTATCTTCTGCTTCCTGATAGCTGTATTCGACTTGTGTGTCGGGCATGGGAAATTCTGCAAGGACTGTTTTGAGGCTGTCTTCACTGAAAAGCTGTTTTTGGATATAAGCGGAAATGCCGTCGATTTGTTCTACAAAGCTTTCAAAGCCCACTTCTCCTAATACTGCGGAAAGTATGTCATTGACAGTCTCTGTGCAGGGAATGGTGCGGAATGTAAATTCTAAATATTTCATCGGAATATAATTGTTTGTTAAATGCAGGGGGGGATATAGGCAACAGACCCGATTCTGCGTATATTTGTTTATTGATTGCAAAGGTAATGTAAATAGGGGATTCCCTACCAATCTTTCGGGAAAATCTGCTGAATAAGGTAAATTCCGGCATTATCTTTGTTATATGATAAATATATAGTTGTAAATCTATAAACCAAATGAATATGAAAAAGATTGTTTTTTTATCACTTTTTGCCATGTGTCTTCCGTGGACGCTCTCGGCACAGAGCGTGGATGACGACCTCTACTATATTCCTTCCAAAAAGAAGGAAGAAGTGAAGAAAGAGAAAAAGACTCCTGCCACTAAAACAGTGGTGGTGAAGAGTAATGCTCCGACTACTGTATATTCTACCACCGGAAATACAACGGTTGTAGTAAAAGACCGTAAAGGAAATACGCGTGATATAGATGAGTATAACCGTCGTTATGATTCTAAAGGTTATGATTTCTCACAGACGAATGATACTCTTTATATTGACGAGAAAGAAGATGACGGTTTGGACGGAGAATGGGTGAATGGAGAGTTTGAAGGTTCACGAGATGATTATGAATATGCTACCCGCATCATCCGATTCCGTAATCCCCGTTATGCCATTAGCATCAGTAGCCCGATGTATTGGGATGTAGTCTATGGTCTGAACTCTTGGGAGTGGAACGTATATACCGATGGTCTGTATGCTTATGCTTTTCCTACTTTCAGTAATCGCTTGTGGTGGAATTGGCGTTATAACTCCTATGGTTGGGGAGGTTATCCCTATTATGGTTATAATTACGGCTGGTATGGTTCGAACTGGGGATTCAGTTGGGGTGGCTGGTACGGTGGAGGCTGGTATGGGCCTCACCATCATTACTATCCTGGTGGAGGTTACTGGGGAGGTAATTGGGGAGGAGGACGCCGTGATGTATATACTAATCGGCGTTATTCCGGCATTAGAAACAATACGACAGTACGCAGAGGTTATGACGACCGGGTGACAAGATCGGACAATTGGCAGACCAGACGTGGTGAATCAAACACTACACGGCGGGTGGTAGGAACACGTTCTTATGATCGTCCGGGTGTGTCAAACAGGATGGATGCATCTTCTTCAAGACGTTCTACTTATACGCGTCCCAGCAGTACTCGTACCAATGTGGGAACATCATCGGCTGTTGAAAACACGCGTACTACTACCAGTCGTGGATATTCAGTGGAATCTTCCGGATTTAACAGTTCAGTACGTGGTACTTCTACGCGCAGTAATAGCAATTCGAGCTACAATCGTGGCAGCTCTACTGAAAGGACGCGCAGTTATTCCAATGACAATAATACTCGTTCCTACAATAGTAGCCGGACTTACAATAACAGCAGCAGTACTCGTTCTTCTTTTTCTTCTGGAAGCAGCACGCGCTCTGGTAGCGGAGGTTACTCTACGGGAGGCGGTTCCACGCGTTCCAGCAGTGGAGGGGGCAGTTCCAGTAGAAGGAGATAATGTGAATGTATTATGTAATTTATAGATTGATTATGAAAAAAAGAATGATATTGGCTACGTTTGCTACATGTATGTGTGTAGGAGCAATGGCACAAACGGTATATGATGGGATGAATATCTCTTCCAAAGATTTGAATGGTACTGCTCGCTTTGTTGGTATGGGTGGGGCATTAGGTGCTTTGGGAGGTGATATTTCTACTATCGGTACTAATCCTGCCGGTATCGGTATCTATCGAAGCAATGACTTGATGCTGTCTGCCAGCTATTCTTTGACAGGAACGGAAAGTACTCTGGGAAGTAATAAATACAGTATGAGCAAAGCCCGTTGGAACTTTGATAATATGGGCTTTGTATATTCCACCAAAATTGGGGACCGCACTTCTTTGCGGTATGTGAACTTTGCTTTTAATTATCAGAAGGTGAAATCTTTTGACCGTAATATGGGTACAGAGGGCAATTTGGGACGTTACTCACAGACATTTTTGATGGCGAGTATGTCCGATGGAATAGGTGAAGATATGTGGAAGGATAATCCTTTTAATCACAATGAAATAGGATGGCTTTCAGCTTTGGGACACGAAGGTGGACTGATAGCTCCGGACATAACTACGAAGAAGACAGATTACCCATATAAGGAGAACGGTGTGCAATTGACTGATAAGGATGGAAACCCACTCTATCTGGATTATGGCCATTATGTCAGTGTACTTGGCAGCGAAAATACTGCTTATATGCGTGAATTCAAATCCAGAGAAACCGGTGGCATTAACGATTATAATTTTAATGTGGCTTTCAATTTTAATGATCGTTTTTATCTGGGTTTTACTCTTGGAATAAGTGATGTAGATTATAACAAATACACTTTGTATGATGAAGATTTCCGTACAAACTCCGGTGAAAGCACAGGTTCGGGATATATTCTTGAAAGTTTCAATAAGTTGACCGGAGTAGGTTTTGACTTTAAAGTAGGTGCTATTCTTCGTCCGTTTGAGGATTCTCCTTTCAGGCTTGGACTTGCATTGCATACGCCTACATTTTATCAGATGACGTGGGCTACTTCTGCACGTCTGGTTTCTGATTTATTTAGATATGACAAACCTATTACAACTACAGTAGATAGCTATGACTATCTGAACAATGGAGACTTGAAATTTGAATATCAGATGAATACTCCGTGGACATACAACGTTAGTCTGGGTTATACCGTGGGTAGCCAATTGGCTTTGGGTGCAGAATACGAATACAAGGATTATGCTACCACAAAATTCAAATATTCTGACGGGAGTAATATGAAATGGCAGACTAACGAGTCTAAGATGTGTTTAAAAGGTGTTCATGCACTCCGTTTGGGAGCTGAATATAAAGTTATACCGCAATTTGCCTTGCGTGCCGGATATAATTACATATCATCTGCATTCAAAAGTGATGCGGTCAAGGTTTTTCCGGTAGAATCTGTCAACAGCGATACGGATTTTACAAATCTACAATCCATGAACAACTATACATTGGGTATCGGTTATAGGGGAAAACTGCTTTATGCTGATTTAGCCTACAAGTATTCTGTTCAGAAAGGAGATTTCTATCCTTTTACCTATAAGGATGGAAATACTTATGTCATTCCTGAGGTTACTAAGGTTACCAATACGCGCAGCCAAGTGCTGTTTACGTTGGGTATGCGCTTTTGATGAGATTGTATTAGTTGTAGAGAATATAATAAAGTATAAAGAAATCCTCGGAATGGTATCAATCTCATTCCGAGGATTTCTTTATTTAAGGGGTGAGTTACAAATACCATGCAATGCCAAAAGAGTAGGGAGACACTTCGATTCCCTTGTCTTTCTGGAATAGTCCGTAGGTTGAATAGCGTAAATATAAACCAAGGTTATCATAACCTACTTGTGTCAGAAGGTTGATTCCTACCGGATTTACATACATACCTTTGCCTATTGTCTGTTTCTTTCCACCGTTGATCTGTGAAAAAGATTTCACCCCGTGGCGTATTTCGAATTCAGGACCAGCATTGAAGAATATGCGTTTGCAGTTGCCTAACTTTTGCTGCCACTCCAGAGTTACTGGCAAACGGAAAAAGAAGTGGCGCAGGCGGCTTTTACTGTAATTTGTTTCCTCGTCACCTTTCACCAAGATACTTGCTCCGTCTGTCTTCAGAAGTGCACGATTGCCGTCTATGCTGAATGAACGGTATCCCCAATTCACACCCAAGTTCAATCCCCAATGTGGGTTCTTTTTAAAATTGTGATATACGGAGAGGAAATTAAATCCAAATTCCCAAGATTTGGACAAGTCCAGATTAGCTTGTTGGTTGGCATCAAACGAAAGAAAATCGTTAGCCATTCTACTGAATCCTATATATAGACCGGAATTGTGCGGTTCGTAGGAATTGTATCTTTTCTTTTTGGGAATGAAAGGTAGGGCATCAAGGAAAGTACGTTTATCGGCATCCACTTTTTCAAGATAGATTCCCTCATAAATTTGTACTTCCTTCATGTCATCTTCTTCCAGTTGGCTTTCATAGACCTTGATATGCATATCTCCCTTTCCTTTCAAGATAATGATAGAGTCTCCCTGAGTTGTTACAGTGGCTTTTTGCTTAGGCTCAATTGGCTGTTGGGCTGCAAGATAACTTACTGGCATTGCCAGTAGGCAAATTAAGATTGATGTTTTGGTTTTCATTTCATATATATTTTTAATGTTATTGCGGTCTATAAAGCATATCCATCATTTCCTTTTCGCTGAGGAAACCTTCAATGTAAATCAGAGTTGCCATTAGCCCTTTACCTGTTTTGAAAAGAATGTATCGGTTCAGTCTTTTTCCGTTACGGTCTATCTCTTTCAACTGGTAATAGGCACTGCGTAAAATACCACTTTCCATAACTTCCTGAGCTTTCTTGATATCGGTTTTCTTATCATGTGCTATACATTGCTGTATCTCTTGCTGACACGGGGTGACATCTTTGAATACAAGGCTTTTGTATGTGGTCATACGGTATGATTTCAAGATACTGCCGTTCAACTCTACTCTGGTTACATTTTTTTGCTCTCCATACTTATTGAACAGGTCCGCAATTCGTAATCCTTCTTGTGCTCCGACGGAGGTGGACAGGCATAGTAAAAAGGACAAAAGGCAGAAATTACGCAGGTAAGTAAATATAGCTATTTTCATAACTCAGTTTTATTTATTAATGTTGAAATAGTAGGTTACTTAGGTCCTCATCTGTAAAACCGGCATTTTGCAAAGCTTCCAGTGCTTTAGCTTCCACCAGCTTTTCGTCAGTATAGCGTTTTCCATCGATGATGACATAGTTGTCAGGCAAAGGAAACAACGCCTTGGCTATGCCGACTAATAGGAGGATTCCGGCAGCTATGCCGCTAAGGGTACAGAGAATGTGGTGTCGGCGGATAATATTCCTTTGGAGGATAATTTTGGAGGATGTCCCCTCTGCGATTTTTATTTCCTGGTTCAGATAAGTGAATAAAGGACGATACATCTCCAGATATACCGGTACTTCTTCTTGAGAAAAGAAATTGCGCAATTTGCGTTCTTCATCACAGGATGTTTCTCCCTCGAAATATTTGTTTAATAATTCATCTATTTTCATGGTTCGTTTCTCCTTTTTCTTTCTTGTACGGTTCGAAGGTAAATTTCCCTCACTTTTTTTCTTGCTCTTGACAAGTTGCTGCGAATGGCTTCAGCACCACATCCGGTTATCTGCGCTATTTCTTCCGTTTCATATTGTTCGATATCCTTCATCCGCATGATGGAACGTTGAAGCGGAGGTAGTGAATCTATGATCTTCTGCATCAGACGGATTTCATCTTTTATCTCTAATAATCGTTCCGGAGTTCCAGGAGTTGTTGCTTGCACTGTATCCAGAGGTAGGATATCGGCACGTTTGCTTCGCCACATGTCTATGCAGATGTTATGTGTCAAAGTCATGGCAAATGCTTCGATACTGTGAAACTGCTCCAGTTCGAGCCTTCGACTCCACAATTTGAGCAATACCTCTTGTACGGCATCTTCTGCATCTTCCGTTTCGTAGGTAAGTCTTCGTGCGTAGTTCAGAAGTTTGGCACGGAGTGGAAGAACGGTTATTTTAAATTCTTTAAGTTCCATTTCTGCAAGTAAGACGGATGGGATTGATAAACGTGACATCAAAAGTAAGGAAAAAAATATCTTTCTTCAGGAGGAGGTATAAAAAAAGCGTTTTCCCTTTCAGGGAAAACGCTTTTGTATAAATATGGTAAGGATTATTTCTTAAAGTAGCGGTTGTACAGACCTTCGAAGCCTTTGCCGTGACGAGCCTCATCTTTTGCCATTTCATGAACGGTGTCGTGGATAGCGTCCAAATTCAATGCTTTGGCGCGCGTAGCAATGCGCTTTTTGTCTTCGCATGCTCCAGATTCGGCATTCATCCTTTTTTCAAGATTTGTCTTTGTATCCCACACACAGTCACCCAGCAATTCCGCAAATTTGGAAGCGTGTTCTGCTTCTTCCCAAGCATAACGTTTGAAAGCTTCTGCAACTTCAGGATAACCTTCACGGTCAGCTTGGCGGCTCATTGCCAAATACATACCTACTTCTGTGCATTCACCCATGAAGTGATTATTCAGGTCTTTGATCATTTCATCATCGCAGCCTTTGGCTACGCCAATAACATGTTCGTCGGCGAAAGAAAGGGAACCGCCTTCTTCCTCTACAACTTCTACGAACTTGCTGGCAGGAGCTTTGCATAAAGGACATTTTTCGGGAGCTGCGTCTCCTTCATATACGTAACCGCAGACAGTACATCTAAATTTCTTCATCTTAATCAAATTTTTAAATCAGTTGAATTAGTTATTCTTTATTGTAATCAAATGTTCTTCTTCAAGGCAGTGTTTACAGATACCTTTATAGTAATAATGAATTTCTTGTACCTCATAACCGTCTATATCAATGTCTTCTACTTGCTTGGAAAGGGATGTACCTGGCAGGTCATATACCTTTCCGCAATGTTTGCACAAAAAATGTGCATGAGGTGTGGTGTCTGCATCGTAGCATGTATTCCGTTCATCGATAGTCAAAGTTTGTGCAGCTCCCTGTTCGCTCATCAGCTTTAAGGTGTTGTACACTGTGGTTTTCGATAGAGTTGGAATACTTGGAGCCAATGCTGTGTATATTTCATCCACCGTAGGATGCGTACGATGTTCTATTAGATAGCTCATGATAGCTATCCTTTGTAATGAAGGCTTTATACTGTGGCTCTGTAATCGTTTGATGGCGTCCATCTTACCGGTTAGACTAAGATCTGTAATCATTCCATTTTTATTTCTTTTGCAAAGATACTTGCTTCTTTTTGTTCTCCAAAGAATTTACGTTCTTTTTTTATTTAATGTCTTAAAAATCGTTACTAAACTTGTAATGGGCTACTTCTTTTCTTTGATTTCAAAATGCCTTGTGGTGAGGTTATGATACTTTGTGGCTCGATGCATAATGAGGGAAATGCCTGTTTGTTTTGGCTTTGTAGATAAATTGGAGTATTTTTGCAGCAGAATATATAAATTTAGAAACATCCTTATGAATTACGGATATGTGAAAGTGGCGGCGGCTGTACCCCGTGTTAAGGTGGCAGATTGCAAATATAATGTTTCGGAGATAGAAAAAGAGATTATTATCGCCGATGGAAAAGGTGTGCAAATTATGGTTTTTCCAGAATTGTGTATTACCGGATATACATGTGGTGATCTTTTTGCCCAACAACTTCTGTTGGAAGAAGCGGAGATGGGGTTGATACAAGTTTTGAATAATACACGGCAGATGGATATAATCTCCATACTTGGTATGCCTGTTGCCCTGAACGGTGTGTTGCTCAATGCGGCGGTCGTTATTCAAAGAGGAAAGGTGCTGGGAGTTGTTCCCAAAACCTATTTGCCTAATTATAAGGAATTCTACGAGAAGCGCTGGTTCACTTCCGCTTGCGAAGTACCGGATAATAGTGTGCGTCTCTGCGGACAAATTGTTCCGATGGGAAGAAACCTGCTGTTTGAAACAGCAGACACAACTTTCGGTATTGAGATATGCGAAGATCTGTGGGCCACCATTCCACCAAGTTCGTCTTTGGCATTGCAGGGTGCTGAGATTTTGTTCAATATGTCAGCAGATAACGAAGGTATCGGAAAACATAATTATCTGCGGTCGCTCATCAGTCAGCAATCGGCTCGTTGCATTGCGGGGTATGTTTTCAGTTCATGTGGTTTCGGCGAATCTACAACGGATGTGGTGTTTGCCGGAAATGGACTGATTTACGAAAATGGCATGTTGATAGCAGCAAGTGAACGATTCTCCTTCGAGGAACAAGTTGTGATAAGTGAGATAGATGTAGAGCATTTGCGTATGGAGCGCCGAGTAAATACTACGTTTGCCGCCTGTCGCGCCAATTGTGCTTCCGAGTTTCCGGTACGTATCTCTACGGAATACGTTAATAGTAAGGATTTGAATCTGACACGTACTTTGGATCCCCATCCATTCGTTCCCTCTGGGGCAGCTTTGAACGAACGCTGTGAGGAAATATTCTCTATCCAGGTATCAGGCTTGGCGCAGCGTCTGGTGCATACCAAGGCTAAAAGTGCAGTGGTGGGTATTTCCGGTGGGCTGGATTCTACGTTGGCGTTGTTAGTATGTGCGAGAACCTTTGACAAACTTGGGTGGTTCCGTAAGGATATTATAGGTGTGACCATGCCGGGCTTTGGTACAACGGGGCGTACCCACGCCAATGCCGTGAATCTGATGAATTCTCTTGGAGTGACGGTGCGTGAAATCAGTATCAAAGAGGCCTGCGTTCAGCATTTCAAGGATATAAATCATGACATCAATGTACACGATGTGGTTTATGAGAATTCTCAGGCACGGGAGCGCACGCAGGTTTTGATGGATATTGCCAATCAGACATGGGGGATGGTTGTCGGCACAGGCGATCTTTCTGAGTTGGCGTTGGGGTGGGCCACTTACAATGGTGACCACATGTCCATGTACGGTGTGAATGGAAGCATTCCTAAGACTTTGGTTAAACATTTGGTGAAGTGGGTGGCAGAAAATGGTGTGGATGAATCTTCACGCATCACGTTACTTGATATTGTAGATACTCCCATCAGTCCGGAATTGATTCCGGCAGATGATAACGGAAATATTCAGCAGATTACAGAAGATTTGGTGGGCCCTTATGAACTTCATGATTTCTTTCTCTATTACTTTTTGCGTTGTGGCTTCCGTCCTTCCAAAATCTTTTTCCTGGCAGCACGCACCTTTAAGGGCGTCTATGAGGAAGATGTGATTAAAAAGTGGTTGCGGATCTTCTTCCATCGTTTCTTCAATCAGCAGTTCAAGCGCTCTTGTCTCCCGGATGGCCCTAAAGTGGGAAGCATCTCCATCAGTCCGCGGGGTGATTGGCGTATGCCGAGCGATGCTTCTGCGGAGATGTGGCTGAAAGAGATTGAGGCACTCTGATTGTGCTGTGCTACCTGCTGCTGTCGTGCTTTGCACGATAGTAGCGTTTGTAGATTTCTTTATACTCTTTCCCTTTTTTGAATGATTTTAGCCAGGTGTTGAGGCTATCCAGTAGGGCGGGGGATTTTTTGCTTACTGCCCATGAGTAGAATTGCGTGAAACTGATGGCAGTGCTGATATCTATCTGTGGTATACTGTCTGCCGCCGCACGTGCGATACTTTCATCACATACGGTATAATCAATGTCACCGTGGGCCACTAATGAAATTAATTGTTCAGGACCATATTGATCAATTTCTTTTATAAATATGGTGTCACCGATTTCATTTCCAAGATTGTGGATGCGGAGTATGGCAGGCGAACCTTTGATTACATGCAATGTTTTACCGGCCAAATCCAATTGATTTCTGATAAATAGCGAATCTGAAGCAGAGCGTGCTTTGCGTTGCACTAAGACTTGTTTGTTCAATATGATGGGAATGGTAAGTGACAAGGAGTCTTTCAACTCACTTGTGGCGAGAATTCCGTGTGCTATTACATCATATTTCCCTTCACTCAGCCCTTCCAGGCGTTTGCCGAAACTCATTTCCGGTGATAGGGCCGCTTTCAGGCCGTGATCACGGGCGAAAGCTTCAATGAGTTCATAGTGAAAGCCGGAAACAGTATCGCCATCTACATAAAAACTGATGGAATTATATTCTGTTGCAGCGTGAATAATGCCTTCGGTGGCTATTCCTTCATAATCTCTGGGATGCCCCTGTCGTTTTTCTTCCTTTTTCAATAAGAAAGTTGCTATGAGTGTGGTGATAATCCCTAATATGACATATTTCAGTAGCTTGGCTCTTTTCATAGTCAGGAGAGAATTTAATCATAAAAATTCCACGAAATACCAATCTTGAATAAGCGTGGGTTGATAGGATAGTGGGGGGTCAGAAAATATTTGTTGTTACCCATACCTGCATTTACATGATACATCATGGCGAAGATGCGTGTCCGTTTCAGGTGCAGGTTGGCATAAACGTTTACGATAGGGTAACCGCCTATTTCTACCTGATCGTCTGTGGATTGCAAGTGAAACTGCTGGATGCCGGGTGCATAGGCCGGAGCATAGTATTTTGTGAAATATCTGACATCAGCTCCCAATTGTACCGTCAATACCTTCTTTGCCAGTTTGGCTAATATATAGAAGTTGTGGTATAGTGAGATTTCTGGTAATGGAAGTATTGTTGTGTTACTTGCCTTCTGCCAAGTCACTTCATTATCCAAATGGAAAGCACCTAAGTGGAAATTTTGTTTCAGTGTGGCCGACAGCACTTGTATATTGCCACCACTTTGTTCAGGCGTGGCATTTTGGTTAAAGTAGGTATAGTTCTTTATATTCTCAAGTCCGGCACGCAGGTTTGTTCCCCAACGGGCAATGTTCAGTTCGCCTTCTATGCGCGTGCGGAATTCCTTATCTATATTGTCATTATCCCAAGTGTAATGATTGGAATGATAATGGCGCATATAGAATGAGGGAAGTGTGTTGCTGACCGAGCCTCGTGCGAAAAAATTTACTGTGTCTTTTCCAAGGCGAAAATTTAGGTCTAAATCAGCATTCACCCGGAATTGTCCGATCGCCTTATCGAGCAGTCCTATTTCCCCGTTTACATTATAATGCAGCAGTTTGCCTTGTCGCTTGGCAAGTTCTCCACCGAGGAATACTTCTTGTTCCGTATAGCGGATACGCCGCATGTCTGAGAGTGTATCCACATTCATCAGGTCATATCTGCTGAATTTATGGGAAAGGTAAGCTGTCAGTCCAGCCTTTGCATATTTATTGAAACCCTCCAGAAGGGCTACGCCCAAAACATTCTTAACACTGAAAGCTGTGGTAGAGTCATTGCTCTGGTTCTTGTGTAGATAGTACTTTTCCGGAAAAAAATCCTGAGAGGTTTCATTGGAACTGAATTGATGGCGTGACCGTTCTATTTTGATTGTATGGATAAAGCTGGTGACAGGTACAAATTCTTCTGTTGTGACAGTATCTTTGCTGTTGATAGGAATACTGTCGTTTAACGGTTTTCTGCCGGGGGCTTTTTTATTTTCAATCTTATTGCTTTCCCGCTTGAAGCCTAATCGGTAACGTTGTGTCAAATAGATATAGAAATTCTTATTGCGATTAGCGCTCCGTTCCAAATGAACAGGGATATACTGACTACCATTTGTACTTTCCATTTCTTCAGGTCGGGTTATATATCGATCGTCCGTGATGCCACCGTTTTCATTCATTTTTAAGAAAAAATGATTGTAAACAGCCTGCATCTGGTATTTTTCACCTATATAACTGGTAAACAATCCTGCATTGAAATGGGAAGTTGATTGATTTGCATAGTAACCGCGTCCATACAAATAGTCAAAGTTGAAACCGAATGCCAACCTTTTATTAGCATTGACTGAAAAATAAGACTTGAATCTTTCTTCGCCATTTACTTTATTTCCGGCTTTGTAGTAGGTCAGATTGGTATAGGGAATATTGCTGTTTGTAAATTTTACCTGATCAGGGCGGAAATAAAAACAAGAGAACGGTTCCATAAAAATGGTCGGTTCTTGCATTTTTCGTTCAAAGAATAGGCGTGAAAGGCGTGGTGAACCTAAGTTTCCTAAATAGTTGTAATGTCCGAATTCCCCTTCTACTAAATTACTGTTCTGAAAATTTAGATTGGCTGTATCGGCGGGCATGATGGTACGGTTTCCCAAGGTTTCACTTAGTTGCCACATATAGAGTTTAGGTGGAAGACTTTGAACTTCTGTGCTGTCTTGTAGATTGTCCGGTTGTGTATTGGGGTCAACCTGATTGCCAAACTGATCCCGGTTATTCGCAGTTGAATTAAGGGTGCGTTGTGCTCTTGCACCCAGTATCCCTATAACAGATAAGAGTATATATGTCAGTACGATTCGTCTCATAATTAGGCGCAAAGATACAATAAAATATTATTTGTGAACTCAAATCAGCCTTTTTTGCTTCTTTTAAAAGAAGTCTTGCGCTTTTTTCTACGATGCATTCACTACAATTATAATAATTGGTATATAGGGTAGTAAAATAAAGAGCTGTCTGAAAAAAGTTTGTATTTAATTTTTCAGACAGCTTCTTGAATAATCAAGAATGTGTGGGTACTCTTGATGTCAAAGGTTTATTTCATTTCCCGGATCAGTTCCATACCTTTTTTAATTGCTTCCTCGTTCATAGGTATCAGGTGATGGTGGCGTTCGGGAAGTGTTTTCTTTAGGCCTCTGAGTACACTGTCCAATGTGACCATTGGTTTGAGTTTCAGTAAGCCTCCCAACACAATCATATTGAATGCCTTGGCATTGTTCATTTCATTGGCGGCATCCATGGCGTCAATGCGATATACATGTATGTCCTTGCGGGTAGGCGGATTTATGATGCCATAACCGTCATAAATCAGCACACCGCCTGATTTGACTTTGCTTTCAAACTTTTCCAATGAGGGTTGGTTCAGGATGATGGCAGCGTCATATTTGCTGAGGATGGGCGAGGAAATTTTATCATCGCTCACAATAACGGTTACATTGGCTGTGCCACCGCGTTGTTCCGGTCCGTAGGCCGGCATCCAAGTAACTTCCTTACCTTCCATTAGCCCGGAGTATGCCAAAATCTTTCCCATGGACAATACACCTTGTCCACCAAAGCCTGCTATTATGATCTCTTCTTTCATTGTTTTTCTGTCTTTAGCATAATTATTTATCTTTCAGGTCACCCAATGGATAAAATGGGAACATGTGTTCTTCCATCCATGTGTTTGACTTTTCGGGAGACATCTTCCAACCGGAATTACATGTAGAAACTATTTCTACAAGGTTGGAGCCTTTTCCTGCCATAGAATTCTCGAATGCTTTGCGGATCGCCTTTTTGGCTTTTCGGATGGCCGGGACGGTCTGTACACTTTGGCGGGTAACGTAAGCTGTTCCTTCCAGTTGGGCTGCAATGTCAGCCATTTTTAACGGGTATCCATGCAGATGTACATCGCGTCCATAAGGGCTTGTGGAGGTTTTCATGCCGACAAGGGTAGTGGGGGCCATCTGTCCGCCGGTCATGCCGTAAATGGCATTGTTGATGAAAATAATGGTGATGTTCTCTCCACGGTTCAATGCATGAATGGTTTCGGCAGTGCCGATGCAGGCCAAGTCACCATCCCCCTGATAGGTAAATACCAATCGGTCAGGCCAAAGGCGTTTTATGGCGGTGGCCAGTGCGGGCGCACGCCCATGCGCAGCCTCTTGCCAGTCAATATCTATATAATTGTAGATAAACACGGCGCATCCCACGGGGGAGATACCTATTGCTTTGTCTTCCAGTCCCATTTCTTCAATTACCTCGGCAATCAGTTTATGAACTACGCCGTGGCTACATCCCGGACAATAATGCATGGGATTATCGTTCATAAGAGTCGGTTTTTTTGCAACCAGATTCTCAGGTTTGATAATATCTTCTTTTGTCATAATCACTTCTCCTTATCTATTAGTGAATCGTATGAAGAACTCCATCAGTTTGATGAATATCGCCGCACCGCAGACGTAGATGAATAGTTTGAAGTCATCTTTCGCCACAAAGTATATAATGATGGCAGCAAGGGCAAGTATCATAAATAGGATGTTCAGTACGCTTCTTATTTTATCAGGATTCATAATAATAAATTTAATAAGCACATTGGCACATTAATTATGCCAACATATTTTTTAATGCAGCTACTATTTCGTCAGGGTCAGGCACGATACCACCGAGGCGGCCGAAATGCTCTACTTTCACTTTGCCGTTTACGGCAAGACGGACATCTTCAATCATTTGCCCCGCATTCAACTCGGTTACAAGCATGCCTTTCACTTTGTTGGCATAGGCGGAAATGGCTTTGGTAGGGAATGGCCACAATGTGATGGGGCGGAGTATGCCTACTTTGATTCCTTCTTCGCGTGCCATCTCCATCGCTTTCTGGCCGATACGTGCCATAGAGCCGAAGGCTACAATCAGATATTCGGCATCATCACAATTGATTTCTTCAAAACGTACTTCATTTTCTTCAATCTCTTTATATTTGGCTTGGAAGCGGATATTATTCTTTTCCATTTCTTCGGGCTTCAACTCAAGAGAAGTAATGATATTGGGCTTGCGGTCATTGGTTTTTCCGGTTGTGGCCCACGGGCATTGTGCGATAACTTCCGCATCGGTGCGTCGTGGCTTTTGTGTGGGAAGAACTACTTTTTCCATCATTTGACCGATAACGCCATCGGCAAGTATGATTGCAGGATTACGATACTTGAAGGCGAGGTCGAATGCCAATCCTACGAAGTCTGCCATCTCTTGTACCGAAGCAGGAGCAAGTGCAATCAGGCGATAGTCACCATGACCTCCACCTTTTACCGTTTGAAAATAATCTGCCTGACTTGGCTGGATAGTTCCTAAACCCGGTCCCCCGCGCATTACATTTACAATCAAACAAGGTAACTCGGCGCCTGCCAAGTAAGAAATGCCTTCTTGTTTCAAACTAACTCCGGGGCTGGAGGAGGAGGTCATTACCATTTTTCCACTTCCGGCGCCGCCATATACCATATTAATAGCTGCCACTTCACTTTCTGCCTGTAATACCACCATACCGGTTGTTTCCCACGGCTTCAGTTCAGCGAGAGTTTCCAATACCTCTGATTGGGGTGTAATAGGATAACCGAAGTAACCGTCCACTCCATAACGGATAGCTGCCTGGGCAATGGCTTCGTTTCCTTTCATTAATACAACTTCTTCTGCCATATTCTTTTGATTTTATTCAACTTTTACCTTATATACGGAGATACATCCGTCAGGACATACGGTTGCACAGGATGAACATCCGTTGCATGTATCTTCTATTATTTGCTGGGCATAATTATACCCTTTCATATTTACCTCTTTGGCGAGGGCTATTACCTTAAGCGGACAAGCTACCACGCACAGGTTGCAGCCCTTGCAACGCTCAGTGTCCACAACGATTGCTCCTTTGACTTTTGCCATAATTCACGTATTTATTTTATTGATTGTACATATCCTTATTGAAGAAGTTCAGAATGTTCATTGCCATTTTATGGGCGTGTCGGGCAGGGCTTTCCGGATTAAGGTCGATAGCATATTGGTAATTGTTCAATGCTTGTTGCCAATTGCCCTGCTTGCGGTATGCATTCCCTCGCAGATAATAGGCTTTATCCTTCTCAGGAAGATCTGTTTGTAATATTTGGTCAAGCTGTTGGATGGCTTGCTCTACATTTCCCTGATTGATAAGCTCTTTTATGGTATTAAGTTGCTCCATATCATTCTGAGTTCTGGATTATTGAACTACAAAGATAGTTTTTATTTAAAGACGATATGCATCTTCTGTGTGAAAAATAAGAAAAGGGACGCGATAAAAAGGCAAAAGAAAAGGGATATTCATTGTGAACTAAAATTTTCTTCCCAGGCATTACTTCTTGTATTACTATAATTTATATCTCTGTCCGTTGAAAACTCTACGTCCCATATCTGTTGCATTATCGTCCGACAATTGTCGGACGATAATGCAACAGATATGGGACGATATTCGACAATTGTCGGACGATTATTTCTTAGTGAAGAAAATATTAGTTCGCTTAGCGGCAAGAATTGTTCTTCGGGGCAATGGAAACTGTTTATGGCAGTAAAAGATAATCTGACTTGGCATGAATTAGGCCATTGCAAATATTCATGGTAGTGAAGAAGCCGTAGATGTCGTCGGTAATTGAGAATGCGATAAGTTTAAAATGGTAGCAGGGGTAGGTGCATCCATTGTTTCTAACTTTATTACTCTTAATGGAATGTTATTTTCTTGTCCTGATACACAAAAACAGTTTATCATCAGATAATTTGGAGCATCAACCGGAATCCATGCTTTCTCGGCAGTAACATATTCTATAAAAACCTTTGCTCGTGCATCCAATCGCCTAAAAATATATCTATTGTCAAGCCATGTCTTTTTTAGCTTGTAGCCTTCGATTTTACATGTATCTCAGTTATATTTGGAGAAGTATTGTTGAAACATAAGAGGCTTATTAGGGAGAATAGAGCCTCTTATGTTTTTATGAACAGCTTTTTGTTCGCTTTGCTTGTTCTTTATACAGGAATTTTCTCGATTCTCCGTTGATGGCGTCCGCCTTCAAACGGGGTAGAGAAGAATCTTTCCATGATGCTGTCCGCCTCTTGGTTGGTGATGAAGCGTCCTGGCATTACGAGCACATTGGCATCATTGTGCTGACGTGCCAGACCTGAAATTTCAGGTGTCCAGCATAAAGCGGCACGAATACCCTGATGCTTGTTCAGCGTCATGCTGATGCCATTTCCACTGCCACAGATTGCGATTCCCGAATAGCATTCTCCCGCCTCAACGGCCAAAGCTAACGGATGGGCAAAGTCTGGATAGTCCACACTTTCCGGCGAATAAGTGCCGAAATCCTTGTATTCCCAGTCTTTGGCTTCCAGCCATGTCTTTACGTATTGTTTCAGTTCATATCCAGCGTGGTCAGAACAAATTCCTATTGTTTTCATTGCAACATCTCCTTTACTTGTTTATACACGTTTTCGGCCGTGAAGCCAAGCTTTTCGTCCAGCACTTTATAAGGTGCGGAGAAACCGAAAGATTCTAATCCCCATACTTTGCCATTGTTGCCTACCAGTCCTGACATATTTACAGGCAGGCCGGCTGTCAAGCCGAATACCTTAATGTTGCCGGGGATAATGCTCTCCTGATAGCCTAAAACCTGACTGCGGAACAAGCCTTCGGACGGAACGGAAACAATGCGTAGCTTGATGCCGTCTTTGCGCAACAGCTCGGCGCCGGCTACCAATGTCGCTACCTCCGAGCCGGAAGCTACAAGGATAATATCCGGATTTGCGTCTGAACCCGCTACGATATAAGCTCCTTTGGCAGTTTGTGTATAATCATTTCCGGCCGGCAGATTTGCAATATTCTGACGGGAGAAAATCAATCCTGTCGGAGTAGCCATGTTTTCCATAGCAAGTTTCCATGCCATAGTGGTTTCTTCCGCATCGGCGGGGCGGAGTACAAGCATGGAATTATGCCCTTTGTGGTTTTTCATTTTTTCCATCAGGCGTATTTGTGCCTCCTGTTCTACCGGCTCATGAGTAGGTCCGTCTTCACCTACACGGAAGGCATCATGTGTCCAGATAAACTTCACAGGCACTTCCATAAGGGCTGCCATGCGTATGGCCGGTTTCATATAGTCAGAGAATACAAAGAAGGTTCCACATGCGGGAATGACACCGCCGTGCAACGCCATACCGATACAGCAGCATGCCATAGTCAGCTCGGCAACGCCTGCCTGAAAGAAGGCTCCACTGAAATCGCCTTTTTTAAAAGCATGGGTTTTCTTCAGGAAACCATCAGTCTTGTCTGAGTTGGACAAGTCGGCGGATGCAACAATCATATTTTCTACCTGAGTGGCAAGAGCTCCCAATACAGTAGCGGAAGCAGCGCGTGTTGCGACGTTAGCTTTTTGTTCGATAGCCGCCCAATTTACTTCAGGGGCTTTGCCGGAAAAGAAGAGCTCCAACTTAGCGGCCTTTTCCGGATTGGCTTTTGCCCATGCGGCTTTGGCCGCATATTTCCCTGCCATGATTTTCTTTAGTTCGGCAGTGCGCTTTGCATATAGTTCAGCCACTTCGGGGAAGAAAATAAATGGGTTGGTGGGATCTCCGCCAAGGTTTTTGATTGTATTGACATAGGCATCTCCGCCGAGGGGAGCACCATGAGTGGCACAGTTGGCTTCATAGCTGCTTCCGTCTGCTTTGCGTGCGCCTTTTCCCATGACAGTATGGCCGATAATTAAAGTCGGCCGTTCTTTTTCTGCTTTAGCTTCATTTAAAGCGTTGCGGATTGCATCAGGATCATTACCGTTGATTGTGATGATTTTCCATCCCCATGCTTCATATTTCTTGCCGGTATCTTCAATAGTCACATCTTTGGTTTCAGTAGAAAGCTGGATGTCATTGGCATCGTAGAACATGATGAGATTGTTCAATCCAAGTGCTCCGGCGATACGTCCGGCTCCCTGGGAAATTTCTTCCTGAACGCCGCCATCAGAGATATATGCATAGATGGTTTCATCCATCACTTCTTCAAAACGGGCTTTCATGAATTTGGCGGCTATGGCTGCACCTACTGCATAGGCATGTCCCTGTCCTAATGGCCCGGAAGTATTTTCGATGCCGCGCATGATGTCACGTTCAGGATGTCCCGGAGTGGGACTTCCCCATTGACGGAACTCTTTCAACTCATCTATCGTGAATTTGCCCGCCAGTGCCAAAGTGGAATAAAGCATCGGTGACATGTGTCCCGGATCGAGGAAGAAACGGTCGCGGCCTTCCCATGCCGGATTTTCAGGGTCATATACAAGGAACTCGGAAAAGAGCACGTTTATAAAATCAGCTCCCCCCATGGCGCCACCGGGGTGTCCGGAATTGGCCTTTTCAACCATGGATGCAGCGAGAATACGGATATTATCCGCTGCACGGTTCATAAGTCTGTTGTCATTCATATTATTGTTTATTATTAGTTTTGATACTACTATATAAGCGGATTTGCTTTGAGTTTGTTGATTTTAACAGTACAAAGATAACTCTTTATGTGCAATTAGCAATACAATCATATAAAAACACATAGGACATTTTCCCATAAGGGAAAATGTCCTATATTAATTATTGCGGGAAATAAATTTATTCCAATCTGCGTGCGCCGTCACTAATGACTACATCATAGATTTTAGGACTTCTGCCAAATTTATTTTTGAATTCATCTTTGGCTTTTTCTATGAATGTGCTATACAGTTCATCTTTTACCAGATTGATAGTACATCCGCCAAAGCCGCCACCCATCACACGAGAGCCGGTAACTCCGCAGTCAAAAGCAAGGTCGTTCAAGAAATCGAGTTCTTCACAACTTACTTCATACAGTTTACTCATGCCATGGTGAGTCTCATACATCTTTTGACCTACGGTTTCGTAGTCACCTTTCTCCAACGCATCGCAAACATCAAGTACACGTTGAATCTCTTCGATGACATATTCGGCACGCATGTAATCTTCTGCGCTGATGTCCGCTTTGGCTTCTTCCAACATTTCCATTGTACAGTCGCGTAAGAATTCTACATGCTGATGCTTTTTCTGAATGGCTGCAACTGCTGCTTCGCAACTTTGTCGGCGTTTATTATATGCTGAAGATGCCAGTTCATGTTTAACAACTGAGTCAACAAGAACCAAACGATAACCTTTAGGATTGAATGGGAAATATTGATATTCCAGTGAACGGCAATCCAGCCGGATGAGGCTGCCTTGTTTGCCGAATACAGAAGCAAATTGATCCATAATACCGCAATTCACGCCACAATAGTTGTGCTCTGTAGCCTGTCCCACTTTTGCCAATTCAAACTTATCTATTTTGTTGTCACCGAATAAGTCGTTTAAAGCATAAGCATAGGTGCTTTCCAATGCAGCCGAGGATGACATTCCCGCGCCAAGAGGCACATCACCGGCAAAAGCTGTATTGAAACCTTTTACGTTTACTCCACGTTTCATCATTTCCCGACATACTCCGAAAATATATCTTGCCCAACTGGCTTTAGGAGCATCTTCTTCTTTCAAGCCGAATTCCACGTAATCTTTCAAGTCAATGGAATAAGCTTTTACGGTATCTGTTCCGTTTGGCTTTATCTCTGCGATCATCCCTTTGTCAATAGCCCCCGGAAACACGAAGCCACCATTATAATCTGTATGCTCACCAATAAGGTTGATACGTCCCGGAGAAGCATAAACTGCTCCTGTTGTTCCGTCAAAATGTTTGATGAAACGGCTTCTTACGTTCTCTATATCCATGATATTTATATTTTATAAGGTAAATAATTAGAATCCTTTTGTCGGGTTATTTTTCCGAGTTGACGTTCTTTGAACCTATTAAAGCGTAGAACAGAATATAAGCGGCGCAGAAGAGCACTACCCAATAACTGGTCATGTAGTCGGTAAGATCAGCCAACCAACCTTGGATGGCTACCATAACCGCACAGCCGAATACCATTGTCATAAAGATTCCACTGGCGATTGCAGTGTATTTGCCAAGCCCTTCGACTGCCATATTGAATATACCGCCCCACATTACACTGGTGCACAGTCCAACAAGAAGAAATGCGAATATTCCCACTGGCACTTCCGCCCAAATAAGCTCTAACTTAGCCCAATCTATGCCCGGAACATTTACTGTGACATCTACAGGAGCAAACATTCCGAAAGCTACGAGTACGAGGCTGGTGATGGAAACCACCGTAATCATCTTTCTGCTTGAAATCTTTCCTCCAATAGTGCCACCGACAAAACGGCCTACAAGCATCATCAGCCAATAAACGGCAACTATAAGTCCAACGATGCCGGCATCCATGCCTAAACCCGGAGTGCTTGCATCAGGTGCTGAAGACAGATATTGAAGTATGTAAGTCGGAGTTCCTACTTCAATTCCCATATACAGGAAAATGGCGAGAATACCGAGAACGAAGTGGCGGTATTTCATAGCACCTTTGATAAGGCTGGTATCTACCGGAGCTTGTTCAGGTTCTTCGATTTTGGTAAATAGGATGACGATGAAACCGATAATGAAAATTGCCAGTGCAATCATCAATGCTGGTGTAGCGTCGGCAATATGAGCTTTAGAAGCATCTCCGATTAAAGCCCCCATGATAATATATACAGCTACGGCAGCACTACTGTTAAAGACGCCACCGATTTGGATAAGCTGGTTTCCTTTATTTCCACCACCACCAAGGAGGTTCAGCATTGGGTTAACTACGCAGTTAAGGATACACATGGTGAAACCGCTGATGAAAGCACCGATAAGATAAACCACGAAAGCGCTTTCTTTGCCTACGTGGCCGCTGAACCATTGGACAAGAATGCCGATAATTCCTACGAGTAAGCCGATAAGAGCCGTTTTCTTATAACCGAACTTGGCAATGAGCATACCGGCTGGAATACCCATAACAAGGTAAGCGATAAAGTTTCCGTAGTTGCCGATTTGAGAAAGCACATTACTGGCGCCGAAATCGTTCTTTACGATGACTGCCATCGGCGAGCAGAGGTTGGTAACGAAAGCAATCATTGCGAAGAGCGCAATCATAATAATGATAGCTCCCCATTGTTTTTTTTGTTGACTCATGATAAATTTAGATATTTGAATTTGGATTAATAATCTTGTCTTTATTCTTGTACACCGAATTTATAAATGGTTATCTGTTGATATTCATCACCCGGTAATAATACTGCTGACGGGAAATGGGGATTGTTTGGAGTATCAGGGAAGCATTGGGCTTCAAAACATATTGCGCTCCTTGCAGGAAAAGTCGCTCCATGGGCGCCAGCGAAACCTCCTAACCAATTTCCCGTATAAAGCTGTACACCATTTTCCGTAGTATATACTTCCATAGTACGTCCGCTGACAGGCTCAATGCAAGTTGCGGCAAGACTCAACTCTCCGGTTTCGGTCTTGTTCAATGCGTAACAATGGTCATATCCCGTTCCGTTTATTAATTGCTGAAATTTATCATCAATCCTTTCACCGACAGTATGGGGGGTACGAAAATCCATAGGAGTGCCTTCTACTTTTAAAATTTCTCCAGTAGGAATGGAAACTTCATTTATGGGAATATAATGATCTGCGTTAATGGTAACTATATTATTTAAAATAGTGGGGGAGGGGGTGGCAATACCTGCCAGATTGAAGAATCCGTGATTGGTCAGGTTAACTATCGTTGATTTATCTGTGGTGGCCCGGTACTCTATTACTAAGGCATTTGTTTCATTCTCCAGACGATAAGTCATTTCTATTTCCAAATTTCCGGGAAATCCTTCTTCTCCATCGGCTGACGTATAATTGAAAATGATAGTGCTGGAGTCAGGCTGAACGGCATCCCAGACCTTGGTGTGAAAGCCAGTAGGACCACCATGCAAAGAGTTGGGGCCATTATTTATTGTTAGCTGATGTTCCTCACCGTAAAGGGTGAATTTTCCTTTGGCTATGCGATTGCCATATCGGCCGATGGTTGTATTGAGAAAAGGCTCAGGGCTGTTGATCACATGGTCTATACTGTCATGCCCTAATATGACATTTGCATATTTTCCATTCTTATCGGGAACCATTATGGAGAGGATGGCGCATCCGTAGTTGGTGACTGCCACTTCCATTCCCTGAGAATTTTTAAGGATAAATAAATCTGTCTTTTTATCGTTTATATCCTTTTGAAAATCTTTTTTATCCAGACCGGATAAATTACTTTCTGTTGGAGTAGTGTTTATCATATTTCAATGGTATTAATTAAATTTCTTGCAAATAAAAAGAAATTCTTTTGTTCCCCCAAGCAATTGGATAGAAATGTGGAGAACATTTTAGGAAAGTTTAGCGTTTAACAATTAGAATACAAATTGATATTTTTCGTATGTTTGTCCCCATAATCAAATAAATCACATCATTAATTGAAAGTTTTAATTAAAAAACAACGAATGTATCCTCTAAAATTTGAGCCTATCCTGAAGCAGATTCTTTGGGGAGGCGACAAGATTATTCCATTCAAACATTTGAATGAAACCCTCTCCAATGTGGGGGAGAGCTGGGAAGTCTCGGCTGTGGAAGGTAGCGAATCCGTAGTTGCCAATGGGGCCGATAAAGGACTGACACTACCAGACATGGTCAGAAAGTATAAAGAAGACTTGGTGGGCGAAGCTAACTATGCACGTTTTGGAAATAAGTTCCCTCTGTTGATAAAGTTTATTGATGCTAAATTGGACTTGTCTATTCAGGTACATCCTGATGATGAGTTGGCGAAAAAACGTCATAATAGTTTTGGTAAAAATGAAATGTGGTATGTTATAGCTGCTGATAAGGACGCCAAACTTATTTCCGGTTTTTCCGAACAAATTACACCGAAAGAATATAAGGAAAGAATTTATAACGGAACATTTGCCGAAGTATTGCAAACCTGTGCAATAAAACCGGGAGATGTTTTTTATGTACCTGCGGGGCGTGTTCATGGCATTGGTGCGGGAGCATTTGTGGCAGAAATTCAGCAAACGTCAGATATAACTTATCGTATTTTCGATTATAACCGGAAAGATAAGGATGGCAAATCACGTGAACTGCATACCAGCCAGGCTATTGATGCTATAAACTTTTCGGATGTACAGGATGATTTCCGTACGGAATATGATCAAGTACAGAATGAACCGGTAGAAATAGTAGCAAGTCCCTATTTCACAACTTCTATTTATGATATGACAGAAGAGATAACCTGCGATTATTCGGAATTGGATTCTTTTGTTATTTTTATTTGTGTAGAAGGCTCTTGCAACATCATTGATAATGAGAAAAATGAGATTTCGATGGAAGCTGGAGAAACAATTTTACTTCCTGCCGCCATTCAGGAAGTGACTATCATTCCGCAAGGGAGTGTAAAGTTGCTTGAAACCTATGTCTGATTTATGATGTTTAAGTAATAAATAAAGGGTGCAAATTTAAAGATAAACTTTATTTGCACCCTTTTTGTAGTTTCTTCTGATAATTATCTGTGGCCTTTTTCAAAGAATCTTCTGATTCTCTTCATAAGCTTTAATCCTAACATCATACCGTCAAAGACTGCCATACCCGTATTGAATGCTCTTATCATTGCACCGGCTTTATTGGTCGCAGGAGCAACGGGCGCAAATATATCCCTTGTAATGTCAGTCATAATTTCCTTCTGTACACGTATTTGCTGCAATAAAACAGCTTTCTGTTGCGCTATGCTCTCCAAGGTAACAGGAATGGTATCTGACGTATTATTCATGAGATATTTTATCAATTGGATTTATTATCTAAAAAGAGTCCTGCAAGAAATTTTACAGTCGGATTGATGATAATCGTTTTTCGGAATAAGACAAGCAGGATGATGAGCAATAAATGAAAACATGCAATGAGGGCATAACTTGCTATCAACCCGCCTACCAATGGGGCTAAAACGTAAACCAGAGTGAACGACAAATGAAACAGAACCACTACGCCGAGTATGCCGACCAACAGCACTAAAATAAGCGTTGACAATAAAACTGAAAGCTTTTCGGTTACTTCCAGCTTTGTATATTCCTTTTGGAGCTCCAGATATTTTTTGAACTCAATGAATAATTGCTGGATATTTTCAATGCTTTTGTCGTCTGCGAACATGGTGGTCCTGTTTTGAATGGTTCTACTCCGTTACCTCACCCTTCATTTCCGATGCAATTTCATCTACCAGGTTTTCCATCTCATTTCGACTCAGACGGATACCTTTTTTACGAAGAATTTCTGCTATTTTGTGACGGGTATCCTCTCCTTTTTCGGGAGCGAATAAGATACCTACGGCCGCACCTACGGCTGCACCACCCAAGAAAGCTGCTAAAACGTTCAATCCTTTCATAATGTGTTCCTTTCTTTTTAAAAGTTCATGATGACAAAAATAACAATATTTTTTGAAAGATTGTTCGGAATGAGTGTTTTTTTTTGCAGATTTTCTTTGCTTACAGCCATTATTTCTTGTTAGTATTATTCTGTGCAGTGCGTTTTTGTCTTCTCCAGAAATCTCCGTTCGAGCGTTTTCCCCGGTATGTTTTGTTTTCTTTAGCTTTAGCTTTTATTTCTTCTGTTTTTACCTCTTGGGCATTTATTCCTTCAGTAGTGATAAACGGATGGTGCTCAATCACCGGAATGGTTTTTCCTATCAGCTTTTGAATGTCTTTCAGGTATGGCAGTTCTTCTGATTCGCAGAACGAAAGCGCAGTGCCTTCATGTCCGGCACGCCCGGTACGTCCGATTCTGTGTACATAGGTTTCCGGCACGTTGGGTAACTCATAGTTGATGACATGAGACAGTTGCTCCACGTCAATGCCTCTTGCAGCAATGTCGGTTGCGATGAGCACACGTATGGTGTGACTTTTAAAACCGGTAAGTGCGCGTTGGCGTGCATTTTGTGACTTGTTGCCATGTATGGCTTCTGCCGATATTCCTGATTTACTGAGAATTCGGGCAAGCTTGTCTGCGCCGTATTTTGTTCTGGTGAAAACAAGCACTGATTCAATAGCCGTATTTTTCAGCAGATGAATTAACAAGTCTTTCTTCTCTTTCTTTTCTACGAAATAAACCGATTGAGAAATCGTGTCAACGGTAGAAGAAACCGGTGTTACTTCAACTTTCGCCGGATTGGATAGCATTGAGTTTGCCAGAGTTTCTATTTCGGAGGGCATTGTTGCGGAAAAGAACAGAGTCTGTCTTTGTGTGGGCAACATTTTCAATATACGGCGTATGTCATGTATGAAGCCCATGTCGAGCATGCGATCTGCTTCATCCAAGACAAAGAAATCAAGTGTCTTGAGATTGATAAATCCTTGATTTACCAAATCTTGTAAACGTCCGGGTGTGGCAATCAGTATTTGTGTCCCCCGCTTCAAATCATCTGTTTGCGGCTTTTGTCCTACACCTCCGAAGATAACTGTATGCTTTAGTCCGGTATATTTGCCATATGCCTCAAAGCTTTCGCCTATCTGTATCGCCAATTCGCGGGTAGGGGTTAAGATAAGTGCTTTTATGCCTTTGCGGTTGTCCGTCTTGTATAACTTTTGTAGGATAGGGATAGAAAACGCTGCTGTCTTACCGGTTCCGGTTTGGGCACATCCTAATAAATCTTTTCCTTGAAGCAATATGGGGATAGATTTTTCCTGTATTGGAGTGGGGGTGGAATATCCCTCTTCTTGAAGAGCTTTTAATATTGGCTCTATCAGTTTTAAATTTTCAAATGTCATGTAGTTAATTAAATGGGCCTCATGCCCTGTTTTTTCGTGACAAAGATACGGTAACTCTTTCGGTAGAATTCTGTTTTCTGATAGGGTTTAATTTTATTTAACTAAGAAGGTGGGGGAATAATAGCAGGTTATGGTGTACTTTTGTTCCATATCCGAAATTGTGTGTAGATGGAAAAAGGCTTTAAAGTTCGGGTGAATATCTGTGGATAGTGTATTTTATGGTAGCTATGAGATGTTTTTGGGGATTATTCTTTGAAAGATGGCGAAATTTCTATTAATTTGCTGTCTGAAAATATCGATGAGGAAATGAAAGACTAAGAATAGACATAGAATTTATTAACAAAAAAATAAGAAAAATGAGAAAATTAGCAGTGCTGGGAATGGGAGTGTGCATCGCTCTGGCATTCTCTTCATGTAAATCAAGTGAAAGTGCTTATAAAAAAGCGTATGAAAAAGCTAAGCAACAGGAATTGGCTGAACCACAAAATACTGTTCCTGCAGAAGAAGTGACTTCAGTTACAAGCGCTCCTGTGGTTGCCAAAGTTGTAGAAAGTTCTCCTTCCGGCATACGTCAAGAGAAGGTAACGGTTGTATCCGGTACTAACGGCTTACAAGATTATAGCGTTGTATGTGGTAGTTTTGGAGTGAAGGCAAATGCAGAAAACTTAAAAGACTTTTTAGATAAGGAAGGTTATAATGCACTTGTTGTTTTCAATGCAGATGCTGCTATGTACCGTGTGATAGCAAATACTTTTGCAGACAGAGCTTCAGCTACTGCTGCTCGTGATGCGTTTAAAGCAAAATATCCTAATCGTAAAGATTTTCAGGGTGCTTGGCTGTTATATCGCATTAATTGATTGAATTCTTTTTGGTAATTTATAGAAAAGGAGAATCTCTCTCCTTTCAGGATAAGGCGGTAACTGGGAAGTTACCGCCTTTTTTGTACTATGTTTGGAAATGGAGGAGGGGATTTCAAGATTGTAAAAAGTACCTATGAATTTCTTTTTTCGTTTAAAAGAAGTTATAAAATGAGATGCGAAAACTTTTTCCACCAAAAAAGTTTTTAGCTTTGCACTTCATATTCGGAAAAATATCGTATGGAACGACAATATATATTAAATGCAATTGACGCAGCTCTGCGGGCAGGTGAGGAAATACTTTCTGTTTATAACGATTCGGAGTCTGATTTCCAGATAGAGCGAAAAGCGGATAATTCACCACTGACAATTGCAGATCGTAAAGCTCATGAAGTAATAACTGAATTTTTAAGTAGTACCCCGTTTCCTTTGCTGAGTGAGGAAGGAGAACATTTGCCTTATTCGGAACGAAAGAATTGGGAAACGTTGTGGATTATAGATCCACTGGATGGGACGAAAGAATTTATCAAGAGGAATGGAGAGTTTACTGTAAATATAGCTTTGGTTTGCAATACTATTCCTGTGATGGGAGTCATTTATCTGCCGGTAAAGAAAGAGCTTTATTTTGCAGAAGAAAACTTAGGGGCATATAAGCTTTCCAATATAGTTGATCGGGAGGCTCTCTCTCTGGAAGATCTGGTGGCATCCGCTACCCGTTTGCCGGAGAAAAATGCACATGACCGTTTTGTGATTGTGGCTTCTCGTTCACATCTGACACCTGAGACGGAAGCTTATGTTGAGGAGATGAAATGTCATCATTCGGAAGTGGAATTAATTTCAAGTGGCAGTTCCATTAAAATTTGCCTGGTTGCAGAAGGAAAAGCAGATGTATATCCTCGTTTTGCTCCTACGATGGAATGGGATACGGCTGCGGGACATACCATAGCCCGTGCTGCGGGAATGGAGATATATCAGGTAGGGAAAAAAGAGAAACCCTTGTCATATAATAAGCAAGAACTTTTGAATCCCTGGTTTATAGTAAAAACTAAATAAAAGACAACTGATATGACTTTTGAAATCCTGTTTATGCTTTTAACGCTCTCAGGCATGGTGCTTGCTTTGGTATTGGATAAAATGCGTCCGGGAATGGTGCTCTTTTCAGTTGTTGTATTACTTCTTTGTGCAGGCATTCTAAGTCCGAAAGAGATGTTGGAGGGATTTAGCAATAAAGGAATGATAACCGTTGCAATGTTGTTTTTGGTCAGTGAAGGAATCCGCCAGTCGGGAGCTTTGGGACAGATTATAAAGAAGCTGTTGCCACGGAAGAAAACTACTGTATTTAAGGCACAGCTTCGTATGTTGCCTATGATTTCTTTTATTTCTGCTTTTTTGAATAACACTCCGGTGGTCGTTATTTTTGCTCCGATCATTAAGAGATGGGCGGAATCGGTGCAACTACCTGCTACTAAATTTCTTATTCCTCTTTCGTATGTAACCATTCTTGGTGGAATATGCACTCTGATAGGCACTTCAACCAATCTGGTGGTACATGGAATGATATTGGAAGCTGGTTATGAGGGCTTCACTATGTTCGAATTGGGTAAAGTAGGAATTTTCATCGCTGTTGCGGGCATTATTTATCTGTTTGCATTTTCTTCCAAACTCTTGCCGGATGCGCGTGCCGATAGTGCCGGTTTGGGGGAAGAACAGGAAGAATATGGAAATTTGCATCGTGTAGAGGCAGTTTTGGGCGCCCGGTTTCCCGGCATCAACAAGAAACTTGAAACCTTCAATTTTCGGCGACATTATGGGGCAGAGGTGAAAGAAATAAAACGTGGTGGACAGAGTATTGTCCGGAACCTGGAAAATGAATATTTTCGGGAGGGCGATACATTGGTTCTGATGGCAGATGATTCTTTTGTGCAGACGTGGGGGGAATCTTCTGTATTTGTGTTATTGGCAAATGGTCATGATACAGAACCTGTTCCCGGTAAAGGCAAACGTTGGTTTGCTCTTCTTTTATTGATTCTGATGATAACAGGAGCCACAGTAGGAGAGCTTCCGGTGATGAAAGAGGTTTTCTCCGGCATTAAGCTGGACATGTTCTTTTTTGTCTCCGTTACTACTGTCGTAATGGCATGGGCAAAGATTTTTCCTGCCCGTAAATATACAAAATACATATCTTGGGACATTTTGATAACGATTGCCTGTGCTTTTGCTATCAGCAAGGCGATGGTCAATTCTGGTGTGGCAGATGTAGTCGCACATTATATAATTGAAATGAGTGAGCATTATGGGCCTCATGTATTATTGGCTGTTGTATTTATTATAACAAATCTGTTTACGGAGCTTATAACAAACAATGCGGCGGCGGCTCTTGCTTTTCCGTTGGCACTATCTATATCAGCACAGATGGGAGTTAGTCCGATACCTTTTTTTGTGGTAATCTGCATGGCTGCATCCGCCAGTTTTTCAACGCCTATCGGTTATCAGACGAATTTGATTGTGCAAGGTATCGGTAATTACAAATTTACTGACTTTGTTCGCATTGGTTTGCCGTTGAATATAATTACATTTTTGATATCCATTATTTTAATCCCATTAATATGGCCGTTTTAATTGAATTATGACAGATAATATATATCCTATCTTTGATAAAATGTTGGCGCGGCAAGATAAAGAGAAACTTCTTGGTCAACATAGTGCGATGATTTGGTTCACCGGTTTAAGTGGCTCGGGTAAGAGTACAATTGCTATAGCCTTGGAGCGCGAGTTGCATAAGCGTGGATTACTTTGCCGAATTTTGGACGGTGATAATATCCGTAGTGGTATCAATAATAATTTGGGCTTTACAGAAGCCGACCGTGTTGAGAATATACGTCGAATTGCGGAAGTTTCCAAGCTTTTTATTGATGCTGGAGTTATCACAATCGCAGCCTTTATCAGTCCCAATAATGATATTCGTGAGATGGCTGCCAATATTATCGGACAGGATGATTTTCTGGAAGTCTATGTTAGTACACCCATTGAGGAGTGCGAACGGCGTGATGTTAAAGGACTTTATGCCAAAGCACGCAGAGGTGAAATCAAAAACTTTACGGGGATTTCAGCTCCATTTGAAGCACCTGCTCATCCGGCACTGACGCTTGATACCTCTGTGCTTAGTTTGGAAGAATCTGTAAATAAGCTTTTAGAACTCATTTTACCAAGAATTCAGAAGAAATAATTTATAATGAAAGAAGAATATAAGTTAAGCCATTTGAAAGAACTCGAAGCTGAGTCTATTCATATTATCCGTGAAGTGGCGGCGGAGTTTGAGAATCCGGTAATGTTATATAGCATAGGTAAGGATTCTTCGGTGATGGTACGTTTGGCAGAAAAGGCATTCTATCCGGGTAAAGTGCCGTTTCCTTTGATGCATATCGATTCTAAGTGGAAGTTCAAAGAGATGATACAATTCCGTGATGAATATGCTAAGAAATACGGTTGGAACTTGATAGTAGAGAGCAATATGGAAGCTTTCCATGCAGGTGTAGGTCCCTTTACTCATGGTAGCAAGGTGCATACGGACTTGATGAAAACGCAGGCTTTGCTTCGCGGACTGGATAAATATAAATTTGATGCTGCTTTTGGCGGTGCGCGTCGTGATGAAGAGAAATCGCGTGCGAAGGAGCGTATCTTCTCATTCCGTGATAAATTTCATCAATGGGACCCTAAAAACCAACGTCCTGAGTTGTGGGATAATTATAATGCTCGTGTTCACAAAGGAGAAAGCATTCGGGTATTTCCTATAAGCAACTGGACGGAACTTGACATTTGGCAATATATCCGTTTGGAGAATATACCTATTGTACCGTTGTATTATGCCAAAGAGCGTCCTTGTGTCGAGATTGATGGTAATTTGATTATGGCCGATGATGATCGTCTGCCGGAACAATATAGGGATAAAATAGAAATGCGCATGGTGCGTTTTCGTACATTAGGTTGCTGGCCGCTGACCGGTGCAGTAGAGAGCAATGCCGATACAATTGAAAAAATAGTGGAGGAGATGATGACTACAACTAAGAGCGAACGTACTACTCGTGTGATTGACTTCGACCAAGATGCAAGCATGGAGCAGAAGAAACGTGAAGGCTACTTCTAAGTAATTAAAAATTAAGAATTAAATTTGAGGATGGATAATAAGTTAGATATAAAGGCTTTCTTGGATAAAGACGAGCAAAAAGATTTGCTGAGATTGCTTACTGCCGGTTCGGTAGATGACGGAAAGTCAACTTTGATAGGACGTCTGTTATTTGATAGCAAGAAGTTGTATGAAGACCAGTTGGATGCATTGGAACGTGATAGTAAGCGTATAGGGAATGCAGGCGACCATATTGACTATGCATTGTTGCTGGACGGATTGAAAGCCGAACGTGAGCAAGGCATCACTATTGACGTGGCTTACCGTTATTTTTCAACGAACAATCGTAAATTTATTATAGCAGATACTCCGGGACATGAACAGTACACACGTAATATGATTACCGGAGGTTCTACTGCTAATCTGGCAATCATTTTAGTTGATGCTCGCATGGGTGTTATCACACAGACTCGCCGGCATACTTTCTTGGTTTCATTATTGGGAATCAAACATGTAGTGCTTGCCGTTAACAAAATGGACTTGGTAGATTTCTCAGAAGAACGTTTTAACGAGATTGTAGACGAATATAAGAAATTTATAGCTCCTTTGGGACTTCCTGATGTCAATTGCATTCCTTTATCGGCATTAGATGGCGATAATGTTGTAGAGAAGTCTGACCGTACACCTTGGTATAACGGTATGTCTCTTCTTGATTTCCTGGAAACAGTACAAATAGGCAACGATCATAATTTCTCTGATTTTCGTTTTCCGGTGCAATATGTATTGCGTCCTAATCTTGACTTTCGCGGCTTCTGTGGCAAAGTGGCTTCAGGAATTGTGCGTAAAGGAGACGAAGTTATGGCATTGCCGTCGGGTAAGAAGTCGCGCGTCAAAAGTATTGTCACCTACGATGGAGAACTGGATTATGCTTTCCCTCCCCAATCTGTTACGTTGACTTTGGAAGATGAGATCGACGTTTCACGAGGTGAAATGTTGGTACATCCCGATAATCTTCCAATTATGGACCGTAATTTTGAAGCCATGTTAGTATGGATGGATGAGGAGGTTATGGATATCAATAAATCCTTCTTTATTAAGCAGACTACTAATTTGAGCCGTACACGCATTGACCATATCAAATATAAGGTAGATGTTAACACAATGGAACATCTTTCCATTGAAAATGGAAAGATGACTAAAGAAACGCTTCCGATGCAACTAAATCAGATAGCGTGTGTTATTCTGACTACTGCCAAAGAATTATTCTTTGACCCGTATAAGAAAAACAAGCCTTGCGGTTCGTTTATCTTGATTGATCCGATTACCAATAATACCAGTGCGGTGGGAATGATTATCAATAGGGTAGAAGATAAAGAAATGCATTTGTCAGAAGAGATTCCTGTGTTGAATTTGCCGAAGTTAGGTATTGCTTCTGAACATTATGCTGCCATAGAGCAGGCTGTGAAAGACTTGAGTCGTCAGGGCTTTGAAGTAAAAATTGAAAAATAATAGAAAAGGATGGGCTTATTAGAATTCAGCAAGCTGCCGATAAATACATTGGTCGGTGCTGATTGGAAAACATTTAAGGATATAACAGGAGGGCGTGAGATTGATGTTGCTTATAAAAGCAAATACCGTTTAACCAAGGCTGTTTGCCGCATGCTCTCTGCTTTGACTCCTTTGCAAGACAGACGTTATAAAAGGCTGTTGGCTGATAGACCATTGGAGCACGATCCTGTATTTATTTTAGGACACTGGCGCAGTGGAACGACGTTTGTGCACAATGTTTTTTCTTGCGACAAACATTTTGGCTATAACACCACTTATCAGACTGTATTCCCGCATCTGATGATGTGGGGGCAACCGTTTTTTAAGAAAAGCATGAGTTGGCTGATGCCTGACAAGCGTCCTACGGATAATATGGAGTTGGCTGTTGATCTTCCGCAGGAAGAAGAATTTGCTTTGGCCAATATGATGCCTTACACTTATTACAACTTTTGGTTTTTACCTAAGTATCAGCAAGAATATGCGGATAAGTATTTGCTGTTTGATGGCATTGCAGAGGCAGAGTTGAAAGTGTTTGAAGAAACTTTTATGAAATTGATAAAGATTTCGCTTTGGAATACGCATGGAACCCAGTTCTTGAGTAAAAATCCTCCTCATACGGGACGAGTGAAGGAACTGGTGAAAATGTTTCCGAATGCCAAGTTTATTTATTTGATGCGTAATCCTTATACGGTGTTTGAAAGTACCCGCAGTTTCTTTACTAATACAATTCAACCATTGAAGTTGCAAGATATCGGTAACGAGGAATTGGAAAAGAATATTTTGTCTGTATATACCAAGCTTTATCATAAATATGAAGCAGATAAGGCGAGTGTTCCTGCCGGTAATCTTATTGAAGTGAAATTTGAAGATTTTGAAGCCGATGTAATGGGAATGACCGAATATATTTATAATACTTTGTCAATTCCGGGATATGCCGAGGCACATGCCGATATCGAAAAGTATGTGGGTGGCAAGAAAGGCTATAAGAAGAATAAGTATAAATACGACGATCGCACGGTACAATTGGTTCAAGACAATTGGAGTTTTGCATTGAATCAGTGGAGGTATGAACTGTAATAATTAATATCTTTTAATATAGTAAGATGATTCAAAAGAAAGTTTGTATGTTGGGCGTGTTGTCTGCTATGTTCTGTTGTGGAACAGCGTTGGCACAGCACAAAGTAGAAATGATTCCTTTTGGAAATATGGATCAATGGATTGATCGTCAAATAAAGGAATCGGGTATTATTGGCGGGGCCACTAAAAATGTATATGCCATTGGTCCGGCTGCCACAATTCGTGAAAACAAGGCATATAAGAATATGGGTGGCTCTCCATGGGCTACATCCAATGTCATGGCCAAAGTGGCAGGTATTACAAAGACGAATACTTCTGTTTTTCCGGAGCAGAGAGGCGATGGTTTTTGTGCGAGGATGGATACCCGAATGGAAAGTGTAAAGGTATTGGGTATCGTAGATATTACAGTATTGGCCGCCGGTTCCATGTTTTTGGGTGAAGTACACGAACCTATAAAGGGAACTAAGAATCCCCAGAAAATATTGAATTCCGGCATTCCTTTCACAAAGAAACCGGTTGCCGTTCAGTTTGATTATAAGGTGAAGATGTCTGATCGTGAGAAGCGTATTCGGGCAACAGGGTTCAGCCGTATTACAGATGTGGAAGGGAAAGATTTTCCTGAAGTGAACCTTTTCTTACAGAAGCGTTGGGAAGATGAAAAAGGTAATATTTATGCCAAGCGCGTTGGGACGATGGTCATACGCTATTATGCTACCTCCGATTGGCATAATAACGCCACCTATTCCATCATGTATGGAGATATCACGGGTGATCCTGCGTATAAAGCTCACATGATGCGTCTTCAGGTAGAAGAACGGTATGCCGTTAATAGTAGGGGAGAAAGTGTTCCCGTAAGAGAGGTGGCTTGGGGCACGGACGACGATGAACCCACGCATCTACTGCTACAGTTTACCTCAAGTCATGGTGGAGCATATATCGGTTCTCCGGGAAATTCACTGTGGATTGATAATGTGAAGTTAGTATATTGATTTTGTATAAAATGAAGGAGATACCTTAAAGAAAGGTATCTCCTTCATTTTAAGTAAATCTTATAAGTGAGTCCTCCTGTGAAATACCGCATCTTCTGCATCTCCATCTGTATGTGCAGATGGTTGAACAATAAATAGGTAGCTCCCAAAGCAAAATCCTTGGAGTCATATTCGGCTATCAGCCTCAATTGCGGATGAAAGGTGGGATTATAGGTGACGCCCAGCGCAAGCCCGTTCAGCTTGTATTCATTCCGTTTGTTATAAAGATAAGAAAGGTGCACGCCTATTTCTTCCCTGCCCAGAGGGATATGCTTGGTGGCGGCCACATAAAAACGGCAGAAATAGCCGTTCCCGTCTGTCGATGAAATTTGCCCGTCTCCCGATTCCGTGTAAGGATCGGAAGTTCCGAATACCACAGCCGGCATGTGCTTCCAGAATTGTCCCTCCTTCAAGGCTCTCAGGCGGAGGGAGAAATACCTGTCCTGATTCGTGAATCCCGTGTATCCGTAGGGCGCCAGTCCCAGTGCCTCGGCTTTGAACAGGGTGCAAGTGTATGCCACTTCCATCCAGGGGAATATGGTGACATTCAGGAAGTAATTGTAAGTATGGTAATACCAGGTGGGAGGAGTCAGTTCCTTGTTCATGAAATTACCGCCAATCATGACGGTCTTGTCACGTTGCATCTCGGCGGAGGGAGCATGCAGGAGTCCTGTGGTTCCATACGTCAACTGGGCGGATGCCTCCAACGACAAGCAGGAAAACAGTATGAAAAAAAGTCGTTTAAACTTCATCATTACATAATAGTTTGAATCAGAAAATGCCTTGCAGCATCAAGTCTCTCATTGAAAAAAGGCGTCTGAAAAATCCAGACGCCTTCTTTTTAGAGTCTATTGCATCTTGACATGCATTATTCCAGGATAACCACGCGGTTCAGGAAGTTCTTTCCGAACATGTTCTCAGTACCGCCGAATCCTACGAGTTCGAGTTGGTCTTTGTCAACGCCCTGAGCAATCAGAGCATCGTAAACGGCCTGGGCACGTTTTTCAGACAACTTCTGGTTCCAAGAAGCACTACCCGTAGCTTTGTCAGCATAACCGGCAATCTTGTATTTCTTATCAGAGTTAGCTTTCAGCACCTTAGCGGCCAATTCAATGTTAACCTTGCCATAGTCATCAATCTTGGCACTACCGATCTTGAAGAAGATGGCGCGAGGACCGGCAACCTGAACTTCCTTAACGACTTCCTTAGTTTCAGGCTTCACATTAGCCAATGCATTCTTAGCGTTAGCCAAGTCAGCCTGTGCCTGTGCAAGTTCGCTTCTGTATTTATTGATCTCTGCATTGAGCGCATCTTCATCAACATTGGAAACACGGGCAAATTTCTTGCCGCCGAAAGTATAGGCAACACCTAAGTTTAGGCGGGCAGTAGCTTCAGCCTTACGGCAGTCACTTGCATCACCGAAAATAGAAGGAGTGACTCCTACGCGTCCTTCAAGGTTGATGGCCCATTTGGCATTGATGTCGTATGATAATCCTAAACCGGCTGTTGCACCGAAACGGATTTTCTTGTCACCGTTGGTTTCAAGAAGATATTCGTCTGTTGCTGTCGTAGCGTTAGTAAAGGAAGTACCCTTGGAAGAGTAGTTTGCAGTAGGACCGCCGAACAAATATAAATTGAATGCACGGTCAGGATTGTAGCCGCCGAACAAATTGATCAAGTTCAACATTGCATCCAAATTTACTTCACCAAACTTTTTGCAGTATTTGTGATATTGAGAAGCACCACTGACAAAGTAGCTGTTATTTTGGTTGTCAAGGCTCTGTGAGATGCCGCTAACGACACCGCGCACGCCCCATACCGGAGTAATATACTTACCGAACTGAATGTTAAAATTCAATGTCGGAGTGTTAAAACCATCGTTGAGTACGGACATACCGCCAACGCCAAAGCCAACGAACAAGTTGTCGCTTGCTTTCTTCGTATAATAATTCTTCTTAGCTTCCTGTGCATTACCAGCTACAGTCAAGCTTGCCAATAAAATTGACGCGAGCAAGAATTTTGCTTTCATTTTCTTATATCGTTTTTAAGTTATCGTTATTAATTATCAAACACACACATTATTCAGCTTCAATGAGACCGCCACCTGCGTTTTGAGTTCCATGACCGTGTCCGTGAGAGTAGTGTGCATTGAATGCTGCTTCTTCAGGCTCTATGCTATAGTTGTTCTTGGAAACAACAGTGAATGTACCAACTGTATCAGTTCCACCCTTACGTACTATGTTGTAAGTGGTCGTAGTAACAGTGCCTTTGTAGATTACTCTGTAATAAGACCATGCAGAGAAAGTATATGTTACCTCCTTCTTTTGGCTCTTGTCATAGGTCATGCTGGTGGCTAAACTGCTCAATGTCGCATAGTCTGTCGTTGCTTTTTGCTCATTGTAAGCATAATATTCAAAAGTGCGCGTCAGCATATACTCTTTGTCGTTCAAACACCAGTCACTGCCATTATGAGAGTGAGTCTGATCACTTAACGGTTTTGTAACCATAGCAGCTTCCTCTTGAGATTTCATAACAAAGTTATACTCTGAAGAAAGAATGATGTTAGCGCTATAAGTAATCTTGCCACCAACCTTCTTTGCATCTGTATTTACGGTAGCCGTTCCTGTCATGCCATCGTAAGTGGCAGTGATGTTAACAGCACCGCCTGCAAAGCCATTGGCGAAAGTTGTTGTACCGGTAGCGGTCAAAGCGCCGGTAACTGTAATCGTAGCCTTGGCAGTGACGTCATTACCGGTCAATGCATCCATTACAGATACGTTTAATGTAACTTCTGCAGGACTGGTCTGGAAAGTTGCATTCAAATCCTCTTTCTCACAAGATGTAAGTAGAGAACCTGTCATAAATACTACGGCAAATGCGAATATCGCACCCATGCCATTTAAGAATTTACTTTTCTTCATCTCAATTTAAAATTAAAAATTTAACAATTCTGATTTAATAAAATATGGGTTAAAACTGTTTTCTTCCATTATATTGTCACTCGTTTCTGCTCTATATTGTTTGTAATAATATCGCTCATTACCGGCGTTATAAGCTATTCCGAAATTGGGAGAAGTGTTTATTCTCGGCCAATTTTTGTGCCTTTTATACTTGTAAGGTGGCAGAGCGACTTGGAAACGGAATCCGCCATTTGTTTTTGCACCTTCAGCTTTCATCATATAAAAGCCTATTGAGCAATATCGGAAATGGCGTATCATCTCTGCTTTTATACCTTTTTCTTTCATCAGATACTTCTCTGCTTTCAGATTGAACCGAACATTGTATTGGGGCCAATAAAAACTTCCCCCCAATGTCCATGTAAAAAACTTCTCACTGTTGTCATAGTGATATTTAAAGCCATCCCAATATCCTATACCAGTGTATCCTATCCGTGCCAACAGGCTGAAACGTTCATCTTTAAAGGGACGGGTGAAACTCAGGTCTATGCCATATCTGCTTGAATTAAAAGTTCCGATAGTCAATCTGCCGAATATATTATATGGCAATCGTACACTTTGTGAGATAGTGACATGTCCCGGATGAACTTTGTCTTCAATGTTTCCATATCCATCGTTATAAACGGGTATTTTAACTTGGGCTGTCAGTTTCATCCCTTTCCAAAAAGATACTTCCACTGCTGGGCTCAAATCAAACAATACTTGATAGATTTGTGTTATTATCAAGTTTTTGAGCGAAAGCTGAGGATATACCAATACATCAACCTTAAACAAAGAGCGATTTTTCGTCTTTACCTTTTGCGCCAACTTCCATGAATCGCCCAAATCGTAACTGACGTTCCAATCCCGGCGTTCGGCTTTCGACACTGTATCACCTTTCACGGGGTGATAGTAAAGAGAGATTTGAGGCACATTGTTGTTCAAAACAATTATCCGGCATGGCTTTTCCTCCGGTAAACCCAACTTTTGAATGACATCAACCGCTTTTCCAATGCCAACACCTTGCAGACGATATGCCGAATTTTGCAATACATATACACGCTCGTTGTCATCTTCAGTCCACCCCACATTCTCAAATCCCATATCCACTAAAGCACTAACCGCACTTTCTCCCGTTTGGCTAAATCCCCTTAAAGGAAGCAAACAGTATAAAAAGAACGCTACGAACCAGGCTATTGTTTTAGTAGTTAGGCACTTTTTTATGTTAGAGTTTTTATACCTCATCTTTTTTTTCTTTTTTGTATCTGCTACGACACAAAATACGGTGCAAAAATAGACACATTTTTAATAATACCAAAGCTTTTTATCTGAAATAATGAAATAATGTGGTTTTTTCTTTAAACTGCCCTCTGAATGTACAGAATGTTCACAAGTAACCGATTATGGCTTTCGCAACGAAAGTATGGGAAATAGTTCCGAACATGCATAATGTTGTTTTTTGTGCAAAAAAATGACGTGCATCACCTTTTCCTTATACAGACATTAACTGATGTCAGGTATTAATGCTATGGCTTTTACTTTGCTTTCATCGACAATTTTTGCATAAATCTGGGTTGTCTGTATATTTGTGTGTCCCAACAGCTTGGATACAGTGTATAAATCGGCTCCCAATGTCAGTAGCATAGTGGCATGTGTATGGCGGGCCACGTGGAAGGTGATATGCTTCTGTATATCAGCTTGCTTGGCCCATTTATCCAATATTATATTGCTGCGGCTCAAGGATATCAAACCGGCAAACACCGTATCATCATCTTGTGCCATGTCCCTTTCCGGTAAATACTTTACTGCCTCATGGCTTAAAGGCAGTGATATGGCTTCTTGTGTCTTCTGCTGAACAATGCTTAGGGAAGCATTGTGGGCATCATCATAGTGAATATTTTTCCATTTGAGTGCCGCAATGTCACAGTGTCTCAATCCACAGAAGCAACTGAACAAGAATGCCTGTTTCAATAGCTTGTTATAAAAGGGGGTACGGACCAAACGTTTTAGTTCGCTGATGGTGAGGTATTCCCTTTCCCTTTTGTGATTCTTGGGCTTTTCTTCATTTTTTATTTTGTTTATGGGATTCTCAGATATATATTCTTCGGAAACAGCGTGGTTTAGGCAGTAGCGGAGCATTTTGAAATAGTAGAGTTGGGTGTTGGTGTGTAATCCCTTTTCTGCTTTATGGTGCTGTTGTTTGGCTTTTTTCAGATATTCTATAAACCCTAAAATATAGCTTTTGTCTATCTTTTCGAGCAATATCCCTTGTGGGTCGTAGCGCTTCAAATGATGAATAATAGCTTGTAAAATGTCTTTCTTGGCTCTGTTTGTGCTGCCGGATTGTACTATCTTCTCTATATAATTGATTAGTTTTATATGAGGGAATCCGGTGCGATTAAAGTTGTATGTTTCATTCTGGAGTTCTACGATTTTCTGCGATTTGATGGCATTGGCCAGTTTTAAAGTTTCATCATTTCTGAGTTTGTCTTCTTTTTCCGTTTCGGGTATCAGGTATAGTTTTAAGAATTCATATTTCCGTTTTCCATTTGTATATATATCAAGATATATAGATTGATAACCGTTAGATAATTTTTTCATTCGTACTTTAATGGGGTCTTTCGTTTTTAATTGTCTTTTCATCTTTTCTAAATAAATTTATAGTTGATTGTTAAAAATAACAAGATAGCAACAATATGCCGACTGCACATGTGAAGCAAACCTTGCATTAATTGTGCCATCCATTTGCTCTCGTCTTAGAAACATGAAGATTGTGAAGGATAACAAATGGGTAACAATTGCGACTTTATCATACAAATATGCATGAACTGCAATACATCAGAGGCATGATTTCTCCATAGTTCCTCCGTAGTTTCTCCATGTAAAGTACCATAAACACGGGGAAACTACGGAGAAACTACGGAGGTATCATGGGTTTGGTATGATGCAGAGCTGCTCAAAACACCTTTTCGTGGACAAGATTCTACATTCGTATGCCAAGTTGGGTTTACCGGAGGAAAAGCCATGCCGGATCATTGTCCTGGATAACAATGTGCCTCAAATCTCTCTTTACTATCACCCCGTGAAAGGTGATACCGTGTCGAACGCCGAACGCCGGGATTGGAACGTCAGTTACGATTTGGGCGGTACGTGGAAGCAGGCTCGGAAAATAAAGACGGGAAATCGCTCTTTGTTTAAGGTTGACGTTTTGATATATCCGCAACTCTATTTTAAAAATCTGATAATCACCCAGATTTATCAGATATGCTTGGAATTCAGCCCTACTGTCGAGGTCTCTTTGTGGAAAGGTTCCAAACTGACAGCGCAAGTTGTGCTTCCGGTATATAATGACGGATATAATGGTGCGATGGAGAACGTGCGTTGGGGGTATCTGACTTTGGAACAAAATGTACGCTTGCCGCACAATATATGGATGAAGGCTGTTGCCGGGGTATTTGATGTCAATAGCTATGGGGTTGAGCTGAGTGCGTTCCATCCGCTAAAAGATGAACGCTTTTCTCTGGCAGGAAAGTTTGGTCTGGTAGGGATTGGCTATTTTGAGAACTTTGCCTCTTTCCATTATAATGGAGAAACAAGATGGTATTGGTCTGTGGGAGGCAATTTTTATTGGCCTAAATACAATACGGAATTCAGACTTCGGGCAGAACAATATCTGCTGAAAGACGTAGGCGTGCGGGCGGAAATGATGAGATATTTTAAATACGCTGCAATAGGTTTCTATTTGGCGGAGTCGAATAAGGCAAGATATAACGGGGGATTTAAAATATCCATTGCACTTCCTCCTTATAGACAAAAGAGGAACGGGCATTTGCCAAGGGTATCTACCGGTTTTGGTACGGGGATTACTTACAATGCCGGGAATGAATCGGAGTATTATTTGATGCCGCATTCTACTGCTGATGACAATGAATTGAAAAAGAACCAATACAATCCATATTTTATAGAATCAGAATTAGTAAACTAAGTTTAATTTTTAATTAATTAAAAAATGAGAAAAGTTAATTTTTTGAGCAGTCTGAATACTAAATTGGTATTAGCTGTGTCTGTGGTAGCCGGTTTTGCATTAACTGGCTGTACAAAGGAAGATTTCAATGTAAATGTTCCTAATATTAATGTTACTGTACCCGAAGTGACAATTCCGGAGGCTGAGGCCGGTGTAGCTTATGTGAACCTGTCCGCAACTTCTGCTAATGGCAATACGTTGGATGGTGTAGTATTTACAGATGAAACCGGTGCTGCGTTGGAAGCTTCTGTTGCATACAAAGCTGCTGCAACTTTTAAGGTATATGCTTCTAAAGACGGATATACTACGGTTGTCAAGACTGTAAATGTACCTGCACTTCAGAAGGGTGCATACGTTGTTATTCCTGTAAACTTTGTACTGGAAGCAGTAGCGGAAGATGTTGCTGTTGAAAACGGAGAAAAACTGAGTGAAGAACCTATCATTAGCGACCCTGTTGAACAAGTATTTACAGGAGAATTTGCCGCTGGTACAGTTATTGTAAAGGAAGTACCCGTTCCCGTAGGTGGATATGTAACACCCGAACAAAAAGCAGCTCTTTTGAGTGAGGTTGACGCTTTGACAGGTCCTGACACCCGTGCCACTTTGTCTGATGAAGAAAAAGCTAACTTGATGACAGCTCAAGGACTTCTTCGTGACAAAATCAATGCTCTTCCTACAACTGCCAAGACAGGACTGCAATCCATTGCTTTCACTTTGACTGAAGCTGCGAGCAGTGTAACCTTTAATGTTACCACTCAACTGGAAATTTATGCTGCAAAATTGACTGCAATTGTTGCTGACAAGAGTTATAGTGTAACTGGTGAACAGACAATCCCCGCAGCCAGCTCTATCGAAGCTACTGCTGAAGGTGTGGCAATCGATCATAGTCATGGTCACGGCGATAGCACAAATGCCGGTGGAGGTATTGGCGGTAAATAAATTAAATGAATAGACATTGTTATATTGTCTGTCTTTAAGAACGAATTATTTACCCTAAAAAAGAAGAAAAAATGAAATATAAATTTTTAGTATTGTCTCTTCTCTTAGCTGGTGTAGGTGTCTCTGCCGATGCTCAGGAGAAAAAAGAAGCCGGCGATAATATATTCGTCGGTGCTGGAGTAGGTGCTATGACCGTCTTGAATGATGGAATAAATTCACCGACTCTCAACATCAATGTGCAGATAGGTAAGTATCTGACTCCAACATGGGGCGTGCGTGGCGTTGTCAGCGGCGCATGGCAGAGTCTGGAAACACAGTCCACCGGTTACAGTGCATACTGCAAGAAATTTGGTGAGATCAATCTGGACGCTATGTTGAATCTGAACAGCTTGTTTGGTAACAAAAATGTGAACCGTGCTGTGGATGTGTATTTGTTCGGTGGTCCTACAATGAACATTGGCCGTGCTGTCAGTGGTTCTATCAACTACACCGGTTCTGACGTTACTTTGACTCCGGGTACTACCACCACCATTCCTATGGATAAGAATATCTCTTTTGCAGCCGGTGATGCTAAAGTACGCATTGGCGCAACTGTAGGTTTGGGATTGGCTTATAACCTCAACGAGAAATGGGCTATCAACCTCGAAGGCCGTTTGGGTGTAACCCCTTCTCTCTTCGGTACTGGAAGCGATTGCCGTAAGGCTGAAGCTACCGCCCGTCTGAATTTGGGCTTTGCCTATACTTTCGGTGGCAAGAACTTTGCAAAACCATGTGATGTTGATGTTGATGCTCTTAATGATGAAATCAACAGATACAGAAGCGAACTTGCACAGTCACAGGCTGACTTGGCTAACGCTAAGAATGCATTGGCTAACGCAAAACCTGCTGAAACTAAGGAAGTTGTTAAGGAAGTTCAGGTTGCCGGTCCTCGCGCCATCTTCTTCAAGATCGGTAGTGCCAAGATTGATGACTATGGCAAGGTTAACATCCAGTTGGCTGCTAAAACTCTGAAAGGCAATTCTGATAGAAAGTACAAGATTGCAGGTTACTGTGACAAGGCTACCGGTAGTTCTTCTTGGAATCAGAAGTTGTCTGAAAAACGTGCCCAGGCCGTTTACGATGCTCTGATTGCAGAAGGTGTTGACAAAGACCAACTCGAACTCGTAGGATTCGGCGGTACTGAGAACATGTTCGGAAAGAACTTCCTGAACCGCGTGGTTATCCTGGAATAATGCATGTCAAGATGCAATAGACTCTAAAAAGAAGGCGTCTGGATTTTTCAGACGCCTTTTTTCAATGAGAGACTTGATGCTGCAAGGCATTTTCTGATTCAAACTATTATGTAATGATGAAGTTTAAACGACTTTTTTTCATACTGTTTTCCTGCTTGTCGTTGGAGGCATCCGCCCAGTTGACGTATGGAACCACAGGACTCCTGCATGCTCCCTCCGCCGAGATGCAACGTGACAAGACCGTCATGATTGGCGGTAATTTCATGAACAGGGAACTGACTCCTCCCACCTGGTATTACCATACTTACAATTACTTCCTGAATGTCACCATATTCCCCTGGATGGAAGTGGCATACACTTGCACCCTGTTCAAAGCCGAGGCACTGGGACTGGCGCCCTACGGATACACGGGATTCACGAATCAGGACAGGTATTTCTCCCTCCGCCTGAGAGCCTTGAAGGAGGGGCAATTCTGGAAGCACATGCCGGCTGTGGTATTCGGAACTTCCGATCCTTACACGGAATCGGGAGACGGGCAAATTTCATCGACAGACGGGAACGGCTATTTCTGCCGTTTTTATGTGGCCGCCACCAAGCATATCCCTCTGGGCAGGGAAGAAATAGGCGTGCACCTTTCTTATCTTTATAACAAACGGAATGAATACAAGCTGAACGGGCTTGCGCTGGGCGTCACCTATAATCCCACCTTTCATCCGCAATTGAGGCTGATAGCCGAATATGACTCCAAGGATTTTGCTTTGGGAGCTACCTATTTATTGTTCAACCATCTGCACATACAGATGGAGATGCAGAAGATGCGGTATTTCACAGGAGGACTCACTTATAAGATTTACTTAAAATAGAGGAGTAACTGGATATAGAGAATGATGGGAAAATGTGGGTGTCTGATTTATCAGGCATCCTTTTTCTGTATTATAGTTAGGGATTGACGGAGAATTCAAATATTAATCGTAATTTTGCAGTCCATTATGAGTAGAATAATAGCTATCGACTACGGACGGAAACGTACGGGAATAGCCGTCAGTGATACATTACAGATGATTGCTAACGGTTTGACAACTGTGCCTACGCATCAGTTGCTGGCTTTCATTATTGATTATGTGGCTAAAGAGCCGGTGGAACGTATCTTGGTGGGACTTCCCAAACAGATGAATAATGAAGTTTCGGAAAATATGAGGAATATTGAACCATTTGTTCGTTCATTGAGGAATAAATTACCTGATATGCCGATAGAATATGTGGATGAGCGCTTTACGTCCGTCTTGGCACATCGTACAATGTTGGAGGCCGGGCTGAAGAAGAAAGACCGGCAAAACAAAGCATTGGTCGATGAGATTAGCGCTACTATTATCCTACAAACTTATTTGGAGAATAAACGTTTTAGTAATCTGTAATAAACTTAAAAATGATTTTACCCATTTATGTGTACGGCCAGCCCGTATTGAGAAAAGTGGCGGAGGATATCACTCCGGATTATCCGAATTTGAAAGAGTTGATTGACAATATGTTCGAAACCATGGATAATGCCGAAGGCGTAGGACTTGCCGCACCACAAATCGGTTTGCCTATCCGTGTTGTGGTCGTCAACCTTGATGTCTTATCGGATGATATGCCGGAATACAAGGACTTCCGTAAGGTGTATATCAATGCCCACATTTTGGATGTAGCGGGAGAGGAGGTGTCTATGGAAGAAGGATGCTTGAGCTTGCCGGGAATTCATGAGTCGGTGAGACGTGGCGATAAAATTCGTGTAAAGTATTTGGACGAGAATATGGTAGCCCATGATGAAGTTGTTGAAGGTTATTTGGCACGGGTGATGCAGCATGAATTTGATCATTTGGATGGGAAGATGTTTATCGATCATATATCTCCGCTTCGCAAGCAGATGATTAAGGGGAAGTTGGGTAGTTTGTTGAAGGGAAAGGCGCATTGTTCCTATAAAGTGAAAGTAGTAAAGAAATAGTAACCGTATAAGTAAGGTATAAAAGGCTCAAAAAATATAAAAAGTATTCTGTTAATCCTGTGAAGTAAATGAAAAACGTTATTTTTGCTTCGTTTACAAGCATTTATAAGACAAGATGATGAAAAAAATACTGACAGCTCTTTTGCTGTTGCCTACACTGCTGTATGCACAAATAAATACGGAACGGGTAATGACTATCGCCCGAAATGCATTGTATTTTGAAGATTACGTACTTTCCATTCAATATTTCAATCAGGTAATTAATGCGAAGCCTTATTTATATGAACCTTATTTCTTTCGTGGTTTGGCGAAGGTTAATCTGGATGACTATCAAGGAGCAGAAGCCGATTGCAGTGCGGCTATCCAAAGAAATCCATTTGTGGTTGGAGCCTATCAGATCAGAGGTTTGGCGCGTGTCAGGCAAAATAAGTTTGACGGTGCGATAGAAGATTATAAGACTGCTATCAAATATGATCCTGAAAACGTGGTGCTTTGGCATAATCTTACTCTGTGCCATATACAGAAAAAGGATTATGGCGAGGCAAAAGAGGATTTAGGCAAACTCCTGACAATTGCTCCTAAATATACACGTGCATACTTGATGCGTGGAGAAGTGTCTCTGCAGCAGAAGGATACGCTACGGGCCTTGCAGGATTTTGAGAAGGCCATCGAAATGGATCGTTATGATCCGGATGGATGGGGAGCAAGAGCCATTGTGTATCTTCAGCAGGGGAAATATAAAGAAGCAGAGGCGGATTTAGACCAGTCCATTCATCTGAGTGCTAAGAATGCCGGTAATTATATTAACCGTGCGTTGGCTCGTTTTCATCAAAATAATTTGAAGGGAGCTATGAATGATTACGATTTGGCATTGGATATAGACCCTGATAACTTTCTTGGACATTATAACCGTGGTTTGTTACGTGCACAGGTAGGGGATGACAATCGGGCAATTGAAGATTTTGACTTTGTTTTGAAAACTGAACCGGATAATATGATGGCCACTTTCAATCGTGGTATATTACGATCGCAGACCGGTGACTATCGTGGTGCTATCAATGACTATTCCAAGGTAATCAATGAATATCCTAATTTCTTGGCGGGGTATTATCACCGTGCTGAAGCCCGGAAAAAGATAGGTGACCGAAAAGGAGCAGAACAGGATGAGTTCAAGATCATGAAAATGCAAATTGATAAACGCAATGGAGCTTCGGTTGTCCGGAATAAAAACATGGCAGATAATGATAATACTTCTGATAATTCGGGGGAGGAAAGGGGGAAAACTCGTAAAAAGTCAGATAAAAATATGGACAACTACCGGAAGATCGTGATTGCAGATGATTCGGGGGCAGAACAACGCTACAAGAGTGACTATCGCGGACGCGTGCAAGACCGGAATGTAGCCATTAAATTTGAACCGATGTATGCTTTGACTTATTATGAGAAGCCAAGTGACGTGAAGCGCATAGTGCATTATTACAAATTTATTGATGAACTGAACTATATGAAGCTTTTCCCGAAGCCATTGCGTATTACCAACATGGAGGCTCCGTTGACCGAAGAGCAGGTACGTTTTCATTTTGCTTTGATTGACGCCCATACTTCGGATATCGTGGCTGATGACAGAAATGCCCAAAAACGTTTTATGCGCGGGTTGGATTTCTATTTAGTTCAGGATTTTGCCAGTTCCATTGATGATTTTACACAAAGCATCCTTTTGGACGATACTTTCTTCCCGGCTTATTTTATGCGTGCTTTGGTGCGTTATAAGCAGCTTGAATATCAAAAAGCCGAAGCTGCGATGAATGATGGCGCAACATCCGGTACGGTTGCTGAACCTAAAAGGGCGGAAGTAAAGGCGATAGATTACGAAATTGTGAAAAAAGATTTGGATCATGTAGTCCGATTGGCTCCCGATTTTGTTTATGGCTATTATAATCGCGGTAATGTACTTTCCTTACTGAAAGATTATCGTGCCGCTTTATCGGATTATGACAAGGCGATAGAATTGAATCCTGATTTGGCGGAAGCTTATTTCAATCGGGGATTGACGCATGTCTTTTTAGGGAATAATAAGCAGGGGATTGCAGATTTGAGTAAAGCCGGTGAACTTGGTATTGTATCGGCATACAATATTATAAAGAGATTTACAGCAGTGCAGGAATAACATTTTTTTGCTAAAAAATAGAATATCAATAAAGAATTAGTTATTTTTGCGTTCTGAAATTTGAAATATACATAACATTATGATAAAGATAACTTTTCCAGACAGCTCTGTTCGTGAATATAACGAAGGAGTGACAGGACTGCAAATTGCAGAAAGCATCAGTTCACGGTTGGCACAAGATGTGTTGGCTTGTGGTGTGAACGGAGAGATTTATGATTTGGGGCGTCCTATCATGCAAGACGCTGAAGTTGTTCTCTATAAATGGGAAGACGAGCAGGGTAAACATGCCTTTTGGCATACCAGTGCCCATTTGTTGGCCGAAGCCTTGCAGGAACTCTATCCGGGTATTCAGTTCGGTATCGGTCCTGCCATTGAGAACGGATTCTATTATGATGTAGATCCGGGAGAAGCAACCATTAAGGAAGCGGATCTGCCTGTCATTGAGAAAAAAATGGCTGAATTGGTTGCAAGGAAAGAAGCTGTTGTCAGAAAAGATATTGCAAAGGCAGACGCATTGAAGATGTTCGGTGGTCGTGGAGAAACCTACAAATGTGAGTTGATTTCTGAACTGGAAGACGGCCATATCACTACTTATACTCAAGGTGCATTCACCGATTTGTGTCGCGGCCCTCATCTGATGACAACCGCACCTATCAAGGCTATTAAACTGACTTCCGTTGCCGGTGCTTATTGGCGTGGGCAGGAGGATCGTAAAATGATGACGCGTATTTACGGCATTACGTTCCCGAAGAAGAAAATGCTGGATGAATATCTTGTGTTGCTGGAAGAAGCCAAAAAACGTGACCACCGCAAGATTGGTAAAGAAATGGATTTGTTCATGTTCTCTGATACTGTGGGCAAAGGACTTCCGATGTGGTTGCCGAAGGGTACTGCCTTGCGTATCCGTTTGCAGGACTTTCTGCGTCGTATTCAGGCCCGTTATGATTATCAGGAAGTAATGTGTCCGCCTATCGGAAATAAATTGCTTTATATCACTTCCGGACATTATGCCAAATACGGTAAAGATTCATTTCAACCCATTCATACACCGGAGGAAGGAGAGGAATACTTTTTGAAGCCGATGAATTGTCCTCATCACTGCATGATTTACAAAAACTCTCCTCGCTCTTACAAGGATTTGCCTTTGCGTTTGGCTGAGTTCGGTACGGTTTGTCGTTACGAACAAAGTGGTGAATTGCACGGATTAACCCGTGTGCGTAGCTTTACTCAGGATGATGCACATATTTTCTGTCGTCCTGATCAAGTGAAGGATGAATTCCTCCGTGTAATGGATATTATCTCTATTGTGTTTCAGTCGATGGATTTTGAAAACTTTGAGGCGCAGATTTCTTTGCGTGACAAAGTAAACCGTGACAAGTACATCGGCAGTGATGAAAATTGGGAGAAAGCGGAGCAGGCAATTATTGAAGCGTGTGAAGAAAAAGGATTAAAAGCCAGAATAGAGTATGGCGAGGCTGCTTTCTATGGCCCTAAACTTGACTTTATGGTGAAAGATGCTATTGGCCGTCGTTGGCAGTTGGGAACTATTCAGGTGGACTATAATTTGCCGGAACGCTTCCAGTTGGAATATACAGGTGCTGATAACCAGAAGCACCGACCGGTAATGGTTCATCGGGCGCCATTCGGTTCTATGGAGCGTTTTGTAGCCGTTCTTATTGAACATACCGCCGGCAAGTTCCCCTTATGGCTGACGCCGGATCAGGTAGCTATCTTGCCAATCAGTGAGAAATTTAATGATTACGCTCAGGAAGTGAAGCTATTCTTAAAAAAATATGATATTCGTGCAATTGTGGACGAACGCAATGAGAAGATTGGACGTAAAATTCGCGACAATGAGATGAAGCGTATTCCTTACATGTTGGTTGTAGGCGAAAAAGAAGCTGAAAATAAAGAAATAGCAGTTCGTAAGCAGGGAGAAGGTGACAAGGGAACGATGAAAATAGAAGAATTTGCTAAAAAAATAAGCGAAGAAGTTCAGAATATGATAAATAAATGGTAACTTTGCGCCCAATTGTAAAAGCATAGCATACAATAGATGTTCTAAAGACCGCTTTTACTGAATAAAAAATAATTTGGGAGTAATAAAAAAGAAACAAACCGGAAGTAAACGTTATTTAATGAAAAATGACAGCTTAAAAGGGCAACATCGGATTAATGAACAGATCCGTGCCAAAGAAGTCCGTATAGTGGGCGATGAAGTGGAAGCAAAAGTGTATCCGATAGCACAGGCATTAAGACTTGCCGAGGAGCATGAAGCAGACCTCGTAGAGATTTCTCCAAATGCAGACCCCCCTGTTTGTCGTATTATTGATTACTCTAAATTTCTTTATCAGTTAAAGAAACGCCAGAAGGAGCAGAAGGCAAAGCAGGTGAAGGTGAATGTGAAGGAAATTCGTTTTGGCCCTCAAACTGACGATCATGACTATAACTTCAAACTGAAACATGCCAAAGGCTTTTTGGAGGATGGTGACAAGGTAAAGGCTTATGTGTTCTTTAAAGGTCGTTCCATTTTGTTTAAAGAACAAGGCGAGGTATTGCTGCTTCGTTTTGCCAATGATTTGGAAGACTATGCGAAAGTAGATCAGATGCCGATTTTGGAAGGTAAGAGAATGACTATTCAACTTTCTCCTAAGAAGGGTGCTGCTCCTAAGAAGCCCGTTGCTATAAAACCTGCAGAGAATGCATCTAAGGTGGTTTCTACGGAGAATGAAGATGAAAAAGAAAATGAGTAACGCCATAGGTATAGTGCGTTGCCATATAATTTAAATAATTTAAAAATAAAAAAAGATGCCAAAGATGAAAACTAACTCCGGTTCTAAAAAGAGATTTACTCTTACCGGAACAGGTAAAATCAAAAGAAAGCACGCTTTTCATAGTCATATTTTGACTAAGAAAACTAAGAAGCAAAAAAGAAACTTGTGTTACTCTACACTTGTTAGTGCAACAGATGTAAACCAAGTGAAAGAACTCTTAGCAATGAAGTAAACAAAAAGCGTACAAAGTATTAAAGTTATTAACCGAATGCATTAGCTTTAAGTCCGCTACATGAAGTAATGGCGCTAACATTCAAAAACAAGTAAAACTATGCCAAGATCAGTAAATCATGTTGCTTCTAGAGCAAGAAGAAAGAAAATTTTGAAATTGACCAGAGGTTACTTTGGTGCAAGAAAAAACGTTTGGACCGTAGCCAAGAATACTTGGGAAAAAGGTTTGACCTATGCGTTCCGTGATCGTAAAAATAAGAAGAGAAATTTCCGTGCTTTATGGATTCAGCGTATTAATGCTGCCGCACGTTTGGAAGGACTTTCTTATTCTAAACTGATGGGTGCTTTGCACAAAGCAGGTATTGAAATCAATCGCAAAGTGTTGGCTGATTTAGCGATGAATCATCCGGAAGCTTTTAAGGCTATCGTTGCTAAAGCAAAGGCTGCATAAGCAGTCATTGATAAAGTAATAAGATGCTGACTATTTTCAAATAGTCGGCATCTTTTCTTTATAAAGAGTGGGAAAAAGTATTGAGCTTGGAATAAGATAAAAATATAATATTGTTTTTTCTTGCTTCTTTCATATAAACTTCTTACCTTTGTTATAGAAAAGTATAGCCGCATTGATTGGATTGGGAAACTCATCAATTTTTATGAAATACCGAGACAAGTTTCGCTTCTCAATGGCGGGCCACGCCCTTCGGGGTAACTCTTGAGTCAGTGGATTACAAAGAGGACGAGCTCTCAAATCATGTCATACGGAGTTTCATCACATCATCGGTGCGGCTTTTCATAAGAAAGGGACGGTAATCTTGGTTGGTTACCGTCCCTTTTTCTTTTTACGTATGTCCTCTATCTGTTTTAAGAGTTTAACAAGCTTATTTTGAGAGTAACTTGAGAATTTATTTGTTAGCCCTTAAATCTTTTACTCTGATAGCTTTTCCTTCACTCTGAGGTAATGAACCTTTCTTTACTAAGCGTAATTGGGGAGTTACCAGAATTTCATCTCTTAACTGCCGGGTTATTTCCTTACGTATCTTTTCCAGCTCGATGTAGTTGTCGGTAGAAAGATCACTAAGCTCGGCTTCCACAATCATCTCATCTTGATTATTGGCTGTCTCAAGTGTAATTAGATAATTACTCCCCAAGATGGGAAATTGTACCAATACTTTTTCGATCTGCATAGGAAAGATGTTAACCCCTTTGATGATAAACATGTCATCACTGCGTCCTTTGATGCGATCAATGCGAAGATGAGTACGTCCACATGGACATTTTCCAGGCAAAATGCGGGTCAGATCCCGTGTGCGATAGCGTAATAGGGGCATCATTTCACGATCAAGAGTTGTGAGTACCAATTCTCCAATTTCACCTTCAGCGACAGGTTCTCCGGTTTCCGGATTAATGATTTCAACAAGGTAACAATCTTCCCAAAAATGCATACCGTTTTGTTCTGTACATTCAAAGGCTACACCGGGACCATTCATTTCGGTCATGCCAAAGCTGTTATACGCTTTTACACCAAGCATGTGTTCAATTTTTCTGCGTTGTTCATCTGTATGCGGTTCTGCTCCGATTAAGAGTGTTTTCAGGCTTGTTGAGGTAGGATTTATACCTTCTTCCTGAAATACTTCTGCCAATCGGATGGCATAGCTTGGTATTGCGTGCAAGGCAGTTGTCTTGAAATCCATGATAAACTTTATTTGTCGTTTGCTGTTTCCGGCTGCCGCAGGGACTGTCAATGCTCCCAAACGTTCAGCACCATATTGAAAGCCCAGGCCTCCGGTAAACATGCCGTATCCGGAGCTGTTTTGGAAAACATCTGTTTTGCGTACGCCTGCCATATAGAGACAGCGGGCGACTAAATTAGCCCAGGAGTCTAAGTCGTGCTGTGAATGAACGATGACGGTTGGAGTGCCTGTCGTACCGCTGGAGGAATGAATGCGTACTCCATCTTCACTCATATTGCCCGATACCATTCCGAACGGGTAATTGGCACGCATGTCTGCTTTTGTGGTGAAAGGAATTTTGCGTATATCTTCTACGGTCTGGATATCATCAACTGTAATGTTATGTTCTTGAAATACTTTATTATAGTAGGGGGAATGAGCAGCGATGCCGATAGTCTTTTTTAATCTCTGGAGTTGCAGTTCGCGTAATTTCTCCCTCGGCATGGTTTCGATATCTTCTTCCCAGTATTTGTCGTTCATGGTATTTGATTGGGTTTTGAATTTATATCAGTTTTTCTGCTATTTCTTTACCGGCAGCCAATGCTTTGAGATTCATTTCTACAATAGCTTCTCCTTTGCGTAGGAAAATTTCGTGGATACTGTTTTGTATTTTTATATAATCGATTCCAAGGAAAGGGATTGTGGCCCCTAATAGCACTATATTGGCTACACGTGTGGAGCCAACTTCTTTGGCTACTTCATTCACATTCAGCACAATTTTGTGCGGCAGTTTATTGATTTCTCTCTTTATATCTTCTTCATTCGGGTAATTGGGAATGTTGATAAAAGGAACTTCATTGGTTACCAACCAGCCTTCATGGTTCAGATATGGAAGGTAGCGCAGGGCTTCCATGGGCTCCAGGGAAATAATCAGATCGCATTTTCCTGTTGGAATAAGATCGGATGCTATGGGTTGGTCGCTGATACGTAGATTGGATTGTACATCGCCACCACGTTGGCTCATGCCGTGTACTTCCGCTTGCTTCATGTATAATCCGTCTTTCAAGGCTGCTTTACCGATTACTGTGGCAATAGAAAGAATCCCTTGTCCTCCTACACCCGAAAGTATAATATCTTTTTTCATGGCTTTACTTGTTTCTTTTTTTACGTGCTAAGGTTTGAATACATTCTCTACGTGGAATAATGACAGATACTCCACGATATTCAATTTCTTCGCGGATTACTTGTTTCATTTCATTGTAGTTCTTTTTTAGAGGAATTAATGTGCGGATGTGTTCTGGCGTTACGCCAATACCTGCACAAATGGCTTCGATGCGTCCTGTGCCGGCTGAATCTTGCCCTCCTGTCATAGCAGTCGTTTCATTATCGGAAATGACAATGGTTACATTGGCATTTTCATTGACACAGTCCAGCAAACCGGTCATTCCAGAATGAGTGAATGTAGAGTCTCCGATAACGGCGACTGCCGGATGCACTCCTGCATCTGAAGCTCCTTTTGCCATTGTAATGGAAGCACCCATATCCACACAGGAATCGATCGCATTGAACGGGGCGTTGGCTCCCAATGTATAACATCCTATGTCGCTGAAAACTTTATGGGTAGGATATTCTTCTCTTAAAACTTGGGTAAGTACGGTGTACATATCGCGGTGGCCGCAACCTTCGCATAATGCGGGTGGGCGCATTTCTACTAAAGAAGGAACGCTGAATGCTGCTTTGTTTTCTTTACCGACTGCACGTGCTACATTGTCCGGATTCAATTCTCCATCTTGTGATAATGTGCCGTCCAAACGTCCTTTTACCGTTATACCGATACCTAAGTAGCCTTTCAATTGTTTTTCAACAAATGGTTGGCCATCTTCCAATACCAATATTTCATCACAGTCATCTGTCAATTGCATTAGTTGCTTTTTGGGGAGAGGGTATTGGCCGATTTTCAGTACTGGATATTCGCAGCCGTCAGGATAGTTTTCCATCAGATAGTTGTAACCGATGCCGCATGCTATGATCCCCAGCTTTTTATTGGGGCCATCAATGTATTTATTATATGGAGAATTTTCGGATGCTTTAATGAATTCATTCTGACGTTGTAAAAGGGCTTTGTAGCGTTTGCGTGCATTTCCTGGCAGCAGGATGAATTGGCGTGGGTCCTCGCTGAATGAAAGGGTGTTTTGCGGTTGCTGTGGCTTGCGCTCCACGCCGGAACGTGAATGTGCAAGACGCGTAACCATACGGATTAACAATGGTTCGCCTGTTTGTTCTGAAAATGCGAATCCGTTATATGTCATATCGTATGCCTCTTGCTGGTTGCTGGGTTCATACATGGGAATTAGCGAAAAATCCCCATAGAAGCGGCTATCCTGCTCGTTTTGAGAAGAATGCATACTTGGATCATCGGCTGCAATTACAATCATACCGCCTTTTACACCTGTTATGGCAGAGTTAATAAAACAATCGGCGGCTACATTCATGCCCACATGCTTCATGCATACTAATGTGCGTTTACCCGCAAATGCCATACCTAAGGCAGCCTCCATAGCTGTTTTTTCATTGGAGCACCAACGGTTATGGATGTTCTGTCTATCTGTAATAGACGCCATCTGGATATATTCTGTGATCTCTGTTGAAGGAGTGCCGGGATAGGCATATACACCTGAGAGTCCGGCGTCTAATGCAGCTTGTGCAATGGCTTCATCGCCAAGTAAGAGTTGCTTGCTCATTTTGGAATATTTAAGTGTTAGTCATGGATTAAATTAATAAACGCAAATATAGGATTTTGCTTTTGTTTTATACAAAAGTTACTTGAAAATCTTTCTTTCGTTTAATGCATTCCAATATTTTCTTGCATTTTTCATGTGATCGGTGTAATTGGAAGCGAAATTGTGCGTGCCGGAGAAGTCTTCTTTTGCACACATGTAGATGTAGTTGTGTTTAGTGTAGTTTAATACTGCATCCAATCCTATGGGGGAAGGAATTCGTATAGGGCCAGGAGGAAGACCGGTATTTTGATAGGTATTGTAGGGGGAATCAATGGTCAATTGGGCATTGGTGATTCTCCGTAGTCCAAAATCTTGTAATGCGAATTTGATAGTGGGGTCTGCTTGCAAAGGCATATCTGCATGCAGACGATTAATATAGAGTCCTGCAACCATTGGCTTTTCCTGATTATTATTGGTTTCTTCTTCGACGATGGAAGCAAGAGTACAAACCTCTGCTGGTGTCATGCCTATGGTGGTAGCTTTTTGTAGCCGTTCTTGGTTCCAGAATTTCCGGTGCTCTTTTTGCATACGATTGAAAAAATCCTCAACACTCATGTCCCAATAGACTTGATATGTTTCCGGAATAAAAAGACAGGCCATAGTTTCCTTGTTGTAGCCTAATTGCTTCTGGTAAACAGAATCGTTCATAACTTTGGCAATTTCTGCTGAGTCAATCATTAGTTGCCTGCCCACATTGCGAGCTAATTTATCCAATGTACGTACACTGCCGATAGTTAGATTCATAGCCTCTTGATATCCTCTGTATAAACGGTTGAATACATGATATACATTCTCTCCTGGATGAATAGCGTAACGTCCTGTATGTATATTTTGGGAATATTTTTTATGTTTTACTATCCAGAGAAATCCTGTGAAATTTTGGGGATTTCCTTGAATTTTCACCTTTTTACAGATGGAGTCGGCTGTATCGTTATGATCAATATAGATAAATACTGTTTTTTGAGGATGAAATTGGGGAGCAAATAGGTAGTAATATATTATTCCTGCAGAAATTAATCCTATTAATAGGAATATAGCCAGTCCTCCGAGAAATATTTTTTTCTTTTTCATGTATGTTATGATTATTAGATTGTGGCAAAGGTAGAAAGAATAAGTGAAATTTGTTGCGTTCGAGTGAAAAATCAGTTTTAAGAAGTAAATAAAAAAAGAGATGTTTTAAACATCTCTTTTTGAGCCGCTAACCAGACTTGAACTGGCGACCTACGCGTTATGAAGTCTGTAATGAGCAACCTCCTATTGTGCTGATAATCTTTTTAATGCGCTCTTTATTCCAGGTGTAGGAAAACACAATCTACTATACATTTGCCACTTTGTCAGTGGAATTGAAATGTTAATAATACGGTTTATATTGTCGGTTTAGACCCATTGCTGATTTTAGGAGTTGGGTCATATTCCGCTTCTTTTATTCTTTTTGCATCCTCATCTTTGAGGTACTTGTTTCTTATCTCTTTGATGTCATTTGTCATTCCCCATACTTTGAAGAAGAGGATGATTTGCAGGACTCCGAATACGAGGAGTACGATGGTTAGAAAGTCAATCATAATCTTAAATATTTAGTTTGTTATTTAATTCGTTGAATACATCAGGATTCTCAAATTCTCCCCAATGGAATTTTCTATATACGTCCCGGTCGAAGCTGTCTTTCTTCTCATACACAATCAAACCTTCCTTATCGCATAAGACGGAAACACTCGATGCCCTCTTCCTGCTTGAATTGTTAGCTGCCGAATGAAGTCTTTATTTTCATACCATCTCATAGAGTTTAATAACGGTTCTAATAATTGGAGTTCCACATCATGCTCGCACTCTATAACTATTCCTTTAGGCAATGTCGGGGCGTATAGCTTTGACAAGGTTTCTGTATTGAATCCTTTTGCTCGTATCATACGCAGAAGTTCTGAATAATCCTCGTTGCTCATAGACCATCCGTTTACCCCTTGAAAGTTCTTTCTAATAAGTGGATGGCTGGAGAAGTATTTATCTTCTCGGAGGTCTTTCAGTGTGATGTGAGGGATTTCTATCCTATTACTTATATATGTATTGCTGTAATAGTGAAAGAATGTGTGTCTCGTCCTGAAAACAAGGACGACTATTTCCTTTTGTGGCACGACTTGGAAAATGAACGGAAGGCTCTATGCGATGCAATAGCCGGCTGTAAGGCTGTATATGGCTCACAGGATGATGATGAAGCCGACAAGGTGATAGCGGACTTCAAGGACGGCCGTCTGAAATATCTGGCCGCCAAACCTGAGATGTTGGGTGAAGGCCTTAACTTCCAGTACCACTGCCATAAGGCAATCAGGTTTATTGATTATCGCTTTAATGACAAGTTTCAGGCAATAGCCCGTATTTACCGCTTCATGCAGCAGCATCCGGTTGACCTCTATCTCGTCTATGCTGAAAGTGAAGGTGAGATATACAAGAGCTTTATGCATAAATGGGCGCAACACCGTGAGATGGTAGCCAAGATGACCGGTATAGTCCGTGAAAACGGTCTGTTCGGTTTACAGGCCGAGGAAAAGATGATGCGGTGGATGTTCGCCAGCCGTGAAGAGAAGCCCGGTAAACTTTGGAGAGCTATCAACAATGACAATGTATTAGAATGTCAGAAAATGGATAATAATTCCGTTGACTTGATAGTAACAAGTATTGTTTGGGCTATACAGAAATGTGCAAGGACGGCTCGAAGATGGGTATCGGTTGTCCGGAATATGTGCTTCTTTTCCGTAAGTTGCCTTCCGATACCTCACGAGCTTATGCAGATTTGCCTGTGACTAAGGATAAGAGCGAATACTCGCTTGCCCGTTGGCAGATAGATGCCCATGCAAGCTGGAAGTCGTCCGGTAACTCACTGTTGAGCTATGAGGACATGAAAGGTGCGGGTATCGACAAGATACGCCACCTGTTCAGAAACTACGAGCATGAACATATCTACAACTATGAAGAACATGTTGCCTTTGCGGAAGAATTGGAAGCTTATGGGAAGTTACCTAAGACATTCATGGCCGTTGACCCGGTAAGCAAAAAACCGTGGATATGGGACGATGTTACCCGGATGCGAACGCTTAATACTAAGCAGTCGCAGAAGAAACGCCAGAATCACATCTGCCCGCTTCAACTCGATATTGTGGAAAGATTGATTGAACGGTATTCCAATAAAGGAGATTGGTATTTGACCCGTTCGGAGGTATCGGCACTGTACCTTATTGTGCCATTAGACTGGGACGTAAAGGGCTTTCTACCGAACTCAATTACGATTATTGGAAGGACAGCCTTTCATACCTCTATGAAGCTGAAATGGAAGTGAGTGCCCCGACATTGTTTGATTTGTTGGATGATGCCGTATGAAATACTTGATTTTAAAGCAAGAGATAATCACGGGTGATTCAAAGCTTGTTATCTGTGAGGAACTTGAGACTTCCGATTTAGAGAAGTTCAGGGACGAGATAAGGAATGCGATGCATTGTGACAGGGTGCTGTTGACGTATTGCGAAGTTTAATAATGTCATCATAAAAAAATAATATGGAAATAAAGAAAGTCATTGATTTGGCAATGGAGCAATTTGAAGCCGAATTCGGTCAGGATGCAAAGTTGGAAGATGGAGAAGAGTTTGCTACAGTATTTAGTGATGCAGTTGTGATTATCGGCTTGAATAATCGCAAATTAAGTGTAAGAATATTAGCTGGTAAGCCTTATTTCGTAAATCAAAGTTTGAATTTAACGGAATAACCAATCATAATATGAGAAAAGGTGTAATTGTTAAATACGTTGACAGAAGAGGAGTAACGGTAAAAGCTGTTGCTCTCGATGACGAGCAACATTCTAAATTCAGGGATTATGGAAAAGTATTCCTCCGGGTATTGGACGATGATTGTAATTTCAGGGGAAGAAAGCGCTTTGACATCACCGCTATTGAAAGACAAAAGCCTTATCCGTGAAATCTATGGAATATTCATTGAGTTACTGAATGAGAAGGGATGCCCGCCAAATGTTGACAGTGTGACACAGCGGAAGAAGTTTATATTCATCATCTTGTATCTGTTTTCTCCAAGCTCTCTTGCCGGCGGGAAAATGACTGCCGGACTACGACCTGAAATCGCAAAGGTTCTTGGCATCCAGTCTGAATGTACAATTTCCGACAACTGTGCTGATGTCGTGTTTCTCTATCAGAATTATGGGGATTTTAGTAGAGATATAGAGTATCTTTACACCGAAATCGTAAATCGGTTAAGATTCAAAGGGCTAATCAATTGAAAGCCGGGGTTTAGTGCTCCGGCTTTTCTATTCTCAAATGGTCAACTACGCTTTGCAGCCTTTCCACATCTTCAGGATTGAATATAAATTCGTCAAAATCTCCGTATATGCTCCGATGTCCGAATAAGTACTTTACTGCATGGATAATGCGTTTGAATACATTTCTTTCAGGCTTTAGGTGCACGCTACAATATACTTCTTTCTCATCATCGAAATAAGACATAATCATCTGATGTTCGATGCTGTTGCATTCGCAAATAAATAGTTCTTTTTTATCCATAGTTGGTTATTACCATAATGCTACTTTTCCCAAAGAACCTAATTCAAGGTTAGCGGATTTTACTCCCATAGCTTTAAAAGCTCTTACTATTGTAGAGAAAGTAACGCTTTTTCCGCTTTCTATCTTGGAAATTTGAGCCTTTTGAACTCCCATGAGTTCTCCGAGTTGCTCTTGTGTAAGATTCTTCGATTCTCTTGCCTGTTTGATAGCTTCTCCAATGAGGAAGTTATTTATATCTGTTTCGTATTTGTTCCGTCTTGGAGTACCTTTAGCACCTACTACGGCATCTAACATTTCTTCGTGGGTATATAACTTCATTTTAGCCATGACTATTTATTTTTAGAGTTAAAGTATTTTTTTCTTATTTCTTGTGCTTTCGCTATTTCTTTCGGTGGTGTCTTTTGGCTTTTCTTTGTAAATCCGTGAGTAGCCACTACCAAAGTATCGGTATCTGTGTCCCAAAATGCAAGCAACCTGTATGCCATCCCGTTATATATGGTTCTGAACTCCCATATATCCGTATTGTCTAATTTCTTAAAAAGTTCCTTATCTAAAACAAGCATACTCTTTCCGATATTATAGGCTATTTTGTCTCTAACTTTCTCGTTCAGAGATTGAAGAAACTCTATTGCTTCTTGCATATAGACTACTTGAAATTTCGGTTTTTGTTCCATTCTATTGCTGTTTAATGTTGCAAATATAATTAAAGTTTCCGTTATTGGAAACTTTAATAGGCTTTTTCTTCTATCTCAGCCACAATTTTCTTTAACTCCTCTATTGTATTGGCTTTGTAGAAGTCTCCTTTGTGTTGGATTAGGGCGGTGAGTTCATCTTTATCTATATTTATTTCATCAGCAAAAAAATCTCCAACCTTACATCCTATAACATCTGCTATTTTCTGTAATGTTCCTACTGTTGGATTTCTACTAAGGTTCTGGGCGAGCGTAACTCTTGTTATTCCCATTTTTTTTGCAACGGCTTCCATTGTGAAACCCCTTTGCTTGATTATTGTCTTTACTTCCATGTGCGTATGATTTAAATCAGTTGCAAATATAGCTGTAAAAATTGAATAAGCAAATGAAAATTGGCTGTTTTGATTGAATATAGTCATTCTTATTAAAATATATTTAGATTATAATCATACTTATATGTTTTCTGTTAATATATGATAATAATCATGCGATTATAACATATATTTGTTTATTGTATGATTTTAATCATTGCATTTGCATCATCAGAAACGAAGTAATAACAATTAAAACATATAAGATATGAAGGCAACAAGTTACATGAAGCAGCATAAAGCTAATGAGTTTTACGTAAAGAAGTCAAGAGATTATTATATGGTAATAGATGGTTATGATAAGAACATGGCATCTTTAGAAGTGAAAGAAGAAGCAGCTAATAAGGTGGCAGCAGAACTCAACGAAATGAGAGTTAAGAGATTAAATATAGCATAAGTTTAATCCAGCAGGGCGAAAGCCCTGCGCAATAAGAAGATTATGATTAAGTCAATTAAAGTAAACGGTGAAAGTACAAGAGTAGAATACAATGTTTTGCACAGTTCGTTATTAGAAGACAACTCAATGCCTTCACAAAAATATAAAGGCATAATGGCTATTTGCAAGATATTTTAAAATTATGATTAGCATTGATGGTAAAGAATACAACTCGATGAAGAGATTTATCCAAGACGGTGGCGGTTACTCTGAGAAATGGCTTGGTAAAGGTGGTATTTGGGTAAGTAGCGAAAAGAAACTGATAGAATCATTTTTGAATTAAGTTTAATCCGGTAGCCTTCGGGCTACCACAATACACACGATTATGAAAGCGGATTTAGTTTTAGTTATCAGCCCTGAAGCCCCATTGATGAAGCAACTGGGCAAAGTATTGGGTAAGTTATGTTCTATGTACGACTTTACCACTATAGAGAGGGGTGAAAAATATGTCACGATACAGCATGATGAAACTGGGCTTATAGTGGCTTATACGAGTGAAGAAAGATTGAATGCGAAACTTTAAATATAGTGATTATGAACTCTATTAACGACGAAAGAGGTTGCAGCGTATGCCAACCCGGTAAAGAGAATTACACTACCTACACTACCAAGTTGACCAGTACGACTATCGCACTGAAAGTGGTGAACTTTTTGCCTGTTGTGCGCCTACCTTAGAGGCGTGCAGAGAAAGGCGTGATAAATGGCTTAGTTCATGACAATAAACCGATTGTCGTGTATAACGATTGAAGACATTTCGTTATCTTTGGCTGTGGTTGTACCTTTGAGGTACAATCGCGGGGTAGAGCCGTGGTCAGCTCGCTACTTTGACTTGGTAGAGGTCGGTGATTCGAATTCATCCCCCGCAACTATGAATATTAATTTAAAAAACGACACGATTATGAACATTCTCACATTAAGTATCAAACAGAAGTATTTTGATGAAATCTTGGCAGGTACTAAAACTCACGAATACGAATTTATCCGGTAGAAAAAGGTGCAGGCTCTATCGTGGCAGGGATAGAGAAAGCCAAAGAGTTCAATATTTTCGTTACTGAACGTTCTTACAATCTCCAAAACGAATTGAGAAAGTATGTTTGGGATAAGGACAAAGACGGAAGATATATAAATCAACCTGCGGACGGTCAAGCTGACCACCTATGCGATGCCTTTAGGTATTATGTATATGGGGTTATTCTTGGCAAAATTCAGAAGCCGAAAGATTTAACAGGAATATTCACACACTAAAAATATAAACTATGCCATTGAGTTTAGAAGAAATATTAGCATTGCCTGATATTGGGCAGAAAATAAGCTATTTGAAGAAAGGTAGGAAAACTGAACTTCCCGACAGTTGTAAGCTTTGGGATGATTGGAATCCGGAACGCCATGAAATCATGGTTGACAAAGAGAAGTACCCGGACAGAAAGGTTCTTGAAAAGGAAGCAGAGAAGCACTTCGATGAAAAAACTGGTAAGACTTATGAAATCGAAGCAAAGTATAAGACCGAACCGGTGAACCGTATCTCTATTCCTTTGGAGCAGGACATCGTGAACATCCAAACAGCTTTCACGGTCGGCACAGAACCGTCTATGGATTGCACTCCGACTGATGATGATGAAAAGAAACTGCTGGATGCGGTCAAAACTGTATTCAAGTCCAATAAAATCAAGTATCAGAACAAGAAGATAGTCCGTTCCTGGCTATCCGAGCAGGAAGTAGCGGAATATTGGTATGTGACCGATGATGATTCGTTCTGGGCAAAGTTTTGGAAGAAAGTAAAGACCACCTTTGGAGGCAAGGTAAAGCCTATCAAGAAACTGAAAAGCGTGTTGTGGTCTCCATTCAGAGGTGATAAGCTATATCCGTTCTTCAACGATGAAGGGGATTTTATAGCTTTCTCACGTGAGTACAAAAAGAAGCTCATGGATGATTCGGAAGTCACCTGCTTTATGACTATCACAGACAAGTCAGTTTATCAATGGGATTTGTCTAAGGGGTATGAGGAAAGAACTTCTTTTGCTCATGGGTTCCCAAAGCTACCGGTTATCTATGCTTACCGTCCTGAGCAATATTGCAAGAAGATTAAGACCTTCCGCGTACGGTTAGAGAAGCTTCTTTTCAATTATGTCGACTGCATAGATTATCATTTCTTCCCTCTTTTGAAGTTGATTGGCGATGTAGAGGGATTCATGGGCAAAGTTAAGGATAGAATGGTCAAACTCACAGGAGAAGGTGCGGATGCCCAATATCTGACGTGGAACCAAGTTCCGGATACGGTAAAATTTGAAGCGGAAACTCTGACTAATATGGCATACGATATGTCGAACACTCCACGTATTTCTTTTGAAACCTTGAAAGGTGTTGGTAAGGCATCTGGCACGGCTTTCCGCTTTATGTTCATGGGCGCACATATGAGTGTTGAGAATCACGGTGAAGTTATCGGAGAGTTTCTGCAAAGGCGTGTGAATTTCATTGTCTCCGCTTTAGGGGCTATTAATCCAACCAAGTTCAGCAAGGCTGCACAGACGATTGATATAGAAACAGAAGTCGTTCCGTATATGATTGACGACTTGAATGACAAGGTTACTAATGCTGTCTCCGCTGTGCGTGGTGGTATTTGGTCTACACGTGAAGGTATCATGTTTGCCGGGAACGCGGACAGAGTAGAGGACGAGCTTGCAGAGATAAAAGAGGAACAGGCTACCAAGAATGATAATGCGACTTCTCCTAATCTAAAGGGATAATTCATTACTTCATGTTTTTATCGTACTATTGAGCGGAGCTTATTTTGTTCCGCTTTTTTATTGACAAATCCTATTTTATAATATATATATGCTGGAAAAGTTTTACAATTCAAAATTAATTCGTATTTTTGCATCAAATAAATGAGATATGAGAATTGTATCACATAAGAAATTGAAAGAGTTTTACCAAACGAAAGGTTATGAAGATTCACGCATAGCTTTAGAACGTTGGTATGATATAGCAGAAAAAGCAGAATGGAAAAACCTATCTGATATTAAAGTAGATTTTCCTGCCGCTGATTATGTAGGCAATCAGCACTATGTATTCAACATTAGAGGTAACAATTATTGACTGATAGTAGTTGTAAAGTTTACAATGGGCTATATTTTTATTCGGAAAGTGTGCACTCATAAAGAATATGATAAAATAGATTGTTTAACCATTTAAGATACAGGATATGAATAAAGTTAGTAAAGAACAATATGAATTTGCTTTGGCAAGAGTAGAAGAACTTCTGCCATTGGTTGATGATAATACTCCTGCAAATGATAAGAATGCAGTGGAACTCTCCGTTATGTCTGATATTGTGATAGCTTACGAAAAAGAACATTATCCGATAGAAAAACCAACTGTTGCAGAATTGATAGAGTTATCTCTTGAAGAAAAAGGAATGAGTCAGAAGCAACTTGCTGGTGAGATTGGAATAAGTCCCTCACGGGTGAATGATTATATTTCTGGTCGTTCAGAGCCTACTCTCAAAATTGCGAGGTTGCTGTGTAGAGTGCTGAATATTCCTCCATCTGCGATACTGGGTTTCTGATAAGATAATAATATTTGTTTGGGCGTGGCTTCGGTCACGCTTTTTTTATGCCATTTTACGACAATCGTTTCATTGTTGTGTATCGCCTATCCAATTATTTTTCACTCACTTCATTAATGGCGAAATTTACCGTATGAAATTATAATTCAAATTCATACGGTATGACAATCTTAGAACAAATCTTAGCAGGACTACAAACGAAGTTTCCGGGTATAGATACTGCTTTTCTCACCCGAATTGCCACTAAAAAGGCAGAGGGCGTAACGGACGAGACAAAGGTAAACTCCATTGTTGAGGGTATCAGCTTTTCGGACGTGCTTAATTCCTATGGTGATTTCCGTGCCGGGGATGCTTCCAAAACCGCAGTGGCTAACTACGAGAAGAAGCATAACTTTAAAGACGGTAAGCCAGCCGAGACTACCATTACTACCACAACGGAAGAAAAGAAAGACGATGTGCCTGCATGGGCGCAATCCTTGATTGATTCCAACAAGAGCCTTTTGACGGAAGTTTCCACGTTGAAGCAGGAAAAGGCGCAAGTCACCCGTCAGGAGCAGATTTTGGCAAAGGCTAAGGAGTATGGTATTCCCGAAAACTACGCCAAGAGGTGTGCCATCAAGGACGATGAGGACTTGGACGCTTATTTCAAGGACTTGAAACAGGAGTTCGCAAATGACGGCTTCAAAGGCGTGCCCCCTCCCGAATCAGCGGAGCAAAAGATTGAGAAGGAAAATGAATCAATCGCCGGCATGATTTCGGAAGTGGAAAAGCCATCGAAAGCTACGGTAACTGCACATTTACCGCCCGTACCGGTGAGCTTATTGATTTCATCGGCTCTACCCGTATCGGCGGCTTGAGCGTAAAGGCAGTACGGACAAGCAGTTTTTATACGTGTACCAATGATGACACCTGGATTACGTGTACCAATAGCTCGCATATCAACATTACCCTGCCTGCCTCGCCCACACCCGGAAAAATTGTGTACATAAAGAAAGACAGCGGTGGGGGTGTGGGCATCAGAGGTAATGGCAAGTCGATCCGTTGTAACCAGGATTACCGCACAGAGATTTATATTCCCGGCTTCAACATTGCAAGACTTGTCTATGACGGTGCATATTGGCAGGCCATGTGCTCCTGGTGGACGGATTCTTAAAATAATAACTGATAAATAATGTAATAATGAAGAAAATTGATTTTAGAACAGTGACGGTCAAGAAGATTGACGGTAGTATGGAAAAGGTTGACATGGACTATCAAGGTCTTGCCAACTATATCTATAATAAGACAAAAGATCTTGGTGAGCTGGAAATGGCCCGGAGGCTGTACAAAACCGGGAGCCTGGAGCTGGATTCAAAAAGTGCTTCCGCCTTGAGAGTTTATGTCGAACAAGCCTTCGGTGCAGTTGTGCATGAGGTTCTGTTTCCTGTCTTGGATGATATTATTAATAACTTAAAAAAATAAGAATATTATGGAATTAGTAAAAGTAAACGAAACAGTCACCCGCAATTATGAAGGTGGCAAGAAAACGGAAGAAGTGACAAGTATCAGCTATAACATTGTTGACAATGACAATGTAGTCGGCAGTGCGAGTATCAGGGACGGACATTTCAGCATGAGTGTTCAAATGCCTGGAAACATGGCTGAAATCAAAGAGAAAGTGGAGACTTTGCTTGTCATGGAAAGTTAATTAATATATGTAGATAAAATGGATGAAATGATGAAACAATTCGGAACCTGGCTTCTTGCTTTGCTTCTTGCGGCTTTCCAGCCTCTATCTGTAGCGATTCTCGTTCTTATGTCTGTCTGGACCTTTAACATCATTATGGGTATAGCCGCTGACAAGAATGCCGGGAATGACTTCAGGTTTAAAAAGGCGTTTACCGCCGCCAAACAATTAGGATTTATCTTTGCTGTCCTTTTTGTAATCTCTTTGGCTACAACCGGCTATGATGAGCGTGAATTGGTGTTCACCATAGCCAAATGGGGTACATGGGTCGTCAGCCTTTTCTATGTGACGAACATATTTCGCAATGCGCATTCCCTTTGGCCTCGCAACAAGGCGATAGCTTTCATTTATTCTTTCCTGACTACCGAGGCCTTCGGTTATCTGAAGGATCTGTTTAAAATGAGAGGAGGTTTGAAATGACAGTTTTACCCCGTGGTCTTAGAAACAATAATCCTGGCAACATCCGCCTATCGCGCACTTTGTGGCAGGGGGAGGTCCGTCCCTCGAAGGACAAGGCTTTCTGCCAGTTCCGCAGTATGTCCTACGGCTACCGAGCCCTGATGAAGCTGCTGCAGAACTACCACCGCCTGAATGGCTGTCGCACGGTGGCCGACTTCATCCGCCGCTGGGCGCCACCTTCGGAGAACGACACCGCCGCCTACATCCGGCGGGTGTGCCTGGAGATGCAAGTGCCCGAAAGCTACGTGCCCTGTGTGGACGACCGCGCCACTATGTGCGCTTTCGCGGCTGCAATCTCACAAGTTGAGAATGGAGTTCCCGCCGTAATGCCGGATGTGGAGGCGGGATGGGGGCTGTAGAAGGAAGGACGGCTATGTGCTTCACAGCGGAAAGCCGTCCTGGTATGAATATTTACAGATTAGTTCTTCATAGTAACGTCTTATTTCGGAGAAAGTTCATAATAGAAAAATAGAAGAATGAAAACATTACCTTGGATATTAGTTGTATTGCTAACCGTGATTTTTGTTCTCTTTCAGCAGAATCATATACTCCGGGCAGAACGTGACCGGCAGACAGGCAATATTGAAGCTCTCATGGGCGAAGTGAAGCGTTATAAGATGAAAGACAGTTTGAATGTTGCCTCGATGTCTTCCTTAAACCTCACCGTTAAAGAATTAAAGAAGTATCGGGCAGAGGATGCCAAACTCATCAAGGAATTAAAATTACGACCTAAAGATGTGGAATATATTACTAAGGTAGAAATTAAGACTAAAGATAGTCTTGTCTATAAGATTGATACGGTCGGGTGTTTTCATTATCATGATAAATGGTTGCGAGTGGATGCTTGTATGGCTGACAGTTCAATGACTATTGAATCAAGGGACAGTATTGCACAGATTGTACATGCTATTTATAAGCATCGGTTTCTTTGGTGGAGGTGGGGAGTAAAGGGCTTCCGACAGGAGGTTGTGAACTTCAATCCGAAGTCTGAAATTGAGTATAGCGAGATCGTAAAGATCAGTAAATAGTGATTGTCCCAGATATATGGACAGGACTATTACCATTTGTGTAATTATTCCCCATTTATGGTGCTCAATTCCACACTTTTCCACGAATTATGATTTTTCCTGTAATGGATAAATTGTTTTCCCACAGCAAATTATGCTATTCCCCTTACTTTGGCATTCATTTTGTTTTATAATTAATACGAGAAACAATTAAATTAAATATCCATTAAAAATTATGATTATGAAAAAGGTATTGGTAGCATTGGCAATGATTATGGGATTAGGTAGTTCAGTAGTGTTTGCACAGGAAGTCAACAACGCAACAGGTGTAGAAACGGCACAGTCTCCCCAGGACGAGTTTACGAAGATCGATGTGAAGGATTTGCCTCAAGCTGTTTTGGAATCTTTGGGTAAAAATTATGAAGGAGCTGTAATAAAGGAGGCTTTCGTCTCTGAGAAAGAGACTGGCAAGGTTTATAAGGTTGTGCTCACAATCACTAAGGAAGACCAGTCCACTGAAGATGTGACAGTTCTTCTGAACGAAAAGGGTGAATCTGTTGAATGATAGTTCTGCTTTGTCTCTCTATTTAGTTTGTTATCCCGGTTCGTAGCAATGAGCCGGGATATTTTTTTGTTGCAGCGGTTGTCATTGGAGGTATATTTGCTCTACTCCCTTTTTGAGTTAAGCTCTCTGATATAAAAACATCCCCCTCCTTACACTTAGGGAGAGGGATGTCATAGCAAACAAAAAACTCTGCTTAGATCTTCCCAGACTGCACAGAGTTCAGTATTCATAAAGTACTTAGCATTAGCAAAAATATCATATATATGTTTTTCTTCCATGCCATGAGTGTGAACATATCCTAAATATATTCTCATTGTATGTTTTATGCATGTTTTTTTATTCAATTTGGATAATTTGTACAAATTGTAATTTGGGTATTTCATATTTTTATGGCCTCTGGAAGCATCTATAGGCCGTGACGAATGATATTTATCATACCGTTGTGCCTAAGAAGAAGCATTGGGGGCTTGACTTGCAGGCTGGATATTTTAGGGAAAGATAATTTCTATTTGTACGTTTTCTGGTACTTGGCCGGCTAATAATATTTATCCGGACCTTTTCTCCGTTTAAGAGAGTATGCTATCATTTACTGTTTAGATAATATTGCTTTCGTCCAATAAGGAACTGATGTAATATGTCTGTCTTTATAATAAATCTATGTTAACGCTATTTTCTGCCTATTGAAAGAATCATAAGGTTTTAACTTCTTTTTGCGCTTTGCTTTGAGTATGGTTTTAACATGAATTGTATTATTAATATCAAGCGCTTGTATTAAGATTTGTAGTATTAATTAATAATTTGTTTTATATGAGAATAAAAAGGTTATTGTATGCTATTGCTACAATACTTCCCTTTCTGTTTCTCTGTTCATGTTATGAAGAACAGGAACCTCAACAGGATAAGGAAAAATGGACAATGCAGGTTGCCGGTAATCAATTAAATGAATTTTTAAATATTAATCCGGATTTACGGAACCTTTACGCTTATCCGGACTGGGATGTCGCGCGGATTATAAGGGAGCGGAGCGATACAGTTTCATATTACGTTCCTGTAGTAGATATAACGGCTGATACATGCTCTTATTTAATAATAGCCCGCGCTTCGAACGATGTCTACTTGTATATGGTAAGGCTTCCAGAGGAATATTCTGGGTTTGACTCTTTTCTGAAAGAACGCTTAAAAATATTACGTATTATTGATGGCGCTCGGAGGGACCTCGTTGGGTATTTACATAATTTCCCAGAAGATGTATTGGCCAATACTCGTTCAGGCTTTCTATTCAATTGTGACAGTGAAATAGATATGTCAACTCTTGAAACTAAAAACATTTTTAAGAACAGTCCATTAGGTTCTAGTTATTTATTACCTGAGGTAACCATTATCGGTAAGCGGCCGACGCCTTCTGAGGATCCTTTTAAACATCCCCAGAAAAATATTCCCTTTGCACTTCCGAAGGAACTGCCTGGACTTGATGACATTTTTTCTCCTCAAAGGAGTGGTTCATCTTCTGTGTCTTCTCCACAGCAATCAGCTTCTTTACCGAACCTTGAAGAAGTAATAAGAGATGCAACTGTAAAAAAGGCTTTGGAGGAAGCTTGGAGTGACATGCTGAAGCATTCTACTAAAACTCAAAGGCAAGAAGTTGGCTTTTGGATTTATTATGATCCTGTGAAGAAGCAATATTATATAGGTAAAAAAAGATATGGTGCGGCAGTGAAGAATAACGGAAAAGCAAGAGGTAATATGAACCTTGGAGACAAATCTCCTTCTGTGAACGGAGTGCCTATTACAGCAAAGCCGGTCGCCTCTTTCCATACACATACCCCAATGTCTGAAATGAAAGGCATGAAAAGAAAAGCTGGCCCTTCTAAAGAAGATATAGCAAATGCCGATAGGAATAAGATACTTATTATTGTTTATGATTATGTCGGAGAAAAGAGTAATCAAAATGGTGTTTTTTATGTAACAGGAGGACATGCTTCTGATGCAGATAGAAAGATATATACATACATCCCTAAAAAATAAAAATATGAAAACAGTAATTATTAAGAGCTTATTGTCAGTAATAGCAGTGCTATTATTAACACCTCTTTGTGGACAGTCATTGAGACCTCTTTCTAAAGATAAAAGAGATAGTCTATTAATTAGTATTTCTAAGAAAGTATTAGAAAAAAAAGCTCCTGAATATCTATTAGAGTATGGAAAACCTATGATTTCAAAACAGGTGATTCATTTTAAATCGAAAAAAGAAGAATTGGAAGAACCTAAAGATAGTCCTTTTTATGGCACTAAGAATGGTCAAGTTTATTATATTGTTGAATTTCCTCAAGATGAATCTATAGAGTCTTTTGAGGAAGGTTTTGTAGCTCAAGTTTATATTTGGGAAGATAATTCTAAACCTTGGCTTCTGTATTTGGGAAATGGTATGATTGAGAATCTGCAATAGGAAACTGAATGATTTTACTATTATATGGGTTTATCTTTCGATTCCGTTTTACACCCCAACAATTGTCCGGTTGTATTGGCTGGAAGAATTGATAGGAGGGGCAGCCGGGTAAGCTGCCCTTTCTTCTTATCCTTTCATCATCATAATGTCCGCCCTCATTTCTATGAAGTCCTGATATTTCTCCGGATTGTTCACGTAGTCTATCACCCTATTGATTGCTATTTCCGCCTGTTTCTACTTGACCTTGGTGTAGTACCTTATGATTCCCTTACTTTTGTCTGAGTGCCCAAGACAGTAGTCTATCACACCGTCTGGTATACACCAAGTTCGGAAGCAAACTGGGCGAAGGTCTTACGGGCGGAGTAGAAACACAGTGTTTGTCTGATGCCCAAGTGTTTTTTGAGTTCCTTCATGCAGAGATTGATGTACTTTTGTAGATTAGAGTAAGTATAGGAATAGCCTAAATCTAATACGCCTTTCTTGTTTATATATTTATCTATAATATATTTTGCACAATCATGTATCGGTATGGTGATGTTTCCTTTTCCTGTTTTTGAGTGCATCGTTTTAGTTCTTTCGTAAGTAATGGCATCGCCACTGAGGTTTATAGAAAGCAAGTCTTTTAGGTTGATTCCGCAGAGATAAAAAGATAGCAGAATCATGTCCTTTGCCAAGTTCATTCGTTTTCCCTCAACTTCTGTATTCTGTATCTTTCTAAATTCGTCTATCGTCAAATCACATTCTTTTGGTTCTGCCGTTGGGATTTTGGTATAGGCGAACGGGTGTATTTCTGTTTTTATCGCTCCATTTTTTATTAGCTCGTTAATCCTGGCTTTTAGATGGGTTAGCCTAAGTCCAATGTTCCCATTGGCATATCCTTTTCTGCCCATCCACTTCTTAAAGTGCTCGATAAGCAATGTATTGATGGCTGATATGGGCACGTCGCCCTCAGCTTTAACGAAGATGCGTATCGTTTCCTCATTCATCTTTGCATAACTATCCCTGCCTTCTTCCCTGAACTCTGAAATTCTGCCTTTCCAAAACTCTATAAAAGATGTGTGTGTCGGTCTTTGCCTTGAGGTTACGACTTGTTTGATTTGCAGGGCGGTGAGCCATTCCTTGTCTTCAATACCGTCATATTTTTCCTTGAATTGAGAAAATACAAACTCTATTCGTTTGTTCATCATATTGGCGTCTTTCCGATAGACAACTTTCCC